>NZ_CP092370.1:2625842-2954073 GCF_028473145.1 Flavobacterium sp. CBA20B-1
TTCAATGAGATAGTTGGCAACAAATCTTTCACCAAGTTGTATTCATAATCGATTGATGGTATTGCTTCACCTTCTAAAAAGTTTCCTTGATACTGGCCAAGGTAAGCAGATGAATTGTTTTTATCTTTATCGTTAAATGCTTTTTCATAAAACGCTAAATATTCTGTTTTTGCACGCTCTAATTCAGACTGAGTAAAACCGAATCTTTTTGCACGTTCGTTTTCTATAGCCAAAACGCGTAAAGCTTCTAATTGTTTGTCTTCGCCTGTCATAGCCATTGACTGAAAAGCTTCTTTTTCGCGCCCATACATGCTGCCGTGAAAGCTGTATCCATAAACAAATGGTGGATTTGCATCGTTGGTGTATTCTTCTAAACGCGCGTTTAGCATTTGTGAAAACAATCCTTCGATTAAATCTTTTTTATAATCGCCAACCGTTGTTGAAGGTTTTGCCTTTTCGTTGTCCTTATAAAAAATTTGTACGTTTGAAGAGGTGGCTTCTTTATCAGTGTTTACAGATATAAAGGTTTCCTTGTGATTTGGAATATCAAATGATTTGCGTTCTTTTGGATTTGCAGGGTTTTTGTATTTTCCGAAATGGCTTTTAATTTTAGCTTCCATTTCATCAACATTAATATCTCCAACCACAATAACAGCCATTAAATTGGGGCGGTACCAATCTTTATAAAACTGACGAATTTCTTCGTGTTTAAATGTTTCTAAGTTTTCTTTTGTACCAATTGGCAAACGTTTCGCATACATTGAATTGTAAAGCATTTTTGGCAAATAATTCTTCATCATGCGCTCATTCGCTCCTAAACGCGTACGGTATTCTTCAATAACCACACCACGCTCATCATCAATATCTTTTCCATCTAAATTGGCATTAAATGCCCAATCTTCTAAAATCTGGAAACCCTTATCCAATTTCACAGGATCATCTGAAGGAATTGGCAAGAAATATACCGTTTCATCAAAACTAGTGTAGGCATTTAAGTGTTGTCCAAACTTCACACCAATGCTTTGAAGGTAGCTGATTAATTCATTTTTAGGAAACGTTTTGGTTCCGTTAAAAACCATGTGTTCCATAAAGTGCGCCAAACCAACTTGCTTGTCGGTTTCTAAGATTGATCCAGCGTTTAAAACCAAACGTAAATCTACTTTTTTTTCTGGTTTTCCATTTTTACGGATGTAATACGTTAATCCGTTGTCTAATTTTCCAATACGTACATCAGGGTCTGTTGGTAGTTTTTGGTTTAAATCTACAACTTGTGCCCAAATTGATGCAGGTAAGATCAAAAGACCTAAAGTAAGTTTTTTTAAGTTCATTTGTAGTATTTTAAATTTCTCAAAAATAGAAACATTTCTCTAAAAATAAAATTAGAAAGTGATAACAAAGTGTTAAAATACAAAAAAAGACTCTTTTTTACTAGAGTCTTTTAATAAAATATTACAATAAATTCAATCCGTTTGCAATTAAATGAGCCACTTCGGGTCTGTTTGCTTTTACTTGCAACAAATGTTCTAAAGCACGGTCATGAAGTGTTGGGCTTTGCTGTTTGGATAGTTCAACTATCTCAAGAGTAAGCAACCAATCTTGTGGATGTTCATGGATTAAATCATTTAAAATAGCTTCCAAATTTTCAGATGAGTGTTGTTCCCGATGACTTCTCACTTTTTGATACAAACTTTCTAAAGCTGCTCGTTCATTGGTTTTTTTCGATTTAATGGTTTGAGTGGTTGGTACATGCGTTATCATATCAAAACTGTTTACATCAGCCGGACCGGAAAAGGCAGAAACAATTTTTTTGCCCACCGCCATATCATAAGTACCCCATTCAGGTTGAAACAACACAGTTTCATTATGAGTAACGGTACAATTTTTAAAACTTATTAAAATGATTTCACCGCGCAGATTTCGAGAACCTGTAATAATTTCACCGGCTACCTTAATATCGCCTTCAAACTCTAATTCCACATAATTTCCTTCATATATATTGTATGCTTGCAAATCGCGTGGCCCCATATCTTCAATTGTTAAATTGATATGTTTTAAACGACCAATAGGGCTACCAAAACCTTCGGAGTGATAAGCTGTTCCATGGTTTACCAATTCTTTTTCTCGATAAGCCAAGGCTGTTTTCCCTGTTGTTTGAATATAAACAGGTTTACCATCGTGCTCAATCACATTAGTAAAAACACCCGAAATTTGCAAACCAGTTGAAAGTTCAATAGTTCCCAAAGCTTTAGAATGGATCAATTTTTCAACACCACTTAAACCTCCGGTTCTCAAAGCCATTTTATTGGCAAATTCTTCTAAAACCATACTCAATTCCGCAAAATCTTTAGTCACATAAAGTTGAGGTTGTGGCTTGGTAATATCAAAACCTTGATAAGCAGCATCAATACTATAAGGTATTTTTGTTACCTTATCTGTCATACACCATTCGCTTTCGCCGATTGATGACAATAATCCGGCACCATATATCTTTGGATTTTCAACAGTTCCAATTAAACCATATTCCACGGTCCACCAATGCAAATTGCGAATCAAAGCCATTTCAGATGGCTCGGTGGCTTTGGCTTGCAATTCATCTACTTTGTTGCGAATGCGTTTCAATTCACTTTCAGGCGTGCCTTCTGCTTCTTCTAAAATAGATAATTCGCGTATGGCTTCATAAATTTCATAATCGTGGGCAGATGAAATAGCTTTGCAACCAATTTCGCCAAATCGTCTTAAATATTCTGCATATTCCGGATTTGCAATAATAGGTGCGTGCCCTGCGCCTTCATGAATGATATCAGGAGCGGGTGTATATTCAATGTTTTCAAGTTGACGAATGTCAGAAGCAATAACTAAAACGTTATAAGCCTGAAACTCCATAAAAGCGTTTGGCGGAATAAAACCATCTACCGCCACTGCAGCCCAGCCAATTTCCTTTAAAATACGGTTCATACCATACATGCTTGGGATGCTTTCAATAGAAATACCTGTTTTTTTTAAACCTTCTAAATACGAAGAATGAGCAACTTTAGAAAGATAATCTACATTTTTGCGCATTACATAGCGCCATACAGCTTGGTTTATAGGGGTATAATCTTCGTAGTTTTGTGGTTTTATAAATTGTTTTAGATGCTTTGGTAAACGATCAAGTAACGGATTGGTTTCAAAATGCTCGTTCATATTTAATATAAAAGGTTTGTTATTATAAGGTTTTGAATTTCAAATGTACAGTATTTTCTGCAATTTTTAAGCTATCAGCAGTAGTTCATTTGTGTTAAATTGCATTTTTTTTGCTTTGAGTATTGTTTATTAAAAAATAATACCTAAATTAGCACTTATAAATTAACAATAAAATAATATAAATCTATTATGAAAAAAGTATTTTTATCTTTAGCAACAATTGCTTTTGTTGCTGCGGGTTCATTAACAGTAACATCTTGTGGAGGTGATGATTCTACACCAGTAACGCCTGTTGCACAGGATATTAAGTTAGCTTTGGTAACTGATCCTGCTGATGTTTATGCAGGTGAAGCATTTGAATTAAGTATTCAAGAAGCTGACGGCACACCAATTACAGGTGCTATTCTATATGCTAATGGAGAAGAAACAGATATCGAATCAGAAGATGGATCATTCGTTATCAATGGGCCTGCTGGTGAAGTTACTCTTAGTGCTATGTATAATGACAAGATGAGTAATGAAGTTGTAGTTAATGTTCAAGAAGCTGTTGTGGTACCTTCTGAAGGAACAGGTACTTTTACATACAATGGAACTACGTATGACATTGACAATAGTGTTGTTGTTTTTAGAGGCTTATTTTACAAAGATAACACACAAACCGCAGTAATTGCTAGCTGGCAAATAGAGTCAGTTTCAGGAAACACAACTGCAATTGCTAGATTTACTACTCCTGCAACTCCTGCTGGTGGTGATCAATACACTTATGAAGAGCCTACAACTACAAACACAACGGGTACAGTTACAGGTGTTTTTGAAGGTACTACATTAGCTGGACAATCTAACGAAAATGTAGTTATTAACTTTAACGCTCCTTTTGCTGATCCATTTTTCGTAGGAACATATTCTGCTTCTTCTGGAAATATCAACGGAAATCCATTTTCTTTAACTTTCGATGGAAAAACACCTCGAGTTAATAGTTCAGGAAAATCAGCTGCAAAAGGTGTTGCTAATTTTGTTTCATCTAGAAACTCTATGAATGCTGGGAAACTTTCTGTCTTAAGCAATACGATTACTGTTAAATAATTAAGAGTCTTTAATTAAATAAAGATATTGAAGTTAAGGTTGGGTTAGAATAATTTTCTAACTCAACTTTTTTTATTTAGTAGTGCTTAATAAAATTATTAGATAAATTTAAAGTGTTTTTATTTGATAAAAAAAACTGCCCCAAAATTATATTTTGAAGCAGTCCAATTTTTTTCGTTGAAACGTCCTATTATCTGGTTTTTAAATCATCGCTAGTCAATACAGCTTTGTTTTCTGCTTTTTTAATAGCACCATCCTTAACTGTAATTGTTTTCGTTTTAATTTCTTCTTTAGCTTTTTCTACTTTTTTTTCTGCATTTTTTACAGTATTTTTAGCAGCAGCTCCAGCTTTATTAGCAGCAGCAGTTGCTTCTTGTTTTACTTCTTCTGCTGTAGAAATTGCTTCTCCTTTTAAAGTAGCTAATGCAGCTTTTGCATCATTTAATTTTTTAGTAGCTGCTTGTTTTTCTTCTACTGTAACAGCTTTTTTCAATTCTTCTTCCGCTTCCTTGATTTTTGATTCTAAAGATTCAACTGTTTCAGCAACTTCTTCTTTAATTTCATTCAAGGTGTCTTTTGCTTGTTCTGTAATTGAATCTAATTTGTTGTCTAAGTTTTCTTGTGCGGCATCTTTTTTACAAGATGTGAAAACTAATCCACCAATAACTGCTAATGATAAAACGATTTTTTTCATAATAAATATTTTATTTAAATTTAACTGCAAAATAAAACAATTTAATCGAGTGTTCGTAAAAAATATTAAAAAAAATTAAACCCATGATTTGTAAATGATTAGTATCTTTACAACAATCACCTAAAATTGATGGTATGAAAAAAAATATACTCTTCTTTTTATTCTTCATTTTAACAACAACAAGCTATGCTATCGCTGACCCTTACTATATAAAATCGGTTTCGTTTCATCAAGGAAACGAGTCGTTAATTCCCATTTTTAGATTGAATGAATCTTTTGTTTTTTCTTTTGATGATTTAACTGGTATTGAAGCTGATTATTACTACAAAATTGTGCATTATACACGAGATTGGAAACCATCAAACCTTAAAGTAACTCAGTACATCAGAGGTATTCAACCGTTGCGGATTGCGTCGTATCAAACATCGTTTAACACTTTACAACCTTTTGTTCATTATTCGGTGCGGTTTCCAAATCGGGATACCAAAATTTTACTATCTGGGAATTATATGTTGGAAATTTACAATGATGCCAACGAAAAAATTATTGAACGCCGATTTGTTTTGTATGAAGACTTAACAACAGTAGCAATGGAAATTAAAAAAACACGTAATTTGGATGTTGCTCCTGCCAAGCAAAACGTATATCTAACTATTGATTTTGGTGAAATGCAATTGCAAAATCCTAAAAAAAATGTGCAAATAGTGATTTTGCAAAATGGACAATGGTTTAACGCCTTAACCAATCTGCAACCGCAATACATGATTGGAAATCAATTTCAATATCAATACGACCAAGAAACTAATTTTTGGGCTGGAAATGAATATTTGTTTTTTGATGATAGCGACATTCGGCAAGTGAACAACAATGTAGAACGAATCACACGAACCGATCTATTTCAGGTTTATCTTCGACCTAAATTTCCTTTAAAAAATAGCAACTTCTACACTTTTTATCAAGATATAAACGGTGGTTTTAAAACCAGAAATGCTTTAAGACAAAACAATATCACCGAAGCAGATTATGCCTGGGTGTATTTTACTTATAAATTAGAACAGTTACCTGACTCACAAGAATTGCACATCGTGGGCATGTTTAACGATTATCAAATAAATGTCGATTCCGAATTAAAATTCAACGAAAGCGAAAAAGCATATAAAACGGCATTGCTTTTAAAACAAGGATTTACAAATTACAAATATGTGGTAACAACAACAAACGGAAAAGTTTTGGAAGAACTAAACCCCGATGGTAATTTCTTTGAAACAGAAAATCAATACCACACATTGGTTTACTACAAAACCGAAAGCGACCCATACGATCGCATTATTGGTTTAGGAAAAGCAGACAGCAAACTTATTACCAATTAAAAATTTATTTGTAATTTTGAATAAATTTCTAAAAAATGGTTTCAAAAATCACAAGAGGAATAAAAATTATCGTTAAAGTAAAATATGTAAAACAAAGTTTGCATTTAAACAATCTTGTGAATTTTTTTAATTACGAAATAAGTATTCAAAATCAAGGAAACGATGTAGTGCAACTTCTGCGACGTTGTTGGGTTATAAAAGATTCATTAAACGGAGTAGAAACAGTAGATGGGGAAGGGGTAATTGGAAAAAAACCAATCGTAAATCCCAATGAAACCTTTCAATACACATCAGGTGCTTATATTTTAGGATTTATAGGAAGCATGCAAGGCTATTTTACATTTGTTAATTTTAGCAATTCGCAGATTTTCCATGTAAAAATTCCTTTATTTAATATGAGTGTTCCATATATATTCAACTAAAAATTATTTAACTAATGGCTACAGGATTTTTTAACGTTCCAATTGCAGTGAACGAGCCCGTAAAAACCTACGCTCCGGGAACAACAGAGCGTGAAGAAGTGCAAAAAGCGTTCAAGGAAATGTATCAATCTACAGTTGATATTCCATTGTATATTGGTGGTAAAGAAATTAAAACCGGAAATACCAAAAACTTATTTCCACCATTTGATCACCAACATCACTTGGGAACATATCACACAGCAAGCAAAGATTTAATTCAAGAAGCTATTGATTCAGCTTTAGAAGCTCGTGTAAAATGGTCGCAAATGGCATGGGAACACCGTGCATCGATTTTTTTAAAAGCTGCTGAATTAATCGCAGGACCATACCGTGCCAAAATAAATGCTGCAACAATGATTGCTCAAGGAAAAACGGTGCACCAAGCAGAAATTGATGCAGCTTGCGAATTGATTGACTTTTTGCGTTTCAATGTGCAATACATGACCGAAATATACAAACAACAGCCCATTTCAGCAAAAGGTATTTGGAACCGCGTAGAACAACGCCCGTTAGAAGGATTTGTTTATGCAATTACTCCTTTTAACTTCACAGCAATCTCTGGAAACTTACCATCGTGTGTGGCAATGATGGGGAACGTTGTGGTTTGGAAACCGGCTGCAACACAGATTTATTCTGCAAACGTAATTGTAGAGATATTCAAAAAAGCAGGTTTGCCAGATGGCGTTATCAACGTTATTTATGGTGATTCGGCGATGATTACTAACACTATTTTAGATTCTGCAGATTTCGCAGGAATTCACTTTACTGGTTCAACAGGCGTTTTTAATGATTTCTGGAAAACAATTGGCAATAATATTCACAAATACAAAACCTATCCTCGCATCGTAGGCGAAACTGGTGGAAAAGATTTTGTTTGGGCACACCCATCGTCTAATGCCAAGGAAGTGGCCACAGCATTATCTCGTGGAGCTTTTGAATACCAAGGACAAAAATGTTCTGCAGCATCTCGGGCTTATATTCCAGCATCTTTGTGGGAAGAAATTAAAAACTTCGTAATTGAAGATGTGAAATCTTTTAAAATGGGATCACCAGAAGACATGAGTAATTTTATGTCGGCAGTAATCTCTGAATCTTCTTTTGATAAATTGGCAAAAGCAATCGATGATGCAAAAGCATCAAACGAAGCAGAAATTATTGTTGGTGGAGGTTATGACAAATCAAAAGGTTGGTTTATAGAACCTACCGTTATCGTAACAACCAATCCAAAGTATGATACCATGGAGCGTGAATTGTTTGGACCTGTTTTAACGGTTTATGTTTATGAAGATGCAAAGTGGGAAGAAAGTTTAAAATTGGTTGACAGTACATCTGAATATGCCTTAACAGGCGCTATTTTCTCTGGATGTCGTTATGCAGTTGAAACAGCAACCAAAGCATTAGAAAATGCAGCAGGAAACTTCTACATTAATGATAAACCAACTGGAGCCGTTGTGGGTCAGCAACCATTTGGTGGTGCAAGAGGTTCTGGAACAAATGATAAGGCAGGTTCTATGATTAACTTGTTGCGTTGGGTGTCTCCGCGAACTATTAAAGAAACATTTGTACCTGATACAGATTACAGATATCCGTTTTTAGGATAAAATAAAACTAAAAAAACCAGCTGAAAATGCTGGTTTTTTTATTCAATTAGATTTTATTTTATCTCGAATAATTCGGAGCTTCTTTTGTAATGGTAACATTATGAGGATGCGATTCACCAATTCCTGACGATGTAAGCTGCACAAAACGCGCCGTTTCTTGTAACGTTGGGATATCTTTTGCGCCGCAATAACCCATTCCGGCACGTAAACCACCAATAAACTGCGTCATTGATTCATTTAACTCGCCTTTGTACGGAACACGACCTTCAATTCCTTCTGGAACTAATTTCTTCACATCGTCTTCCACATCTTGGAAATAACGGTCTTTAGATCCATGCTTCATTGATTCTACAGAACCCATTCCACGGTATGTTTTAAATTTTCGACCTTCAAAAATAATGGTTTCGCCTGGAGATTCTTTAGTTCCTGCCAACATAGAGCCTAACATTACACAGTCTGCACCAGCACCCAATGCTTTAGGAATATCACCTGTGTAACGAAGACCACCATCGGCAATCACTGGAACGCCTGTTCCTTTTAAAGCAGCAGCAACTTCCATTACAGCAGAAAACTGCGGAAAACCTACACCTGCAACAACGCGAGTTGTACAGATTGATCCTGGACCAATACCCACTTTAACGGCATCGGCACCAGCTTCAGCTAAATATAATGCAGCTTCTGCAGTAGCGATATTTCCTACTACTACATCAATTTCTGGGAAAGCAGCTTTTACTTCTTTCAACGTATTTACCACACCTTTTGTATGTCCGTGTGCTGTATCAATAATCAATGCGTCAACACCAGCCGCAACCAATGCTTTTGCACGATCCACAGCATCGGCAGTAACACCTAATGCAGCAGCAACGCGTAATCGACCAAATTTGTCTTTGTTTGCGTTTGGTTTTAAGGTTAGTTTGGTAATATCGCGAAACGTGATTAAGCCTACCAATTTATAATCGCCGTTTACAACTGGCAATTTTTCTATTTTGTTTTCTTGAAGAATTTGTTCCGCATCAGCCAATGTGGTTCCCTCTAGTGCAGTAACCAATTTGTCGGAAGTCATTACCTCTAAAATAGAACGATTGTTCATTTTCTCGAAACGCAAGTCTCTGTTTGTAACAATTCCTTTTAAAATCTGGTTTTCGTCAACCACAGGAATTCCGCCAATACCGTTTTCTTTCATTGCTGTTTTTGCATCGCCCACAGTAGCTGTTAAAGGTAATGTTACTGGATCGATGATCATACCCGATTCTGCACGTTTCACTTTGCGCACTTCCAAAGCTTGTTGTTCAACCGTCATGTTTTTATGCAAAACGCCGATTCCGCCTTCACGAGCCATAGCAATTGCCATTGCACTTTCTGTTACGGTATCCATCGCAGCAGAAATTACTGGAACGTTTAAGGTAATATTTTTTGTAAATCTTGATTGAATGCTTACTTCGCGCGGTAATATTTCTGAGTAAGCAGGTATTAAAAGTACATCGTCATAGGTTAATCCTTGTCCGACAATTTTAGTTGTGTGTGCTTTCATGTTGCAATTGTAGTTGAATTGCATGCGAATTTAATGATTTTTTACGATATAATAAAATTTTAGTGATAAAAATTAAATATCTTCAATGCTTCGTTATAAGCAGCTTCAAAAGAAGTCATCTGAACGTTGGTTGCAGCTCTATTTGCCGTAAAATAACTCAACATTTTTTCGGTTGGCATGTTTCCTGTTAAATCATTTTTTGCCATTGGGCAGCCGCCAAACCCTTTAATAGCTCCATCAAAACGGATACAGCCTGCTTTGTAAGCTGCATCAATTTTTTCAAACCAAGCATCGGGAGTTGTATGTAAATGTGCACCAAATTCGATGTTAGGATATTTTGGTATCAAATTAGAAAACAAATAATCAATATCTTCTGCAGTTGAAGATCCAACGGTATCAGAAAGCGACAAAATAGTCACGCCCATATTTGCCAGTTTTTCTGTCCATTCGCCAACAATATCCACATTCCAAGGATCGCCGTACGGATTTCCGAAGCCCATAGAAAGATATGCCACAACCTCTTTGTTGGTTTTATTGGCGATTTCTAAAATTTCTTGTAAAGTAACGATAGATTCTGCAATGGTTTTATGCGTATTGCGCATTTGAAAATTCTCTGAAATAGAAAAAGGAAAACCTAAATACTGAATTTCATTATGAACCGATGCCATTTCGGCACCTTTTGTATTTGCAATAATAGCCAGTAATTTTGTTTTGGTTTCTGATAGATCCAACTGTGCCAAAACCTCAGCAGTATCCTGCATTTGCGGAATGGCTTTAGGCGAAACAAAACTTCCGAAATCTAATGTATCAAAACCACAACGCAACAACGATTGAATGTATTGAACTTTTTGTTCGGTAGGAATAAACATTTTAATGCCTTGCATGGCATCGCGCGGACATTCTATTATTTTTACTGGCTTCATAAGTTTCAAAGATAATAGAAAGATAAAATATCTGCAAAAAAATAAATAACTAATGTTTATCTATTTAATCCACATAAATACAATTAAGGCAATAAGAACAGCAATCTGAAAATAATTCATGTATGCTTGAATGTAGGTGTTTCTTTTTAAGAATTTGCTGACATATCCACTTAAAACCGCGATTAAACAAAATACAAGAAAGGCTTGTATCATAAAAATACTGCCTAATGTATAAACTTGCATTTTGATGTTTCCGAATTCGGGATGCAAAAACGAAGGAAATAACGACAAAAAGAACAACATGATTTTCGGGTTCAGAATATTCATGATTAATCCTTGTTGAACTTGTTGAAACACATTGCTTCGTGAAATGGGCGCTTTATCAACACTAACCGTAATAGGTTCGATAGGTGCTTTATATAAAAGGTAGATAATTCGAAGTAAATACAACGTTCCAAAAACTTTTATAGCGATAAAAAGCCACGGAATAGCTACAATTAAGGTCGATATTCCAAATGCCAACAACGTGGTATGAAACAGCAAACCCGAACTTAAACCTATTGCGGCTGCGATACCAAACTGTTTTCCTTTGGCTAAACTCGTTGATAAAACATACATTATATCGGGTCCTGGCGAAATGGTTAACGCCAAGCTTGTTAGAAAGAACGATATAATGGTTTCTAACGTCATTAACTGCGTTTTAAAATCGCTTGATTGATTTCTTTAATCAAGGCAGGTCCTTCGTAAATAAAGCCTGTATAAATTTGAACTAAAGAAGCACCCGCATCTAATTTTTCCAACGCATCGGCAGCAGAATGTATTCCGCCTACACCTATTATCGGGAACGATTTATTACTTTTTTCTGATAGAAAACGAATGACTTCGGTTGATCTTTTTGCCAACGGTTTGCCTGATAATCCGCCCATTTCTGTTTGGTTTGCAGATTGTAAGCCATCGCGCGAAATAGTGGTGTTTGTAGCAATAACACCTGCAATTTTGGTATCGTTTACAATATCTATAATATCCAACAACTGCTCATTGGTTAAATCGGGCGCAATTTTCAACAAAATCGGTTTCTGTTTTGGTTGCTTAAGATTTTTATTTTGTAAAGTTGATAACAATTCCGTTAACGGTTCTTTGTCTTGCAACGCACGTAAATTCGGCGTATTGGGCGAGCTTACATTCACAACAAAATAATCTACATAAGGATACAAAGCATCGAAACAAATCATATAATCGTTTACAGCTTCTTCATTTGGAGTGACTTTATTTTTACCAATGTTTCCACCAATTAAAACGCCTTTATTTTGCTTTAATCGTTCAATTGCCAAATCAATTCCGCCATTGTTAAAGCCCATTCTGTTGATAATTCCTGAATCTTCTTTTAAACGGAACAAACGTTTTTTAGGATTTCCCTCTTGCGGTTTTGGCGTAATGGTTCCAATTTCGATAAATCCGAAACCAAAAGCATCCAATTCATTGTAAATTTTTGCATCTTTATCTAATCCGGCAGCCAAACCAACCGGATTTTTAAATTTCAAGCCAAAAACTTCGCGTTCCAATCTTTTATCGTTTATTTGATAAATCGACTTAAAAACCGATTTCATACCCGGAATGGCGTGCATGGTTTTTATCATTGAAAAAGTAAAATGATGCACTTTTTCAGGATCAAAATTGAATAAAAGCGGACGAATGATGGATTTGTACATGATTGCATAATTTAAAGCTTTGCAAAAGTAGTTTTTTTGAAATTAAATTGAAAAAATTAGTAACGCTGTTTTCTTTCAATTCTTTTATTTATGTATAAATTTAAGATGAAAAAAAATAGTTGAATCCCAATTACTAGCAAATCTACTTTCGTTGAGGAAAAACGCAATCCCCAACTAATAAATGAAATAGGAATTGTTACATAAATACCAATATCAGCAAATTCATTATAGAATATATCTTTTGGATATAATCCAAACAACGAAATCAATGCCACTAAATGATAAATTATTGTAAAACCGAGTAATGTTTTATTTCTGTATTTTTTCAATTAAATTCACTTGTATATTATTAACCATAGTAAAAAAGTCATTAAAATCTAAATTTAGGTCTTTTACATCGAAGAAATTTATACAAATAGAATTATTCTCATTTGTAATTTCAGCTATCAATTTATAATCAAACCAGATTTCAATAAAAGAATTTTCCCTTTCGGAATCATCTGCAATCAATACTTTATATTTATCCATAATAACTATTATTCACACCCATCAATTGTACACGAATTTCCTTCTGCTGAATTATTAGAGTTGGTTTCATTGTAGGTTTGTGTTAAAGCTTCTACAAACAAATCGATAGGTTGTGCACCCGAAAGCGCGTATTTATCATTTAGCACAAAAAACGGAACTCCGGAAACTCCGATATTTCTTGCTTCTAAAATATCTTGTTTTACTTCGTAATCAAGAGTATCAGAATTTAAAACGTACTGCGCCTGATCGGTATCTAAACCTAATTCTTCGGCAATATTTACCAATACTTCGTGATCGGCAACATTTTTTCCATCGATAAAATACGCATGAAACAACAATTCTTCCGCTTCGTTCGCTTTATTGCTTTTTGCTGCAAAATGGATCAGTTTGTGCGCCGGAAACGTGTTTGCCACAATGGCATTTTCTATATTAAAACCAATGCCCACCTGTTTGCCCATATCTTTTATACGCATTTGCATTTGTTCGATTTGAGCGATTGGCATTCTTTTGCGTTCAGCAAGATATTCGTTGATTGTTTTTGATCCCGATGTTTCGTTTAATTCAGGGTCTAACTGATAACTTTTCCATTCTACTTCCACTTGATCTTTAAACGGAAGTTTTTCTAAAGCGGCTTCGAAATTTTTCTTTCCTATATAACAAAACGGACACATAATATCCGACCAAATTTGTACTTTCATTCCAATAAGTTTTACCCAAATTTACGTTTTCCATATTAATTTTGTGTGAAATAGTTGCCAAATATTCTTGTTGAAAATTAAAAGCGTAATTTTGACCATTTAACGAAATAAACCCTAAATAATTTGAAAAAACGAGGGGTTTATGATATATTTGAAAAAATCAAAATTAAAGTAAGAATTTATGAAAACCCTACGCATTAAAAACATGGTTTGCCCAAGGTGTATTATGGCTGTTGAAAAAACAATGGAAGATTTGGGATATGATGTGAACGATGTGGAGCTTGGATTGGTTGAATTTCACGATCCGATCACTCATGACGACAGAAATAGAATTGAAGCAAAATTAGTAGCACTTGGTTTTGAAATTTTAGACGATAAAAAAAGTCAAACGGTTGAGCGTATTAAAAACCAGATTATTGAGTTGGTTTCTAAAGACATGAACGATTTAACCATTACACTTTCTGAATATTTAGCAAGTAAATTGCAAACAGAATATACATCATTAAGTTCGCTTTTTTCAACTCAGGAATCGCAAACTATTGAACAATACTATATACTTCAAAAAATAGAAAAGGTAAAAGAATTGTTGGTTTACGATGAATTAACCTTGAGCGAAATTGCTTATAAAATGAACTACAGTTCGGTAGGTCATTTAAGCAATCAGTTTAAAAAAGTAACCGGTTTGGCACCAACGCATTTTAAAGATGTAAAAAGTGCCAAGGAAGAAGTCTTACAAAATACCGAAACTAAATAAAACCTCTTAAGGAGGTTTTATTAATTATTATTGTTTAAGCAAGTGTTTATGTGCAAATTTAATTTCCCATTTAACCAACCAAAAAATTAGCGTATTTGGCTGGTAAATTTTTTTATTGATTTGATTTCACTAATAGAATTGTACTTTACTTATTAAAAATATCTTATGAGTATTGAATTTTTATTGTCAATTTATAGATTTAGCTGATAAAATCTACAAAACTATCTTCAAATTAGATCTCTTTTTCTTCCGTGTTTTTATACACATTTCTATTCAAGATTTAAAGAGTGTAAAAAATCAAACCTATTTTATTACTATAATCTAGCATGTTGGTTTATTATTTTTAAGGTTTCAAGATACAGTATTCCAGTGTCTCGAGAAATATCCTTGTAATGTATTTTGCTTTAAGTAATTTGCGCTAAACGGATTATTATTTACTCCCTTTTGCTTTAATCATTTGCTCCAGCATATCCCACAGTTCTTTTGGAATATTTTCCAGCATATTAAATTCGCCAGCACCTTGCAACCACTCACCACCATCAATAGTAACAACTTCGCCGTTGATGTATTGTGAAAAATCCGAAACTAAGTAAGCAGCTAAATTCGCCAGTTCCTGATGATTGCCTACACGGCGTAACGGAACTTGCTTGGTAATATCAAACTGATCTTTTAAATTACCTGGCAGTAATCTGTCCCAAGCACCTTTTGTAGGAAAAGGTCCTGGAGCAATAGCATTCATGCGAATTCCGTATTTAGCCCATTCCACTGCCAAACTGCGCGTCATTGCTAAAACTCCTGCTTTTGCAGTTGCACTTGGCACTACATAACCCGAACCTGTCCAAGCATACGTGGTAACAATATTTAAAACGGTTTTGTTTTTTTCGCCTTTGTCAATCCAATGTTTTCCTAAAGCAAGCGTACAGTTTTTGCTGCCTTTTAAAACAATGTCTATAATGGTATCAAAAGCATTTGCCGATAAACGTTCGGTAGGAGAGATGAAGTTACCCGCAGCGTTGTTTAACAACACATCGACTTTTCCAAAAGCCGACAAAACCTGTTGCAACATATTTTCTACCTGATCGTAATGACGAACATCGCAAGCAATCGGTAAACATGTTCCACTGGTTTGTTGCTCTAATTCGGTAGCGGTGTTTTTTAGCTTCTCAATATCGCGAGAGGTGATGGCAACTTTTGCTCCTAATTCTAAAAAATAGGTAGTCATTGCTTTACCCAAACCACTGCCACCGCCTGTTACGATGATTACTTTATCTTTTAACGCATTGTCGCGTAACATTTTCTGTGAAAAATCCATATATTATCATTTAGTTGGTTAAGTAAATATACAAAAAAGTATGCGTGCATAATATTTTTGTTGTAAAAATCAATAAAACTAAATAAGCCTAATTTAACGAAGCAGTTTTCTTATGCAAAATAAATAGTGTTTTTTTTTTAAGAAAAACAACTTTTCTATAATTTTGTATAAATTTAATAAAAAGAAGAAATGGGAAGAGCATTTGAATTTAGAAAAGCAAGAAAAATGAAACGTTGGTCGGCAATGGCTAAAACGTTTACTCGCATTGGTAAAGACATTGTTATGGCTGTTAAAGAAGGTGGTCCAAACCCTGAAACCAATGCCCGTTTGCGTGCTGTTATTCAAAATGCTAAGGCGGCTAATATGCCGAAAGACAACGTAGAACGTGCAATTAAAAAGGCATCCGACAAAGATACAGCTAACTATAAAGAAGTTTTGTTTGAAGGTTATGCGCCCCACGGAATTGCCGTATTAATTGAAACAGCCACAGATAATAACAACCGAACAGTCGCAAACATTCGTTCATACTTTAATAAATGTAATGGAACTTTAGGAACACAAGGTTCTGTTGAGTTTATGTTTGATCATACCTGCAATTTCAGAATAGCTAAAGTGGAAGGTTTGGATTTGGAAGAGTTTGAATTAGAGCTAATCGATGCAGGTGTAGATGAGATTTTTGAAGACGAAGACGGTATTTTAATCTATGCACCATTTAATAGCTTTGGTTCGATTCAAAAAGAATTAGAAGAACGCAATATGGAAATTTTATCATCTGGTTTTGATCGAATTCCGCAAGTAACAAAAGAACTCACTGAGGAGCAAATCGCAGATGTTGAAAAACTTTTGGATAAAATCGAGGAAGACGACGATGTGCAGAATGTTTATACCACAATGGGCTAAAAAAACAAAAAAATCCTTTTCAAACGAAAAGGATTTTTTTTTAATACATATTTTTATGCATCTCTTTTAGCTTTTTTCTCTTTAATAAGATCAGCTGCTCCTCCAAAAGCCCAGTAAAATACAAAGCTAACAAGGAAAAACATCAACCAAAAACCCATGGTTAAGATTGTTAACCCAATTAAAAAAGCTATAAATTGTTGAAATTCAAACATGATTCCGGAATTTTTTGTGTATACAGTTACAAAGATATAACGAAACTTTAACTACCCAAACAAAAATCTTAATTAATTCTAAAAAATATTTCTAAAAATGGATTAATCGATTTTAAGCCGTACCTTTAATTGTATCAACAAAACAACTAATAAAGATGGAATATAGAATTGAAACCGATACAATGGGTCCTGTAAAAGTACCCGCAGATAAACTATGGGGTGCACAAACTGAACGTTCCCGAAACAATTTTAAAATTGGTGCAGAAGCATCTATGCCTATCGAAATTATTGAAGGATTTGCTTATTTAAAAAAAGCCGCTGCTTATGCCAATTGCGATTTAGGGGTACTTTCGGTAGAAAAAAGAGATGCCATTGCTGCCGTTTGTAATGAAATTTTGAGTGGAACATTAAACGATCAGTTTCCTTTGGTGATTTGGCAAACGGGTTCCGGAACGCAATCTAATATGAATGTAAACGAAGTAATTGCCAATCGAGCACAAGTTCTAGCTGGTTTAGAAATTGGTGCCGAAAAAAGCATTTTAAAAGCAAACGATGATGTGAATAAATCACAATCATCAAACGACACATTTCCAACTGCGATGCACATTGCGGCTTATAAAATCATTCAGCAAGTTACCATTCCGGGAATCGAACAATTGCGAAATACCTTACAAGAAAAAGCAGAAGCGTTCAAAAGTGTAGTAAAAATTGGACGAACACATTTAATGGATGCCACTCCGCTTACCTTAGGTCAAGAATTTTCAGGTTATGTATCTCAGCTTAACCACGGATTAAAAGCTTTAAGAAACACATTGACTCATTTAACCGAAATTGCTTTAGGAGGAACAGCTGTTGGCACCGGTTTAAACACTCCAAAAGGTTATGATGTATTGGTAGCAAAATATATTGCACAATTCACAAAATTTCCATTCATAACCGCTGAAAATAAATTTGAGGCTTTGGCTGCACACGATGCCATTGTGGAAACCCATGGTGCGTTAAAACAATTAGCCGTTTCATTAAACAAAATCGCAAACGATATCCGCATGCTTGCATCAGGACCCAGATCGAGCATCGGTGAATTGTTGCTTCCCGAAAACGAACCAGGATCGTCTATTATGCCCGGTAAAGTAAATCCTACACAATGCGAAGCATTAACAATGGTTGCCGCTCAGGTCATTGGTAACGATGTAGCAATTACATTTGGCGGTGCGCAAGGTCATTTCGAACTGAATGTATTTAAACCACTCATGGCAGCAAACTTTCTACAATCCGCACAATTAATTGGCGATGCTTGTGCATCGTTTAATGAGCATTGCGCAAAAGGTATTGAACCAAATTATGATCGAATTAAAGAGTTGGTTGATAACTCGTTAATGCTGGTAACCGCTTTAAACCCTAAAATAGGCTATTACAAAGCCGCCGAGATTGCCCAAATGGCGCATAAAAACAATACCACTTTAAAAGAAACGGCAATTGCTTTGGGATACCTCACCTCTGATGAATTTGATGAATGGGTAAAGCCAGAGAATATGGTATAGATTGTTTTGCAGTAATTGTTTCGCTAAAAACTAAATAATGTTAAATTTGCAACACAAAACACTTAAAGACTTTAAGTACAATTATGGAATTATTCGAACTTTACGCATTGTTCACACAATGCAATGGTGTGAGCACCGACACACGAAACATTTTGCCCAACAGTATGTTCTTTGCTTTGAAAGGAGCCAATTTCAACGCCAATGAATTTGCTTTGCAAGCCCTTGAAAAAGGAGCCGCATACGCCGTTGTAGATGATATCAACCTAAAAAAAATAGAAAATAATAAGCTCATTATTGTAACCGACGTACTTAAAACCCTTCAAGATTTAGCCGGTTTTCATAGGTTTCATATTGGATTACCCATAATCGCACTAACTGGAAGCAATGGAAAAACCACAAGCAAAGAGCTCCTTCACGCGGTTCTAAGCAAAAAATACAACACCATTGCCACCATTGGAAATTTAAACAATCATATAGGTGTACCACTCACCCTTTTGCGAATTACCGAAGAAACAGACCTTGCCATCATTGAAATGGGAGCAAACCATCAAAAAGAAATCGAATTATTGTGCAAAATCACCCAACCCGATTTTGGTTTCATCACCAATTTTGGCAAAGCACATCTAGAAGGTTTTGGCGGTATAGAAGGAGTCATTAAAGGCAAAAGCGAAATGTATGACTACCTCAGTGAAAACAAAAAAACGGCTTTTGTAAACTTTGACGATGCCACACAAGTTCAAAAAACACAATCTATCAATCATTACGGATTTTCCACCAAAAATAATCCAGCTGCAAACCTGCAAATCAACAATGCAAATGCCCAACCCATGGCATCTATGCAAGTAAACAATATCGATATACAATCCAATCTAACCGGATCATACAACCTGCCCAACATCGCTTTTGCAGTCTGCATAGGTAATTATTTCAACATTCCATTCGAAACAATTAAGCAAGCCATCGAGGAATACATCCCGCAAAACAACCGCTCACAGTGGACAAAAATAAACAATAAAAACATTCTATTAGATGCCTACAATGCCAATCCAAGCAGCATGCAAGTAGCCATTGATAATTTTTGCCAACTACAAGAGCCTTCAAAAACCATGATTTTAGGCGATATGTTCGAATTGGGCACCTCATCCAATACAGAGCATACAACCATTATCAAACAAGCTATCGAAACCAAAATACCAACCATTTTTATAGGGCAACATTTTTACAGCAATCAAATAACATCAGATACCGTAAAATATTTCATCAATTTAGAAGATTTCATTACACATCTTAAAAAACAAACCATCAACAGCAATTTGCTACTCATCAAAGGCTCGCGTGGGATGGCATTAGAAAAAATTATTGATTTCATTTAATTTTACAAGGGCAATCCCTTCCACTAACGTTTCAGGTCGGGCTTTCCGCCGTCGCTTTTGTTTTCTATCAAAAACAAAGAGCTCCAACAAGGCTGCAATCCCTATTGCGGTTAGCTGATGATTACTGTATAATGTAGGTTGTATATTGTATTGCTGTATATTGTAATGCTGTATATTGTAATGCTGTATATTGTAATGCTGTATATTGTAATGCTGTATATTGTAATGCTGTATATTGTAATGCTGTATATTGTAATGCTGTATATTGTAATGCTGTATATTGTAATGCTGTATATTGTAATGCTGTATATTGTAATGCTGTATATTGTATTGCTGTATATTGTATTGCTGTATATTGTTGAAAATCCGAGTAAATCCATGAATCTGTTATAAGAAAGCTAAAAATCTCATCAAAAGCATTTAATCATTATATTTAAGGATAAATATCTAAATTTTATAATCAGTTACCCAAAAAAATAAAATGTACAGTGCCTATTTGCATAAAAAAACCGCCTCAACTTGTGAGACGGTTTGAACACTCAATAAAATAACATTTAACTATTATTATGGAAGTAAAACTCGGTCAATTAAATGAACTACGCCATTTGTTGCCAACATATTTACTGATGTAATTACAGAAGGTGTGCTGTTTCCATTGCCTTTTACGGTTGCTTGATTTCCTAAAGCTACCATTAATGTTCCACCATTTACAGTATTTAGTGATTGACCATTTGATAGGTCAGATGAGAATGCACGAGCAGCAATCACGTGATAAGTTAGTATTGATGTTAAAGCAGCTGGATCTGCATTTTGTATTGATGCTATGGTAGGAAAACCAGCGTCTATAAATGCTTGATTGGTTGGTGCAAATACAGTTAGATTATTTGTAGTTGCAAGTATATTAGCAACGTTTGTTGAACCTTCGCTAGCACGTAATACAGCTGCTACTAAGTAAGAGAGGTTTGAGTTTGCTTGTGCCATTTCTACGATATCTTGTGTTGGCGGCATTAATACACGCTCAATTGAATGAATAACTCCGTTTGATGCGGCGATATCGGCAGTGGTTACTTTCCAACCGTTTACAAATACCCCTCTGCTGTCTTTGGTAACGTATATTTTGTCACCACCAACAGTTGTAACTTCAGCGTTCGGTCCTGCGGGTACATCTGCAGCCATTACTTTTGCAGCCAATGTATGATATAATAAAATATCGCTTAAAGCGGTTTCTGAAAGGCTGTTAATGGTTTGTTGGGAAATACCCGAAGCTGCAAATGCTTGATTGTTGGGTGCAAACACTGTAAAAGGGCCGGTGCCGTTTAGTGTTTCTCCTAAATTTGCTTTTGTTACAGCAGCTTTTAAAAGGCTGTAATCTGCATTTTCGCTTACAATGGTTGCGATTGTTTTTTGCTGAGGCATTATTGGTGTTGACTCATCGTCGTTACACGAAGTGGTTAATGCAAGGAATGCGAATGCAAATGTTGCACTTGCAAACTTTTTTAAGGATGTTCTAATTTTCATAATTAATCAATTTAATAGTTATATAATTTACAAGGATTTAAGTATTCGATAAATATTTATTCAATTAATCTGCGGGTATTATTTTGTGCATTAAACGGTATAAACAAACTGATAATATGGCGATGCATACAATAACGGCTGTGATTACAATATTAAAATTTTCATTAAAATTACTTACCGCTACTGCTGCAACTCCCCAAGCAACAGCCACACCAAACGCAATCGCATTGTATTTCCAACTGATATATACGCCAATGATTCCGGCGATAATTAGCATTAAAATTGTCCAGCCTACTTCTGTAAAAAAAATTGGTTTCCATTCTATTTTTGTAAGCCAAACGGCTGTATTTGCAATGAGCGCTACTGAAACCCAACCGACATATATAGCAAATGGGCATGTAATGAATAGGTTTCTCACTGCAATTTTAGGTTGCAATTGCTGACTGTTGAGTAGAATGCGTAGCAATAAAATCAATAACACAATCATCAAAATCAGGCACATAAGAATTGCATCGTTCAACCAAAAATAAACCCATAAACAATTAACAACGTTGGTGGCTATAAACGTGAGCCCTATGGAATCTATGATGGAGCTATTATTTTTTTTTGTTAACTGATAAAAACTATATATGGTATGTGCTATCAACAACAAATAAATAATGCCCCAAATGCTGAATGCGTACCCTGCGGGTGTAAACATATTGAAATAGCTGTCTGATATACTTTTCATTGTATTGCTATTCATTGTTCCTGTATTCAGCAAATAATTCACCAATATGGTTGCCAAAAGGCTAATAAAATTTAGATATATTATTACTTTTTTACTCATAATGATTTAAAATAAGTTATATAAAAAATCGGTTACTCTAAAAATTATTAGTATGTAAATATATTAATAACATTTTATATAGTATATTTTTATACTTAATTTTTAACAAAATTTTATAAAGTATGTTTTTGTACTATTTTTTTAAAGCAAAATTTGTGCTTTTAAAATTTAAAGGATATAATTCGGTTTGTTAAAAATCATTTATCTACAATACAAGTTGCTGTGATTATCTTAATTATTCCCGATATTTTGAGAGCATGAAGATGCAATACTTAATATTTTACCTATAAAAATCATTGGTTTTTAGATTATTAGGAGATATGTGTTGATTCTATAATTCTTAAATTATAAATGATACATATTACTTTTTTAGATTTTTAAAATAAAGTATATTAATATACTTTATTACTTTTTTGTGTTTTATAAATTACCCACAAATTAATGTTTGTTTCTACAAAGCGGGGATATTTTACATATTTTTATTTTTTGTATATTAAAAAGTATATTTTTGAACTAATTCAAATAATAATAATTAGTTACTAAGCAACTACTTTAACATCTAATAGCATATCCATTTGATTTTTAATATACATTTCATTGACATCATTTAAAAAACCAATCGGTGCATAATGAATATATCTTTTTCGGTACGATTCAAATAAGGGAGAAATACGCAAATGATCAACTTCTGTTTTTCTGCTGTTTATATATTTATCAATAATATCTTTTTTATGGTTGTTGGGGTTATTGGCAAATGCTAATAATTCGCCAATTCCGTCGCAAAACCAAACACCTAAATCATTTTTGTCTGATAAACATGAAAACATATTTGTAAAACTGTCAAATTCCAAAACGATATTTGTTTGAAATCTGTTGTTAAAATCGTCCAAGTTTGCCGATACGATACCGAGGTTGAAAATTTGTGAGCTACTTAAATCTTTTTTGATTTCACGATCGATGTAAATACTTTTTATTGCGGATAACATAGGTAAGTTTAGTTTAATAAAACGCCCAATAACTTAATATCGGGCGTTTTTACACCAAAGGTGTCATTTCTATTTCAAAGCATAATGTATAAAACAATTTAAGTGCCAAATAAATAGATATGCAATGTAATAATCTTAAAATCAATTGTTTATTTTTAAAAATAATTTTTTTTGATAAAACCCACCCACTTTTTATCAAAAAATTATGGTAAAAAAATCCCCACATTGTATAAAAAAACCTTAAAAAGGGATTTTTATATGCTATTTTATTTTAACAATGGTTTGTTTATAGACTAATTTTAAGTAAGTAATTTTTATTGTAAATATTTTAAAGCTTTTGTTGCTACCAATTTTTAAATAAAAATCGGCATATTTTAATCTTATTAAAGAGAAAGCTCTTTAGAATGGTCAATACTTTCTTAATGTATAAGTTTTGGTTTGAATTTATTGATTTCATGCTCTAAATTTCTATTTTGGGGCAAGGTATTTGCGTGATTATTGTAAAATAAATTGTTATGAAAACTGAACACGCTGTTAATCCTCCAGATCAAATCAATCAAAATTCTGATATTTTTCGAGCTGATATTTTGAGGGGATTAAACCAAGAAAATAAAAAACTTCCGTCTAAATATTTTTATGATAAAATTGGCGACCGACTTTTTCAAGCCATCATGAAAATGCCTGAATACTATCTCACAAATTGTGAACTAGACATTTTTAAAAACAAAACCAGTGAAATTGTCGAAGTGATAATGCACAATCACACACCGTTCGATTTAATTGAATTAGGAGCTGGAGATGCCACAAAATCGGTTTATTTATTGCAACATTTACTAGAAAAAAAAGCAGCGTTTAGTTATCTTCCTATTGATATTTCCGAAAATATTTTGTCGGAATTGGTGCAGCAAATGGAAACGAAATTGCCCCAGCTATCCGTCGTTCCAATGCAAGGTGATTATTTTGAAATGCTAGAACAAGCCACCAAGCAATCCGAAAACCGTAAAGTGGTTCTTTTTTTAGGAGGAAATATCGGCAATATGGAAGCAGACGAAGCATTGTTTTTTTGTAAAAAACTGCACAGCAAGTTGCATCCGGGCGATATGGTACTTATGGGGTTCGATTTAAAGAAAAATCCGCATACCATTCTTGCTGCATACAATGATTCTGAAGGAATTACGGCAGCATTTAACGTGAATCTTTTAAACCGTATCAATCGTGAATTGCATGCTGATTTCAAAATAGAAAATTTTCAACATTATCCGATTTATGATCCTGTTTCAGGTGCATGCCGCAGTTATTTGGTTAGTATTTGTAAACAAAAGGTGACAATTGATGATGAAGTGATTGATTTTGAAGCAAATGAGTTGATAGACATGGAAATTTCACAGAAATTCACCACCGAACAAATCCATCATTTAATGCATCACTCGGGCTTTCAGTCGCTAAAAAATATTAGTGACTCTAAAAAATGGTTTATTGATGCTATTTGGATGGCTTAAAAAAAGAAAAAAATGGATCAAAACACTTCTAGTAAAAATACAACCAAAAAAACAGATTGGCTGGCAATGTATCGCCACATTCGCATGCATACAGAAACTATTTGCAAACCTTTACAAACTGAGGATTATGTGGTGCAACCAATAGTTGATGTGAGTCCGCCGAAATGGCACTTAGGACATACTACTTGGTTCTTTGAAACTTTTTTGTTGCAACCACATTTGCCAGATTATCAAGTTTTTAACACCAATTATAATTATGTGTTTAATAGTTATTACGAAACAATTGGTGCACGTGTAATCCGTACCGACAGAGGTAATTTAAGCCGTCCGTCTGTTGCAGAAATTTATCAATATAGGGCGTATGTAGATGCGCAAATGGTGCTTTTTTTACAAAGTATCCACTTTACGGAGCATTTACATCCGTTATTGGAATTGGGATTAAATCATGAACAGCAACACCAAGAGCTACTTTTGGCAGATATAAAATATATCTTGGGACACAACCCGCTTTTTCCTGTTTACGAATCCAAAAAAATGCCAGAAAACAAAGTGTTTTTAGATGATTCAATGTGTACTATTAACGAAGGTATTTATGAAATTGGTTATAATGGTGACGGATTTTGTTTTGACAATGAAAAGAACAGACACAAGGTTTTTTTGAATCGTTTTCAGATTGCAACATCGCCCGTTACCAATGAAGAGTATCTGCAATTTATAGAATCGGGTGGTTATCATGATTTTAAGTATTGGCATGCAGAAGGTTGGGATTGGGTGCAAAAGCATCAAATAGAAGCACCGCTTTATTGGCATTTTATTGATGACAGATGGATGTATTACACGTTCAATGGATTGCAGGAAATAAACAGGCAACAAGCGGTTTGTCATGTAAGCTTTTACGAAGCAGCAGCTTTTGCCCAATGGAAAGAAATGCGTTTGCCAACCGAAGTAGAGTGGGAGGTTGCAGCCGAAGAATTAAATTGGGGAAGTTGTTGGGAATGGACAAATTCGGCCTATTTACCTTATCCAGGATTTCAAAAAGAAGCAGGTGCTGTGGGCGAATACAATGGCAAATTTATGGTGAGCCAAATGGTTTTGCGTGGAGCTTCGATTGCTACACCAGCAAACCACAGCCGTAAAACATACCGCAATTTTTTCTATCCCAATTTAAGGTCGCAATTCACAGGAATTCGATTAGCAAAGTAGTAATTTTTTATTGTAATTTGGAATTAATGTTAAAATAAAGAAATATTTTTAACGTGTTGTTAGGGAATTCTTTCATCATTAAACATTCCATTCTTTGTAATTTTATAATCCACAAAAAGAAAGCAAACATGAAATCATCGATTTTTATTAATACGTTCAGCATCATTTTAGCTAGTTTTTTCATTATGCCTATTTTGGGTTGCAACAAGAAAACTACTGAATTTGCCACCCGAAACACCGCCTCTAATAAGCCATCTACACAAGTTGTTACAGATACAGCAACGTTTGCAGCAGGATGTTTTTGGTGTGTAGAAGAACAGTTTAAGCAGTTAAATGGTGTGCTTTCGGTTACATCGGGATATACTGGTGGAACGCTTTCTAATCCAACTTACGAAGAAGTAACTTCTGGAAACACGGGGCATGCGGAGGCGTGTGCTATTGTTTTTAATCCACGAGTGATTTCATACAGAGAATTGTTGCAAGCTTTTTTCATAGCCCACGATCCCACACAATTGAATCGACAAGGAAATGATATTGGAACGCAGTACCGCTCGGCAATTTTTTACCATAATTCGGAACAAAAAGAATTGGCTGAATTTTATATTGATGCATTAAACAAAGAAAAAGCATACAACCAGCCCATTGTTACAGAAGTATCATTGTTCAAAACTTTTTATCCGGCCGAAGAATACCATCAAAATTATTACGAAAACAATCCGGATAAAGCTTATTGCCGATTAGTGATTCAACCAAAAGTGGAAAAATTCAAAAAGGTTTTTAAAGAGCAATTAAAGAAATAAGTTGCTAAAATTGTTGGAGTAAAACAAAGGCAAATTCAATCTTCTTGAACAACAAAAAAAACTGATTCATAAAACCCATAGAAAGTAGTAGCGCCTTTTGTTTTTTGCACGGCCATTCCGGTAAATCCGCTAAATGCAGGTAAAATCAACTGATTTTTTTGAACCATAAAACAAGGCAATCGTTTGCTTTTATTTTTTAACAACGGAATTTGAACTCCCGGATGTAAGTGTCCCGATATAGCTGGTAGCTTTTGATTTTCTATAGGTTCATGAACCACCAAAATACCGCAAATTTCCAAATGCTGGTAAATATTTTTAAAACCTAAACTTTTTATGAACGAATCGGGCAAACGGTCGTGGTTTCCCTTCACTAGTTGAAAATTAATGGCATCATGTTCTGCGATAAGTTGTTTTAAATCAGTTACTTCTTTGTTGTTTCCTGCGTGGATTAAATCGCCAACAATAAGGATGTTTTTTGGTTGATAATGCAAAATTAAATTTTTTAATCGTTGCAAATCAAGTGTGTGCAAATAAGAAGGCATTGCAATGCCATTTTTCCGAAAGTAGGCACTTTTACCAGAATGCAAATCCGAAAAAATCAATGTTTGTAAAGCAGGCCAAAACATGCTTCGCTGATTGTTTAATAGAAATTCTTGCCCGCCAAAATGCAACAATTTTTCGATAATTTTCATTTCTTTTTTTTCTTTAAATTTCGTTCAATCATTCGTTCCAGACGGGTTGCTAAATCTTCACTTGATAGCGATTGCCTTAAACTATCTGCTTTAATCGGAAAACTTAATGGTGTGTATCGGTCTGAAAATTGTAATAACACGGTGCTTTCAGCAATTCTTTGAAAGGTTTTTTGCAACCGTACTTCTTCTAATTGTTGATTGAAAACCTCGGTGTATGCTTGCTTTACCAATAAATGAGTAGGCTCGTTTTCTTCTAAAACTTTAAAAATAATTCCCGACGATGCCTGAAGCGATTTGTTGTTTCGTTGAGCACCCGGAAAAGTTTGTATCACCAAACCTGCAATCACGGCAATGTCTCTGAACTTGTGCAGCGCCATTTCAGCTGCATTGATGCTTCCAACCACATCATCCATCAATCCGTTACTGCTTAAAAGTTCTTGCAATAATTCTTCATTAATAGGAATGGGTTGGTCTGAAAACAACTCAAAACCAAAATCGTTCATTGCAATGGAAAAACTAATCGGGAAACGTTTACTTATACGATAAGCAATTACAGTAGCCATCACTTCGTGCACAAATCTTCCTTCTAAAGGATACATAAACAAATGATACCCCTCTCGTGTATGAATGCTTTCTACTAGAAATTCTTTATCAGTGGGCAAGGTGGAATAGTTTTTTTGATACTGCAACAAAGGACCTAAAAAAGCAACTTCTTTCGCTTTTGATTCGCTTTTTGCTGCTTCGGCTATTTTTTTTCGCAAAAATGATCCTAAATCGGCACTTAAAGGCAATCTGCCTCCCAACCAACTGGGCGTGATGGCTTTTCCTGATGCGTTGCGTACAAAAACCGTAAGTTCTTTCATGCGAACATATTCCAAAACCCTTCCAGCTAATATAAATTTATCTCCAACTTTTAATTTAGTGAGAAAATATTCTTCTACCATTCCGATATATCCGCCCGAAACATATTTTACTCGAAGCATGGCATCGCTTACAATCACACCAATATTTAGGCGGTGCAGCATGCCAATTCTTCTTTTAGTAATCACATATTTCCCGTCATCGGCAACCGACACCCTGTGAAATTCTTCGTAATGTTCGCCCAATTTACCGCCTTTGGTGATAAAAGCCAAGCACCACAACCAATCTTCTTCAGAGATAAAATGAAAAGCGTGGGTGTTTTTAATGATTGGAAATGTTTCTTCGGGGTAAAAACCGCCACCCAAAGCCAAGGTTACTAAAAACTGAATCAGCACATCGTATGTTAAAACCAAAGGTTCTCGTTTCTCGATGATTTTATTTTTAAAAGCATCTTTGAGAGCAGCAACTTCAAGCAGTTCCAAAGAATGGGTAGGAACAAAGTAAATGGTGGATGTTTCAAAAGGAGAATGACCACTTCTGCCTGCTCTTTGAAGAAACCGGGCAATACCTTTGCTGGATCCTATTTGAACCACGGTGTCAACAGGTTTAAAATCAACCCCTAAATCGAGTGATGAGGTGCAAACAACTGCTTTTAATTGCCCGTTGCTCAGCGATTCTTCAATCCATTTACGAAGATGATGATCTATAGAACCATGATGAAGCGCAATTTGACCAGCAAAATCGGGGTGCGCATCCAATAACAATTGATACCAAAGCTCACTTTGACTGCGGGTATTGGTAAAAATAAGGGTGGATTTACTTTTTAAAACAAGTTGTACCACTTTGTTGGTTAGTTTACTACCAAGATGACCAGCCCATGGCAAAACGTCCACATGATCTGGATAAACAGGCACTATTTTTATCTGCTTTTTTTCTTTCGAAATAATTTTTATTTTTTTGGGAAAATTAGGCAACAATACATCCATTGCCTGATCTATATTGCCAATAGTGGCTGTAATTCCCCAAATTTTTAATGCGGGAAGTGTACTTCTAAGATATGCAATAGCAAGTTCAACCATAACGCCGCGCTTGTTTCCCAGCAATTCGTGCCATTCATCAACAGCAATGCAAGCTAGATTTTTGAAAAATTGATCGCGGCTTTTTTGCGCTAAAAGCAAATGCAAACTTTCGGGGGTCACAATGAGCACATCGGGCATTTGCTTGATTTGTTTTGCTTTTTGTTTGGGATCGGTGTCGCCATTGCGCACTTCAACCTGCCAATCAAGGCCAATTTCATCAGCGGCATGTTGCATAGCTCTTGCTAAATCTTTTGCCAATGAGCGGATGGGAGTTACCCAAATGAGTTTTAAACCGGTTTTCGTTTCATCATATCGATTCATAAAATCTATAGCAGCAGCCAAAAACACCGAAAATGTTTTACCAAAACCTGTGGGGGCAATTACCAAACCGCTGTATCCTTTGTGGTAGTAATTCCAAGTGCGTTCTTGAAACTCAAAAGGTGTTTGTTGGTTGCGGTGCATCCAATCGGTAATAATTTGGTAACCTTCGGTGGTATTTACGTTTTTCATATTAGGTAATTAGCCTTTTAACATCTTCTAAGTCATCAATTTGAGTAGCGTTTTTATCTTTGCGCCAACGTAAAATTCTGGGAAACCGCAAAGCAACTCCCGATTTGTGCCGACTGCTAAAACCAATGCCTTCAAAAGCAATTTCAAAAACCAATTCAGGTTTTACAGTGCGCACAGGACCAAACTTTTCAATGGCATTTTGGTTTACAAATTTACTCACTTCTTGAATTTCTTTATCGGTAAGCCCTGAATATGCTTTGGCAATGGTGACCAATTCGTTGCCGTTTTTCACAGCAAATGTGTAATCGGTATAATAACCGCTTCTTCGTCCGCTTCCTTTTTGTGCATAAATAAGCACCGCATCAATGGTTAATGGATCTGTTTTCCATTTCCACCAATCCCCGCGTTTTCTGCCCGTGTGATAAGGCGAGTGCAGGTTTTTTAGCATTAATCCTTCACTATTTATGGCTCTTGCATTGTTGCGAATTGCCGCTAATTGATCCCAACTTTTTTCATTGATAACAGGCGACAAATGGATAGATTCTTGATTTGGTGTGTTGAAATATCTTTCTAAAACAGCTCTTCTGTTTGCTAATGCCTCTGTTCGAAGATCTTGGTTTTGCCATTCCAACACATCATAAATGTATAACGAAACAGGTAGTTCATCAAGCATTTTTTTAGGAAGCTTTTTACGGTTGAGCCTTTTTTGAAGTTCACTGAAATTATAAACTTCTTGATTTTTAACCACTAAAAGTTCGCCATCAATCACAAAATCATATGGAAAATTGGCAAAAGCTGCTTCGATTTCAGGAAATTGGTTGGTGATTAGTTCCTCGCCACGCGACCAAATAAAAAACGAACCATCTCTTTTAATCACTTGTGCCCGAATGCCGTCCCATTTATATTCAATTTGCCAATCGGAAATATTGCCGAGCGACTTTAAGTCTTTGTCTAGCGCATAAGCCAAACAAAAAGGATAGGGTTTGCTTTTATTAACTTGCGTGTATGCACCGGTGATTAATCCTTCAAAATCAACATCTTCACGCCTCCATTCTCCCATAATACTGTGAGTTACCGCCGCTGGTTCCTTATCGAAATATTTTGCCAAAGCATTTATAACGGTTTTAGAGGAAACACCAATTCTAAAACTTCCGCCCAGTAGTTTATTAAAAATAAATCGTTCGGTACTGCTCATTGCATGCCAATTAGATACCACATACGCTCGTTTCTCGTCTTCGGTGGCATCTTTCAAAGCTGTGATTTCATCCATATATTGGCTGAGCGATTTTTCGGATCGGGTTTCATAGTTGGGTAGCAAAAGGGCAATGGTTTCGCCTAAATCGCCCACAGCTGCATAACTTTCTGCAAAAAGCCACTCTGGCAATTTTGTTTCTTCTAAAATCCATTGTTTAAGCAACTTGGTGGTAACGCTTCTTTTTGGGCGCTTGCCTGTGAAAAGGGACAAAAACCATAGTTTATCCTCATTTGAAGCTGTTTTAATAAACAATTCAATAGCTGCTATTTTTTGCAAATTTTTATTGGTGCTGTCTAAAGTATGGATAAGCTGGGCAAATTCTTTCATACGCTTTCCGGTGTTTGTTCGTCCTCTTCTTCATTTCCAAAAGCAGTGTGCAGTTCTACCGCATGCATCCCGTTTTCATTAAGATATTTAGCAAAAGCAGCAGTTTGTCCGTGGGTAACATAAACTTTTTCGGCTTCTGTAGCTTTCACAGCAGTTAAAAGTCCGTCCCAATCGGCATGGTCACTTACGGCAAATCCCGCATCGGCACTTCGCCATCTTCTTGCACCGCGCACTTGCATCCAACCCGAACAAACGGCATAAGCCATGTTAGGAATTTTCTTTAAAGCGGTACTTTCAACTAAGGCAGGGGGCACAATTACAACTGCTTGGTTCACATGTTGCACCGATTCACGAAAGTCAACAATTTGATAATCGGGAAGGTCAACACCCACACTTTTATAAGCTTCATTCAATTTTGCAATGGAATAGTGAGTGAATATGGGGCCAACACCGCTTAAAGCTTTCAGGATGCGTTGCGCTTTTCCAAGAGAATATCCCACAAAGACAGAAGTTTTACCGTTTTTTTGGTTGGCAATGACCCAATCGAGCATCAATTGATTCAATTGTTCCACAGACGACCATTTGTAAATAGGCAAACCAAAAGTGCTTTCTGTTACAAATTCGTGGCATTTAACTGGTTCAAAAGGGGTTGACAATCCATCATTTTGTAACTTGTAATCACCCGAAACTACAGCTATTTTTCCCTTATATTCCATTCGGATTTGAGCCGAACCAATAATGTGACCTGCGGGGTGAAAAGAAACCTTTACCCCGTTTATAATTAGCGACTCATTGTAAGCAATACCTTGTACCTGAATATCTTTGCCAATTCGGCTGTGAAGGATAGGTACTGTAAAATGATGACACAAATAGCGTTTCATTCCCCAACGGGCATGATCGGCATGCGCGTGCGTTATTAGTGCATAATCAACGGGTTTCCATGGATCAATATAGAAATTTCCGGGTATGCAATAGAAGCCATTTTCGGTAAAATTTAGTAAACGCATAAGAAAAACATTTCGTTTGTATTAAAGTAATATGCGTGTTTTTTAGTGTGCTTTAATATACTTAAAGCTACTTTATTTTAAGGGAATCTGCAAGCTTATTTTTAAAAGAAACTTGCAGATGATTGTTATTTTCGTCCTCTCATTTTAGAAAAAATCCAAAGAATGATTCCAATTACAAGAAAAACAAGAAAGAAAGCCCACCACATTCCAGCTTTAAAAATGGTTTCTACGGCTTCGCAACTGGTAAGTAACAAGCACATAAAGCCGATACTACCAAATAAAAAATACTTTTTCATAGCTTCAATTTTTATATAATTAAAGATAGCCATAAAATATATAAAAAATGGTTTTTTATAGCATATTTATGTTATTTAATAGCGTATAGATGTTAATTGCTAAAGCCAACTTTTTGATTTTTAGAATGCTTACAGATGAATAATACAGTTATTTTTTTTTGTAAAGATGATAATAAACAAGCAGTGTGACATTTACTAAGACCGAAAACCCGTTAGAGAGAATAATGGGCCATTCATTTTTCAAAATTCCATAAACCACCCAAAGTGCAACTCCACAAATTAAAACAATGATGGTTCCGTGGGAAATGTTCTCCACTTCTTTTTCTTTTAAAACTTTAATGAGTTGTGGAAGCATGGACATAGATGTCAAAATCCCTGCTATTGTTCCGATAATTGTTTCCATAGTTAAAAGGTGAGATTGGTTAGCTATCTATAAAGATACGCTTTTAACTTAAAGTTGGTAACATAAATATGTTATAATAAAGAATTGAATTGCTAGTGGGGCTTTTTAGGGGATTGGTTGGGAGAACAAAAAAAATCAATCCTCTTCATCAAAATTCTCTTCATCGTCATCTATTTCTTCTTGTTCATATTCAAAAAACGAAAAAATAGAACCGCCATATTTTCTGCTGTTACTAAAACGCTCCAAATGCTCCATCTTTGTTTGCGTAGAGTGTTCAATAATCAATAAACCATCGGCTTCGAGCAATTCATTTTCAAAGATCAATTGGTAGATTTTATCAAATTGTTCTTGCGAAAAATCATAAGGTGGATCGGCAAAAATAATATCGTATGTTACTTTGCTTCGTTCTAAAAACTTATACACATCACTTTTTATCGTGGTGATATCCATCTCAAACTGTGCAGCTGTTTTCTTTATAAAATTTATACAACCAAAATCGGTATCAACACAAGTAATCGGTTCGGCACCCCGCGAGGCAAATTCATAACTGATGTTACCGGTTCCGGCAAATAAATCAAGCACTCTTAGCTCACGAAACGAAAATTGATGGTTCAATATGTTAAACAATGCTTCTTTACTTAAATCGGTTGTAGGGCGAACAGGTAGGTTTTTTGGAGCTGTGATGCGTCGGCCTTTAAATTTTCCGGAAACTATTCTCATGCGTGCAATAAAATATAATGTTGTTTAAGTTCTTGGTATGTCACAGAAAGTGTTTGGGCAAGCGTTTGCATATCGGCCACTGAAACATGGCGTATAAAACGATAAGCAATCTGGTATAAATCGCTTCCGGTGCTTATATTGCCATAAAATGTAACGGCTTGAGTTTCTGGATTTAGTTGCAGTTGTTCAAAAACAAATAATAGATAGTAAATAAAATCTTCTTTGGTTTGAAACTCGTAGCTATTAAAAAAAAGTAATTTTTTTTGTTTTGTGAGTACCAATTCAAAATGGGTAGCGCCCACGTGTACAAAAAGATTGGCAACCGCATCGTTTGCAGATTTTGCCAAAAAATGCTGCACCAAAGAGGTGTTTATGTGCTGAAATGTAAAACTGCCAAAAACATCTAAAAAATAATTGTTAAATGCCACATAAGGCACATAAATATTGTTCATTTCGGCTTGTGGCAAGTTGTCGTAATCAAAATAATCTGTCGGAAAAACCTTGGTATTGTATTGCAAATAGCTTCCCAGCGAAGTTTCATCAAACAAAGCCGTAGGTACAAATGTGTTTAAATTATTATCGTGCAAAACCACCACGTCTTGAAAACCACTTTGCAAAGCTTCTTCCTTATCAAAAAAAACATCTAATTGCTGTTCAATAGTCTTATATGGATCTAAAGCAAACGACTTTATATGCGAAACCTGATTGTTTACTTGATTTTTAACGCAATAACTAAAATTTTGAAACGATACTTGTATGTATAATTTTTGAAACGATTCGTTCAACATAATCATAAAATGTATAAGAATCAAAAGTACAATTTTTTTGTTGATTAATAGTATCTTTGTGAAAACCCGATTACAAATAATGACCATTACGCAATTTTATCAACAATTAAAAAACACTTTTCCGTTTGAATTAACCTTAAAGCAAGATGCCTTTTTAAAAAAGATTTCACAGTTTGTTTTAAGTGATAACCCCGATGAAATTTTTGTTTTAAAAGGATATGCCGGTACCGGAAAAACCACATTGCTGTCTAATTTGGTGCATCAATTACCATTTGTAAATAAAAAATATGTAATGCTGGCACCAACGGGTAGAGCTGCCAAAGTAATATCAAATTACGCCAAGCAACCTGCATATACCATTCACAAAAAAATTTATTATCCCAAAAAAGATAAAAATTCGGGTGTGGCATTTACCATGCAAGCAAACAAACACAAAAACACCATTTTTATTGTGGATGAATCGTCGATGATTTCCGATAATGTGACCGATGCCACCATGTACACCCACGGTTCGTTGTTAGACGATTTAATGTATTATGTGTATTCTGGTCAAAATTGCAAACTCATTATTGTGGGCGATACAGCACAGTTACCACCTGTTGGAATGGACGAAAGCCCGGCGTTAAACGAAGATAAATTGGCATTGAATTACCAAATGAAAGTCGATTTTATTGAATTGACCGAAGTGATGCGTCAGGAAGAAGATTCCGGGATTTTATACAACGCCACCGAGCTTCGCGAACAGTTACAGCAAGAATTTTACGATTTTTTTGAATTCGATGTAAAGCCTTTCAAAGATATCATTCGCTTGCAAGATGGTTATGAAACACTTGATGCCATTCACGATGCCTATTCTAAAAAAGGAACCGAAGAAACCATTTTTATTGTGCGATCAAATAAACGCGCTAACCAATACAACCAGCAAATTAGAACCCGAATTTTAGACAACGAAAGCGAAATGAGTGCCGGTGATTACATCATGGTGGTAAAAAATAATTACTTTTGGTTGAAAGATTCCAAAACCACCGATTTTATAGCAAATGGCGACATTTTGGAAATTTTACAAATCTATAAACACCACGATTTATATGGTTTCAGGTTTGCATCGGTAAAAGTCCGCATGATTGATTATCCCGATATGCCGCCGTTTGATACCATTGTTTTGTTAGATACCTTGCATTCCGAATCGGCAAGTTTAACCTATGAAGAATCGAACCGATTGTATCAGGAAGTGATGCTAGATTATCAAGAAGAAACCACTGCTTTTCGGAGAATGCAAAAGGTGAAAAACAATGAATATTTTAATGCCTTGCAAATTAAATTTGCGTATGCAGTAACTTGTCACAAATCGCAAGGCGGACAATGGGACACTGTTTTTATAGAACAACCATATTTGCCAAACGGCATTAATAAAGATTATATGCGCTGGTTATATACCGCACTTACACGTGCCAAAGAAAAAGTATATTTAATCGGTTTTAGCGATGATTTTTTTGAAGGGTAGATTTTTCGGTACAGGTTCATATAACGAACTATGTCATCTCAAAATTGAAACTTCGTTATGTATAATTCTATTTGTTTAAAAAGTATAAAATGAATAATTTAAAAATAATAGCCGTTATACCGGCACGATATGCATCTACACGCTTTCCTGCTAAATTGGTTCAAGATTTAGGTGGAAAACCAGTGGTAGTGCAGACCTATTTAGCAACAGTTGCCACACAACTTTTTGATGAGGTTTTAGTAGCAACCGACCATGAGATTATTTTCAATTCATTAAAACAGCACCATGTAAATGTAGTAATGAGCAGTGATTCGCATGAAAGCGGTAGCGACCGTATTGCCGAAGTGGTAAAGAATATCGATTGTGATATCGTAGTAAACGTTCAAGGCGATGAACCTTTTGTCAGTAAAGAAAATTTAGAAAATTTAATTGCTATTTTTAAAAATGATCTTGAACAAAAAATAGATTTGGCATCGTTGATGTTCGAGATTGATGATTTAGAGACAATCAATAATACAAACAATGTAAAAGTGGTAGTAGATCAAAACTTGAAAGCTTTGTATTTTTCGAGAGCAACCATTCCATTTCCACGAGATGGAAAAACTTATGCGCCTTATTACCAACATATTGGTGTTTATGCCTATCGAAAAAATGCGTTATTAGATTTTACTACCTGGCAAATGAAAGGTTTAGAAGCAACAGAAAAGTTGGAACAACTTCGCTATTTAGAATATGGGAGAACCATACAAATGGTGCTTACAAACCATACCGGTATTGGTATTGATACGAAAGAAGATTTAGAAAAAGCCCGATTGCTTTGGAAGTAATACTGATACAGTAATCGTTTTTATCCAATGGGTAATATCAATTTTAGGTCAATAAATGGAATTTTTTTCATTCATAAATATTTGTGAGTTCATCGATAGCAATTACACTATAAAAGCAAAGCGTTTCTACTACTATAAGTGGAAACGCTTTGATACAACTACTTCAACTTTTCTTTTAGATAGCTTCCTGTAATTGATTTTTTGTTTTTTACAATTTCTTCTGGTGTACCGGTTGCTACAACTGTTCCGCCGTTTTTACCACCTTCCGGACCTATATCAATTACATAGTCGGCACATTTTATCATGTCTAAATTGTGTTCAATCACAATAATAGAATGTCCTTTTTCAATGAGTGCCTGAAATGATTGCAGTAATTTCTGAATATCATGGAAATGCAAACCGGTAGTAGGTTCGTCAAAAATAAACAAAGCACGCTCTTTTACGGCTCCTTTGCCCAAAAATGTAGCTAGTTTTACGCGTTGTGCTTCCCCGCCCGATAGGGTAGAAGAGGATTGCCCCAATGCTACATATCCCAAACCAACATCTTGCAATGGCTGAATTTTCTGTACAATTTTATCTTGATTATGGTTTGTGAAGAATGCCACTGCTTCATCAACGGTTAAATTTAGAACGTCAAAAATACTTTTACCTTCAAATTGTACTTCTAAAACTTCTTTTTTAAAGCGTTTTCCTTTACATGCTTCGCATTCTAAATGCACATCTGCCATAAATTGCATTTCAATGGTAACCACTCCATCGCCTTTACAAACTTCGCATCGTCCTCCTTCCACATTAAAAGAGAAATGTTTGGGTTGGTAATTTCGCATTTTTGAAAGTTTTTGTTTGGCAAACAAATCGCGAATATCATCGTATGCTTTGATGTATGAGATAGGGTTTGAACGAGAACTTTTTCCTATTGGGTTTTGATCTACATATTCAATGTGTTTAATGTGCGAAAAAGAGCCTGTAATTTCATTGAATTGCCCAGGTTTTTCGCTGGTACCTATTAAGTGCTTTTCTAATGCAGGATATAATATTTTTTTTACAAGAGTAGACTTTCCGCTACCCGAAACCCCACTCACCATGGTTAAACAATCTAATGGAAACACCACATCAATGTTTTTTAAATTGTTTTCTCGCGCCCCTTTTACTTCGATAAAGTTTTTAACGGTACGACGTTTTTTAGGAACTTTAATCTCTAAATCGCCGTTTAAATATTTTGCTGTTAATGTATCGGCTTGTAAAATCTCTTTAAAAGTTCCCTGTGCCATCAATTTTCCGCCTAAAACTCCGGCTTCGGGACCAATATCTATGATTTCATCGGCAGCTTTCATCACATCTTCGTCGTGCTCCACGATGATTACAGTGTTTCCTAAATTCCGAAGGTTTTTCAACACCTCTATCAATTTTTCTGAATCACGCGAATGCAGCCCGATACTTGGTTCGTCTAAAATATACATCGATCCCACCAAACTACTACCTAATGATGTTGCCAGATTGATACGTTGCGACTCACCACCCGAAAGCGTAGCAGACCTGCGGTTGATGGTTAAATAATCCAAACCAACATCGCTTAAAAATTGCAAACGGTTGTTGATTTCCAACAACAATCTTTTGGCAACTTTATTTTCAAATTCGTTTAATTTTAACGATTTAAAGAAATCACGCAACTCGTTGATTGGTAAATCAACCAAATCAGAAATGGTTTTACCACCCACTTTTACATAGTTGGCTTCTGCACGCAATCGTTTTCCATGGCAAAGATTGCATTTGGTTTTCCCCCGATAGCGCGACAATAACACCCGATTTTGTATTTTGTAATTGTTTTCTTCTAAATCTTTAAAAAAATAGTTCAATCCGGTAAAATATGAATTTCCTTCCCAAATTAATTGCTTTTGGCTATCGGTTAATTCATAAAAAGGTTTGTGGATTGGGAAATCGAATTTATGGGAATTGTTTACCAATTGATCTCGGTACCATGACATGCTTTCGCCTCGCCACGGATAAATGGCGTTTTCATAAACCGATAAAGCCGTATTTGGAATAACCAAATCTTCATCGATACCAATTGTGGTTCCAAAACCATCGCATTTAGGGCACGCTCCATAAGGGTTGTTAAAGCTAAACAAGTGGATATTGGGCTCTAAAAAGGTAATGCCGTCTAATTCAAATTTATTGTTAAACTCCAGCTGTTTGCCGGTTTCCAATTCATGAAGATACAATACGCCTTTGCCTTCAAAAAAAGCTGTATCTACTGCATCAGACAATCGATTGTAGAAATCTTCATCATGCCGAACCACCAAACGATCAATAATCAGCTGCAGATCTTCTGATTTTATCTTTTTTGATGCAAATTCTTCAACAAATTCATCAATTCTTCGGGTTTCTTTTTTATAAAATAATCGGGCAAAACCTTGCTGCAATGCAATTTTTAATTGATCAATTAAGGTACGTTCTTTTATTTCATATACAGGAGCAAGTAACAACCATTTCGATTCTTCATTAAAATTTTTTACAGCATCAATCACATCGGTTACGGTATGTTTTTTTACTTCATTGCCAGATATTGGAGAAAAAGTGGTGCCAATTCGGGCATATAAAAGCTTTAAATAATCATAAATTTCGGTTGATGTACCCACGGTAGAACGCGCATTGGTGGTATTCACTTTTTGTTCAATCGCAACCGCAGGTGCAATACCTTTAATATATTCCACTTTTGGTTTATTAATTCTGCCTAAAAATTGGCGTGCATACGAAGATAAGCTTTCCACATAGCGACGTTGCCCTTCTGCATAGAGGGTGTCAAATGCCAAGCTGGACTTGCCAGAGCCAGACAATCCTGTAACTACCACCATTTTGTTTCGCGGAATTACAACATCGATTTGTTTTAAATTGTGCAAATGTGCACCTTTGATAATGATATTTTGTTTTGGGTCGATTTTTGAAAAATCAGTTTTTTTCATTGCTTGTACATAAAATAACTACAAATTTACGAATTATTAAACGAAGATTATACCTTGCGAATTCACAAAAAAATCATATTTGAATGAAAGATTTTTTCTTTAAGTTTTTTTTAAGAATTATTTTTTTATATATTTGTTCTTATAACTTTAAATAAACAAGCCTATTACATATCTATACTTATAGTAAAAACCTAAAACATAAGTTAAGATGGCAAAAGAAATTTTGTCAGATGCAGTATTAGTTCAACAATACGCTTCTGGAAATGAAATGGCTTTGGCGCAATTAATAGAGCGTCACAAATCACGCATATATAGTTTTATTTTTTCAAAAGTAAAAGACCGAGATTTATCAGATGATATTTTTCAGGAAACCTTTATTAAAGTGATTAATACCATAAAAAAAGAAAATTATAACGAAGAAGGAAAATTTTTACCTTGGGTAATGCGAATTGCGCACAACTTGATTATAGATCATTTTAGAAAACAATCTAAGGTGAAAATGCAGCGCGATCAAGAAGAATATTCCATCTTTGGAAAAATGATTGACAATCAAATGAATATCGAAGCACAGATGATTGCAGGGCAAATTGAAGATGACTTGCACTTGTTGGTTTTGAAACTGCCAGAAGATCAGCAGGAAATTATTCGTTTGCGTTTATACGATGATTTAACTTTTAAAGAAATTGCCGAATTAAATGATATAAGCATCAACACTGCTTTGGGCAGAATGCGTTATGCCATTATTAATCTGCGAAAAATGATAACCAACAAACAAATAATTTTAAACGATTAAACAATAATAAATCTACTGTGGCGTTATATCATAAAAAATAAACCTTTTCTATGATAAAAAATTACAAAACCAACAGTAAACAAAAACCTAAACTTTTGCCTAAAACCAGTACTATTGACTTTATTTTAAACTATTCAAAAAGTACAAAAGCGGTAAAAAAAGGATCATTTCATTTCATAACTTTTCAAAACTGAAGAAAGGAACTGTAAAAAGTTCCTTTCTTTATTGTTTATAGATTTTAAGAAGCTCGTTAATGACCGATTTTTTGCCAATTTTTTGAGTAATAAGGTCTTTTTCCAATTTCCAACCGCGTGCTGGCGAATATTCGCGACCGTACCAAATCATTTGTAAATGCAGTTTATTCCAAGTATCTATTGGAAAAATTTTTTTAGCATCAATTTCGGTTTGCACTACATTTTTACCAGAACTTAAATTCCAACGATACATTAAGCGGTGAATATGCGTATCAACAGGAAAAGCAGGCACATTAAAAGCTTGCGACATGACTACCGAAGCTGTTTTATGCCCAACAGCAGGCAATAATTCTAAGGCGTTGATATCTGCCGGAACTTCGCCATTGTGTTGATCAATTAAAATTTTACTTAAACCATAAATACCTTTCGATTTCATGGGAGACAAGCCACACGGACGGATAATGTCGGCAATTTCTTCCACCGAAAGTTTTACCATATCGTAGGGATTATCGGCTACAGCAAATAATTTTGGGGTAATTTGGTTCACGCGAACATCGGTGCATTGGGCTGATAACAAAACTGCAACCAATAAAGTATATGGATCTTTATGATCTAACGGAATAGGAACTTCTGGATACAACTTTTCTAATGTATCAATAACAAAAGCAACTTTTTCTTTTTTGGTCATAGGGGTAAACTAATTGAACATTTTTGCATATAATTCAAACAAACGCGTAACATCAAAATACAAACCTTTTAATTTTCCGTTTTCGGCTATTTTTTCTTCCGTCGATTCTTCATCAATATTTTCATCTGCATTAGAGGCTGTATTTGTATGTTTTATGGTTAAAAGATCATACGATCTGCCCTCATCATCTCTTAATAATTGCTGACCACTGACCGGGAATTCTAAAATATTCATCATATAATATTCATGCGAAGTGGAAATAACATCCATTGCAGTAGCTTGTGAAAAACCGTTGCCAGTTTCAAGCATTGCACCTAATAATTTATCAAATAAATTGGATAGCTTTATATTTTTTTCCGAATCTCCGGTGTAATGATAAGCAGCTATTAACGCATCAAAAACGTTTAAATCTATAAATAAATCGTTCTTTAAAACTTTTTCATTATACTTGGCAATCTCTTTCCATTGTTCAGTTGAGATATTTTCTGAATTATAATAGCCACTAATTTTTTCATCAATAGTATGTCTTCTGTTGACATTGTAATCGTTTTGTATAGTACTTCCGTAATATAAGTGATGAAAATCATCTATTGTTAAAGTGGTATCTAAAGCGATAAAACGCTCTTTCAAATGCTCAAAAAAATACGGACTTTTTTTGTTGGTGATTTCTTTTTCAATGGCTTTATAATCTACATTTCTTGTAGCATTTGAAACTTGTGCAATGCTGTTTAAAGAAAATAATAAGGTAACTAGTGTAAATATTTTCATGTTTGTAAGGAATTTATTAGATTTAACAAATAAACAAAAAAAAAATAATGAATACAATAAAAATAGGCGACAAGGCTCCTGACTTTTCAGGTGTCGATCAAAACGGATCCATCGTAACATTAAATGATTTCAAAGGAAAAAAAATAGTTTTGTTTTTTTATCCAAAAGCTTCAACTCCTGGTTGCACAGCCGAAGCGTGTGATTTACAAAACAATATAGACCGTTTTATTGCTCAAAATTATCAAGTGATTGGCGTGAGTGCCGATTCGCAAAAACGACAGTTAAATTTCGCTACAAAAAATAAGCTGCAATATCCGCTATTGGCCGATGAAGATAAAGAGATTATCAATGCTTATGGCGTTTGGGGACCGAAAAAGTTTATGGGTAAAGAGTTCGACGGCATTCACAGAACTACTTTTATTATAGATGAGAAGGGCATTGTGGAAGATATTATTTATAAAGTAAAAACAAAAGAACATACCCAGCAAATATTAAAATAAAGCGTTTATTAAACGCTTTATTTTAAGTTTATTTTCTGTTTAAATCTGTGATTAATAACGGATTATCTTCTTTTAATTTGTTGATTAATTTTTCAACCTCGCTTCGTGCGGAATGCGCTTTTAAATGCTCTAATTCTTTTTTGGTAGTTCCTACGATTTGTAAAAACGAAACTTCGCCATGCGGAGTGTTGATTTTTCCCAATTCGGGGTCTAAGGTAAAAACCAAACCCACAATTTCGGTTTCGGTATTTGCTCTAATAGGGCCATTTGTGGGTATATATTGATTTTCTTCAAACCAATTACCCGATTGAAAAACATAACGCGCCAAGTTGTTCATCAAACCAATCACCCAAGTAGGTTCATCTATATCACCTTCAAAAGGTTTTAGTCTAAAAGTAAACTCAAATCCCCATTTGCTGAATTCTCCGTTTAAAGCTTCTTCGTTATAATAAAGCTCCGACATTCCGTAGCTCACCAAATGTTTGTGAGGAGTTTGTTTGTTGGTATTGTATATACTTGCCCCATCGATAGGATCGGTGCCGCCTACCATAAAGTGAATGCCGCACAATGGTCCATAATGCTTAGGTTCTTGTTGGGGATAAAGCTTTTCTAATTGCTCATCTATTTGCAACCATCCCACAGCATCTTCTTCGGTGTATTTTTTTTGATATTCTTCTTTTATCATCGTTCTATTCTAAATTATTCTACTTCGATTATTCGTTGCCCAAAGTCCAAATTAAGGCTTTTTCCTTTGTAGCTCTAAAAATAGTGGTGTGTTTTTCTTTAGGTTCGTCTGCATAGTTCCATTTTAAATTAGTTCGATTTTCCGTTTTTAGAATCTCAGCTAATTCATTGGTATAGGGTGAAATATCAGTAGCGCTAGAGCCTGCAAACCACAGTTTTTTCTCGCTATCAGCTGGGATTTTCGTTAGATGTTCTTTCGCCGTTTTTACCAAATAGTGGTCGTTCCACCATAAAGATGGATCAAATGCAATGTAATAATCAAATAGTTCTGGTTCTAGAAAAAAAGTTTCCATTACAAAAAGCCCTGATAACGATTCTCCCAAAATACCTTTTTTGCCCGATGTGCGGTATTTTTTTTCAATCTCGGGAAATAATTCATCACTAATAAAAGCTCGGAATTTTTCCGAACCACCCACCACCGGAGCCACTTCTTTGTCTTTTTCAACTTCAGTAACACCAGATAAATCTCTTCGGCGCTCCGTATTTTCAATTCCAACTAAAATCATAGGCGGTATTTTTTTAGATTGGATGAGTTTTGCAAAAGTGTTGACAATATGCGGAAAATCTTCTTTTATGCCACCATCTGCCATATACATTACTGGTAAACTGTCTTTGGATTGACTGTAACCTTCGGGTGTCCAAACATTAATTATTCTTTTCTCGTTTACACTTTTAGACTGAATTTCGATGGTTTCATGTGCTGGAATTGGGTCGTTTGGTTGCGTAGTTTTTGAACAACTACAAAAAAGAGCAACAATTATAAATAGGAAATAAATTTTGTTCATTTTAGCTGTTTTTTAAGTTAGTGTCGATATAATTTTCAGGTTGATAAGTCACTCGGGCATAATTTTTCTTGAGAAGTTCATTTTTCAAACAATTTCCTGTTTTTTTATCAATTACCTTTCTCCAAATTTCATTTTGACGAAAAAAAAGACTTTCTTTTTTTAAGAACTGATGATTTTTTTCAAATATATGATACGATACACCCAAAGGATTTTTAGCTTTTAGTTCACCTTCCAAATGCGTGCTTGTAAGCCAAAGATTTAATTGAAATGTATTATCAGTATTGTTTTTTATTTGTAAGTCAACATAATTATAGAAAATTGCGGCACCACTTCCAAAGGGCAAAACCCTTCCTTCATCGGGAAAGGGGTCAAACGAATGATTAGAACGCTCTGTAACTGTTAACGGACTGTGCATTGCCAACCAATGAATCATATTTGCTATTTGACAAATACCGCCGCCAATTCCTGCTCTCGCCTTTCCGAAAGAAAGTTCCATACCCAATAAATAGCCTTTTTTTTTTGTTGGTAAGCCCACCAATTTGCAAAAAGAGAACGTTTCTCCGGGCTTAATCACCACACCATTTAATTGTTTTAGAGCAATTCTTAAATTAGTAACTTTGTTTATTTGAAGCTCTTGATTTCCGTCACCCAGCTTTCGCAACAATACCGATTGATGTTTTTTTACTCTTTGAAAAGAGGAATCAATAGGTTTTAATTTAGAATAGGTATTACCGCTACAAAACCATTCAGCTTTGCGTTTTAAACGTCTAGTCCAAACTGCCAAAAAATATAAAATAGGATGCCTTTGGCTTAATAACTTTCTTTGTTTCAAAGCGCTTTTTTAATTAAGTCAATCAAATTTAAGGAATTAAATTAATTTTTTTTAAAAAATTTTAGGAGAGTTTCTACTTCATCCACATAAATACAATTAATGCAATACAAACAGCAATCTGAAAATAATTCATGTATGCTTGAATGTAGGTTTTTCTTTTTAAAAATTTGCTGACATATCCACTTAAAACTGCGATGAAACATAATACAAGAAAGGCTTGTATCATAAAAATACTGCCTAATGTATAAACTTGCATCTTGATGTTTCCCAATTCGGGATGCAAAAACGAAGGGAATAGTGACAAAAAGATTAAATCTAAAAGCTGTGCTAAGTCTCCCGACTTTGAGCAACAATAAAAACCAACAGCCTCTTTACACACGTATTGAGGCTGTTTTGTTATATAACTTTGTGGTAAAAGCAAAACGCCAGACTTTGTAGCTTGGCGTTGTTTAGTTTTATAGATTCCAAGAGCGCATTTATAAAGATTTGTGATAACTATCGTATCTTTGCAAAAAAAAGAATGACAGCAACAGAAAAAATCGTTGAAAAATTACCTTTAATGGAAGCATTTTACACCATTCAAGGTGAAGGTTTTTATACCGGTCATGCCGCATATTTTATACGTTTGGCAGGATGCGATGTGGGCTGTCATTGGTGTGATGTGAAAGAAAGCTGGGATGAAAACCTGCATCCTAAAATTTCGGTAAGCGATATTGTGTCGAAAGCTCAAGAAAATGGAAATTTGGTTGTAATCACAGGTGGCGAACCGCTAATGTGGAATTTAGATCATCTTACATCAAAGTTAAAAGAAAAGGGAATTCAAACAAATATAGAAACATCGGGCGCTTATGAGCTTTCGGGTTTTTGGGATTGGATTTGCTTATCGCCAAAGAAAAAGAAATTGCCCACGCAAAGTGTGTACGATGCTGCCAATGAGCTAAAATGCATCATTTACAACCACCACGATTTTATTTTTGCCGAAGAACAAGCTGCAAAAGTGAATAAAAACGCCAAGCTGTATTTGCAAGTAGAGTGGAGTAAGAAGGCAGAAATGCTTCCAACGCTTATAGAATATGTAAAAAAAAATCCAAAATGGGCTATTTCTACACAAACACATAAATATTTGGATATTCCGTAGAAAATGATAATTTTACTGTAAAAAAAGAGGTATGAAAAAAATTGTTGTAGTATTGTTTTTAACCGTTTTTACAAACACATTTGCCCAAGCTAATAAAGCCGATGTATTAAAATTGGTTGAACTTTCTGGTGAAGTAAAAGAGTTTTACAATATTGCCGATGAAATTTCTAAACAACTTTCTGTAACTAATAGAGAAAGTTTTAAAAAAGACATGGAACCGCTTATTGCCAAACAAAAAAGGAACTTAATTGCCTATTATTCGCAAAACTTATCGCAAAGCGAAGTGGAAAATTTGATTGAATTTTATCAAACACCATTGGCAAAAAAATTCATGATGGTAAAAAGCAATTATGCTGTTGTTTTAAGCAATCGGTCGGAGGCTTTTAAAGCCGAAATTCAAGGTATTATTATGAAATATATGATGTAAAAAAAAGAGAAGCAAGGGCTTCTCTTTTTTGTTGGCTAAAGATCAGAAACTTTAAGTTTGTAAAATTTTATTATCCACAGATTTTAAGATGAAAAGGATTTTTCAATCTGTGAAAATTTGTGAAATTCCTAGTTATAGTAAAAATTCTTGATGGTTTATTTTGTAATTCTAGCCAAATAATCAAAATTAGATCCTTCTAAAATCAATTCACATTTTAAGTTTTGTGCCATACAAGCATTTTGCAGCGTATTAAAATCTAAATAAAGCCAATTGAAAGGTTCTTCTTTTTTGCCTTTGTATGATATGTTAAATGTAAGCTCGCCATAATAATCACCATACATCGGAATCCATTTTCCGCCGTCTTCGTCTTCATCAAACATATAAATGATATCCGAACTGTCTATTAAAAGTTGTCCGTTATCGGTTAATAATTTTTTTAATTTAGAAAGATATTGATCGATATTTTTCAATTTACCAAAGATTCCGGTTCCATTCATCAAAAGCAGAATAGTATCAAATTGTTCCGATTCATTCATCTGTAAAATATCCATCTGTACAGCATTTTCAACCCCTCGAATTTTACAGGTTTCCACAGCATTTGCAGATATATCAATTGCCAAAACATTGCATCCCTTTTCCTGCAAATACAGTGCATGGCTTCCGGCACCACAGCCAACATCTAGCACTTTTCCTTTACAAAGCTTTAATGCTTTTTGTTCGATTTTTGGCATATCATTGAATGATCGAAAAAGATACGAAATATCCATTTCATCGGCTTCGCTGATATTGGTTTCGGTGACTATATTTTCGGGCTGATTATTTTGCACATAATCCAGCATGGCTTTGCCAAAAAGGTCTTTAAACATATAATTATTTTTTTTGCAACCACATAATAACATACATTTTCTGATTCTATTTTTGTTGAAAACATAATGAATTATTAAAAAGCTATGTACTCATTAAGTAAAAGCAATGAAATTCTACGTGGTTAAAAGTTTAAATGTCGGTATTTATTTTTTGTAATTTTGCATTTTAAAATTGCAATGGAAAACTATTTAAAACAATTGCCAAAGTTAGCAAAAGATAAGCACACAGAAAACAAGAAGTATTTTGATAAGCTAAAGAAAAAAACACCCAAAGATTTAGATTATAAAATGCAGCAAATTCACAATGATGTGTTTAAAAAAACCGATTGTTTGTCGTGTGCGAATTGTTGTAAAACCACCGGTCCTTTGTTTACCATGGCAGATATTGAGCGTATTGCAAAACATTTGCGCCAAAAGCCCCAGCAATTTATAGACCAATATTTGCGGATTGATGAGGATAATGATTATGTGTTGCAAAGCGTGCCTTGTACATTTTTAGACCACGAGAATTACTGCATGATTTATGATGTGCGCCCGAAAGCCTGTAGGGAATTTCCGCATACCGACCGAAAGAAGTTTCAGCAAATCAGTCATTTAACCTTAAAGAATGTGGCAATTTGTCCCGCAGCGTTTGCTGTTGTTGAAGAAATGAAAAAGAAAATGCCTTTATAAAGCAAAGGCATTTTTTTATATAAAACTGTGTTCGTTGTCTAAATAATTTTTTAGAAAAGCTTGAGCGTCTTCTTCCGAGCTAAAAGTGTCGATTACATATTCTACTAATTTTAAAATAAATTCTTTAAAACGTTCAAATAAATCAATAACATTCCCCAGAATACGCAAAAACCATTCATAAATAGATTGAAAACGATCAATAATCGCAATTACAGCGTTGGTTGTGTCCATAACAATTAAATTTTTTTTACTTGAAATCAAATATAGTAAAAGTTTAGCTATTTTTAAACAAGCATATTGATAAATTGAAGTTAAAAATTGAAGTAAATCGAATACTTTTTACTTGTTTTTTTAAAATCTTCAATACCGTCTTTCCATGTCTCTCTGATTTCTTTTTCGGTTAAACCTTTTTCGATTTGTTTTTGAAGTTTATCTGTTCCCGCAAGCTTTATAAAAAAGTTATTAAAGAATTTTTCTTTGTTCGTGGTGTTTTTATAAGCTTTTAAAAGCCATTCTAAAGATAAACCATCAATGGCTGCATGAGCTGATAAATCTTCTCCAAAACATTTTACACCGTTATGCACCGGATTTTTTGCACCTTCGTTTGGTTCGGGTATAAAACTAAAATTCATATTCTTTAAAAAGGGCGATCCGTAAATTTGAAACTGTTTTTCGGTGCCACGCCCCACACTTACATTCGTTCCTTCAAAAAAGCATAAACTAGTGTATAGATTAATAGCTGTATCATTAGGTAAATTTGGCGATGGTTTTACAGGCAATGAATAGTGCATTCCTTTGTTGTAATTTTTGCAAGGAATAACAGTTAATTTTGCCTGAACGCCATTCTTCAACCATTTTTCGCCATTAATCATTTTGGCATATTCGCCAATAGTCATTCCGTGCAACACAGGAATTGGGTGCATGCCTACAAAACTTTTATTTTTCATTTCTAAAACAGGTCCGTCAACCGTTGCACCTTTCGGATTTGGTCGATCCAAAACAATCAACGGAATATTATTTTCGGCACAAGCTTCCATTAAATAGTGTAACGACGAAATATAGGTATAAAATCGCGCGCCTACATCCTGCAAATCAAAAATCATTACATCAATTCCCGCAAGTTGTTCTTTTGTCGGCTTTTTGTTGGAGCCGTACAAAGAAATAATTGGCAAACCGGTTTTGGTATCTTTTCCGTCTTTAATCAGTTCACCGGCATCGGCAGTTCCACGAAAACCATGTTCGGGAGCATAGATTTTTTTTAGGTTGATTTTATTTTCGATTAAAAAATCTACTAAATATACTGTTACTTTTCTAACTGATTTTATACATCCGTTTGAATTACCATACGCATTATAAGGTTCATTTACTTCAACAATTCCCGTTTGGTTCGTTAAAATTCCTACTGTTTTATCTTTTAATAACGGAAAATATTGATGAAATTGTTCGGCGCCTGTTTGTATAGATTGCGCATTACCAACAAAACTTAAATTGGCAAAAACTATTACAAAGAAAAATAAAAATGTATTTTTGGAGTGAATTATATATTTCATAGTTTTGAATGTATCTTATTTTATAGCTAAACGTTTAGCAACTTCTAAAAAGTATAAAAATAGTGTTTCTGCGCCAATAATAAAAATTGCAATTGCCGCAGTTGCCATTAGTGTGATTATGATGCTGGTTTCGGTGGCAACAGGATTGGGTTTGCAGGAAAAAATACGCAATAAAATTACATCGTTTAATGGGCATATTGTGGTATCGAATTTTGATAATAACCAGTCCGAAATCACTTTAGAACCGCTTTCTACCCAACAAAATTTCTATCCAAACTTTACAGAAGTACCCGAAGTGACAGCGGTGCATCCGTTTGCTACCAAAGCAGGAGTAGTTCGAACCGAAAAATCGTTTGAAGGAATTGTTTTTAAAGGAGTTGATAAAGATTATCAATGGAACTATTTAGCAGATTATCTCTCAGAAGGAAAGTTGCCAGAATATAAAGCAGAAGGAATGACCAACGAAGTGCTTATCTCGGGTTATTTAGCCAATCGACTAGAGTTGAAAGTAGGCGACAAGTTAGAAACCTATTTTTTAAGAAATCAAGAAGCAGAAATGCCCAATGTGCGTTCGTTTACTATTGTAGGAATTTATGACTCAGGCTTTCCTCAGTTCGATGAAACCTTTGTTATTGGCGATTTAAAACACGTGCAACGCTTAAATAAATGGCAACAAGACGAGGTGGGTGGTTTTGAACTTTTCATAAACGATTTTACCCAGATTGATGCCGTTGCCGATAAAGTGTATAGTCATATTCCATCAACCTTAAACAGTGAGCCAATAAGCACTAAATATTTTCATATTTTTGATTGGCTAAAACTATTCGATTTTAATATCTATATTATTGTAGGGCTGATGATTTTGGTAGCAGTTATAAATATGGTAGTTGCTTTATTGGTTTTAATTTTAGAACGCACGCAAATGATTGGTATATTAAAAGCTTTAGGAGCAACCAATTGGAGTATTCGAAAGATATTTGTGTACAATGCCACTTATATAGTATTGATAGGCTTAGTAATAGGAAACATTATAGGCTTAGGATTGTTGCTGATTCAGAAATATTTTGGTGTGATTACATTAGACCCCACGCAATATTACGTAAAAGAAGCCCCGGTGCAAATTTCACTGTTTTATATCCTTTTAATAAATGTGATTTTAGTAGTAATTAGTTATATAATCATGTTGTTGCCTTCGGTGCTCATCACAAAAATTTCTCCCGTAAAATCGATTAAGTTTCAGTAGGGTGAAAATTGATTTTTGTTAGATGATTTATGAATGTTTAACGCCACGTAAATATTTCATATAAGTGTTTTTATGGGTAATATACGAATTGCTAAAATATTAAATATGTTAATTTTAGTTTGATTAAGATTTTTTTATGATTTTTTATAAAAAATAAAATGTTTCGATGTATCTTGCATAAAATATAGATTAAAAATATTTGTATGCGTTTCACTTTTAGAAATAAGAAATTTTAAATATGAAGAAGAAATTATATTTAAGAACAAACAGTTTTTGGGTAGGTTTTCTACTGTTATTTTCAGTTTTAGGTTTTAGCCAACCAATTACTGTTAATACTACTACCTATACGCCAGAGCAATTGGTTAAAGATGTTTTAATTAAAACACCTTGTGCCCAAATAACGAATGTCAGCTGGTCAACAGGAAGCAGTTTTGCAACCGGTGACCAATCAAATGGTATTGGTTATTTTCAAAATACCAATCCTGCTTTTGATATGGCTGATGGTATTATTTTAAGTACAGGTAAAGCGATCGACGGTCCAGGGCCAAGAGGATTAAACGGAGGCTCAAGCAGCGGTACAAGTAATGCGTGGCCTGATGATTTGCAACTTACCACCTACATGAATAATATATTAGGTAATACGGATGCGTATCATAATGCCACTATATTAGAGTTTGATTTTGTTCCTTTTACAAGTGAAATGCAATTTAATTTTATTTTTGCTTCTGAAGAATATGGGACTTTTCAATGTAACTTTTCTGATGCATTTGCATTTTTTTTAACCAATACAGTAGCGGGTACTACAACCAATTTGGCATTAGTACCAAATACCACAGATCCTATTTCTGTTGTAACAATTAGAGATGCAGCACATAATGCAAACTGTCCTTCTGTTAATGAACAGTTTTTTGATAGTTATAATGACGGAAGTACTACAAGTGCTATAAATTTTAGAGGACAAACCGTTAAGATGACAGCAGAATCGCCAGTTGTACCTTTTACTAAATATCGTATTAAAATGGTTATTCAAGACAGAGGAGATTCTGCTCTTGATTCTGCGGTTTTTATCGAAGGAGGAAGTTTCAATATTGGTAATTTAAATTTAGGTAACCCTGTTTTAATTGAAAATGGCGAAGGTTTATGTGTGGGCGATAGCTACACTTTAAACGCTGGTTTAGACCCTAATTTATTTACTTTTGAGTGGTTTAAAGATGGTGTGCAAATTCCAGGTCAAACAGGTTCTACTTTAACGGTAACAGAAACGGGAGATTACCATGTGGTTGCATTTGTTCCAAATGTATTATGTGATTTTGTATCCGATCCCGTTCGAATAGAATTTTTTGATTATGTAACGATATCTGCACCACAGAATATATCATTGTGTCCGAGTTCAGGTTCTTCGACCCGATTTAATTTAGACGATGCCTTGACAGGTGTAACGAGCAATCCAGATATATTATTCAGTTATTATTTAACGCAACAAGATGCGGAGAATGATACCAATGCAATTTCTAATTTTTATAATTTACCGAATAGTACTACCGGTTCATTAACGATTTGGGTTCGTGCATACGAGTTGAATAATCCATGTCCTTATGTAACCTCATTTACAATCAGTTTACTAAATTGTAGTTTAACGTTAAATCCTTTACCGGACTTATCGATATGTGAGGGAGCGAGCGTACAAACGTTTGATTTAACTGTTCAAACCCCTGTTGTTTACAACAATGCAGCAGGTTATATAGTAACTTACCACTTAAGCAAACCCGATGCAGATACAGGCATCAATGCGATACCATCGGGAAGTTTAGCAACTTATAACGGAACAAACGGTGAACGTATATGGGTTCGCGTTACCGATAGTAACAACTCATTGTCATTTGGAGTAACTTCTTTCTATTTATATAGAAACTTATTGCCGCTAATCCAAACCACGGTTTTACCAATCACAGCATGTGAAAACGGAAATACAGGTTTAGCAAATTTCGATTTGAATTTAGCTTATAGCACCGTACCTGTTAGTCCACTAGGTGTGTCTTTAGAGTTTTACAGCACGCAGCAAGATGCATTATTAGGCAACACCGCGTTAATGCTGCCTGTAAATTACACCGGAGCAGCGGGAACCATTTATGTGCGTGTACGCAATTTGGATGGCGACTGTTTCACGGTAGTTCCTTTGCAGTTACAAATCATCAACACTCCAGTAGCTAACAGCATTGCACCATTGACATATTGTGATTTAAACAATGATGGATTTGGAGAATTTAACTTAGATGTAACCCGCGTATTAATCGCAGGAAACCCAATGCCGGCTAATTCGGTAGTTACTTTCCACGAAACCCAAGGAGATGCAGATGCCAATGCAAATGCCATCTTCAATACCGGCGCTTACATTAATAAAGTAAAAGACCAACAAACGATTTATGTACGCGTAGGGTTTACCAACTCTAGCTGTTATAACACGGTTCCTTTGGTGTTAATCGTAAACAAAACTCCTGCCATTACCCCAATTAGAGGTCTTCAGGTTTGTGACATTAATAATGATGGAGTAGAAACAGTAAACCTACGCAGCAAAGAATCAGAAATGTTAACCGGTTTAAACGCTGCCAACTATACAGTAAGCTACCATATAAGTTCAGCCGCAGCAATGGCAAATACGGGAGCAATAGGCAACCCAACCAATTTTTCAACCAGTGTATCAACAGTAGTTTATGTACGTGTAACCGATAACACCACAGGTTGTTTCGTAGTAAGTCGCATAAATATTGAATTGGTAGCTATGCCGGTTGTAGCCAACCCGTTACCAACCGTTACAAAATGTGATACCAATGGGGATGGTTTTGAAGTGTTTGATTTAGCAAGTTTAAAAGCAGGAATCATCGGCACGCAACAAGGCTTAGATGTAAGTTTCCATTATAACAACAGCGATGCGCAAACCGGATTAAATCCATTGGCAAACCAATACCAAAACGTATCTGCCAACGTACAAACCATCTATGTTCGCGTATTTAACGCAAGTACGGGATGTTTTGTAGTAAGCACTATGAATTTAGAAGTAAAAGCCAACCCTGTTATTACCGTACCAAGTACACCTTATGTAATATGTAGCGATTCAGGTTTTGGTACCATTAATATTTACTTATACGGAAAAGCATTGATAGATGCTACGGGTCAAAACTACGGATTCCAGTTTTTCGAAACCGAGTCTGATGCCATGAACAATATAAATAATATATCGAACCCGGTAGCCTATAACAATTTAACGCCAGGAAATTCAACAATTTGGATCCGCGTAAACGATCCTGTATCCGGTTGTTTCTCTGTATATCCAATCGCATTCCAATTGGTAGTGCCGCCAAAATTACCTGCGAGTTTACCAAAATTGGTAGAATGTGACGTGTTAGGAAGCACTCAAGATCAATTAACCATATTTGATTTAACCGAGCAAAATGCGGCATTATTAGCAGCACAAACAGCTCAAGGGACTTACCAAATCCGTTACTTTACTACCCAAGCATTGGCTAATAGCAATACAAACTGGATTGTAAACCCTACACAGTTTCAAAATACAGTAAACCCACAAACAATCTGGGTTCGTATAGAAGATACATCAAAACCAGGTGGTTGTGCACGTGTGATGAGCTTCCAAATAGAGGTAGCAGCACCATTTGTGTTACAACAGCCATTACCAATCGTATTATGTGATACCGATCAAATAAACGATGGATTGCGCGAGTTTGATTTAACCATCCGTGAATATGAATTGTTTGGCGGTCAGCCACCATTTGGAACGGTAATCAATTATTACCTAACCCAGCAAGCAGCAGAGAACGATTTCAATAAAATCGCAAATCCAAGCCAGTTCTATAATACGGTAAACCCACAAACCATTTATATCGGTGTGGAAAACCAATACGGTTGTAGAAGTGTAACTACCTTAACATTACGCGTGTTACCAGTTCCAGAGCCGAACTATACACCAACACCATTGGAATTGTGTGAAGATACATTTAACTCAGGTATGGCAACCTTTGATTTAAGAGATGCAGAAGCAAGTATCGGTAATTTTGGTAATTATACCTATACGTATTATGCTTCAGAGATAGGAGCTCATACACAAGATCCTTTAAGCTTAATAGGTACACCAAGTAATTTCTTTACTGGTACATCACAAGTTTATGTACGTGTAGAAAACAGTTTCACAGATACAAACCAACGTTGTTATGTGGTTGTTGTTTTAGATTTGGTGGTACACCCATGGCCAACAGTAGGACCAATGACAACTTTGGCAGCATGTATGGATAACCCAACTCGTAGCACAAAGTTCAACCTACGCGATAAAGATGCGCAAGCCTTGGGTACGCAAGATCCAGCAAAGCATATCGTAAGATATTTTGCTACCGAGGAAAATGCAGAAGACAATGTAAACCCATTGCCATATACCTATGAAAACACCACCTTAGATCGTCAACAAATCTGGGTTCGTGTAGAAAACAGTGAAACGGGATGTTTTAATATATCTACCTTCTTTATCCAAATCGAGCAAGCAGTATATGCCTTTGCAGCGACTGATACAGAATTCTGTGAAACGGACTTTGAAAACGATGGTGTGTCGATAGTAGATTTAAGCGGATTAGACGCAGAGATTATTGGCAACCAACCAGCAGCAGCAGATGTATTTGTACAGTATGAGCGTTGGGATGGCACCATTGTAAACAAAAACAGCGTACAAGTTTTCGACGGCGAAGTAATAAGAGCAGTAGTAAAATACACTGATACGAATTTGGTATGTAGTGCAAGTGTAACCTTTACAGTTCGATTAAAAGACGCACCGGAAGTTTTACCATTAGAAAACGGAGTAGTATGTTACGAATACCGCGACCAATTTGCTCTGATTAGTGGACATTACCTAGAAACAGGAATCCAAGAAAATACGGGTTATACCATTGTTTGGACACGTGATGGGCAACCTTTAACACCTGCAGTAGCAGATGTGTTAAACGACGGCGGGCGATTATATGTGAAACGCGGTGGTACTTACCAAGTAGTAGTAACTGGTCCAAACGGCTGTAGTACAACACGTACGGCAGTAGTAAGTGAAGCGCCAAGCGTAACAATCGACGAAGTGAAACTAACAGATAGCTTTGGCGATACCAACGCAATCGAAGTAATGGCTTATGCAGGTCCGGGCGTACAATTAGAGTACAAATTAGACAACGGTCCATGGCAAGATTCAAATATCTTTTTAGATGTAACGCCAGGAGAGCACTCAGTTTATGTACGTATTCAAGGACAACCATGTGAGGCAAGTAAAGTAATCAATGTGATGGATTATCCAAAATACTTTACACCAAACAACGACGGATACAACGACACTTGGAACATTTGGTCATTAAAGAATCAGCCAAATGCAAAAATATACATCTTTGACCGTTTTGGAAAATTGCTTAAACAATTAAGTGGAGCAAGCGAAGGCTGGGACGGAACCTTTAACGGAAAACCAATGCCATCAACCGACTACTGGTTTAAAGCAGAGTATGTAGATCCAAAAACAGGATTAACAAAAGAAGTTACAGGTCACTTCTCGTTGAAACGATAACCACTTGTAAATATCAACAAAAAAGAGGATGCGAAAGCTTCCTCTTTTTTTTATAAACGAATAATTTTCGCATATCTTTTTTATATAATCTGTAAAAGATGTATCTTGCGAAGTCGAAATTAAATCAATAATGGAACAAAAAATATATACACCTATAAACAAAGTTCGTATCGTTACAGCTGCTGCTTTGTTTGATGGGCACGATGCAGCAATCAACATTATGCGCCGAATTATTCAAGCTACTGGCTGTGAAGTTATTCACTTAGGTCATGATAAATCGGTTGAAGACGTGGTGAACACCGCTATTCAAGAAGATGCAAATGCCATTGCCATGACATCGTATCAAGGTGGTCACAATGAATATTTTAAGTATATGTATGATTTGCTTCAAGAAAAAGGAGCGGGACATATTAAAATAGTTGGCGGCGGCGGCGGCGTAATTCTTCCAACCGAAATAAAAGAGTTGATGGATTACGGTATCACGCGTATTTATTCTCCAGACGATGGTCGTGAATTGGGGTTACAAGGCATGATTAACGATATGGTGCAGAAAGCCGATTTTCCAACAGGTGCTTTAGAAATTCCTGCGGGGAAAGATATTTATCAGTCGTTGAAAGACATGGATATTACTACAATTGCCCGATTAATTTCATTAGCAGAAAACCGTGAAGAAGACTTTTTAAAGGTTTTCGATTTTGATAAAGTTGAAAATAAAAACGCTCCTGTTTTAGGAATTACCGGAACAGGTGGTGCAGGTAAATCGTCGATGGTTGATGAAATCGTGCGCAGATTTTTGATTGATTTTCCTGAAAAAACCATAGCGTTGGTTTCAGTAGATCCATCTAAAAAGAAAACCGGTGGTGCTTTGTTGGGCGACCGTATCCGTATGAATTCTATTAACAACCCTCGTGTTTATATGCGTTCGTTGGCTACACGTCAATCCAATTTGGCACTTTCAAAATATGTTGAAGAGGCTATTCAGGTTTTAAAAGCAGCACAGTACGATTTGATTATTTTAGAAACATCGGGGATTGGTCAATCTGATACAGAGATTTTGGATCATTCTGATGCTTCATTGTATATTATGACCCCGGAATTTGGTGCGGCTACACAGTTAGAAAAAATCGACATGTTGGATTTTGCAGATATCGTAGCCATCAATAAATTCGATAAACGTGGCGCATTAGATGCTTTGCGCGATGTTAAAAAACAATACCAGCGCAACCATAATTTATGGGATGTAAACCCAGACGAAATGCCGGTTTTTGGAACAATTGCTTCGCAGTTTAACGATCCGGGAACCAATCAACTTTACAAATCGATTATTGATAAAGTGGTGGAAAAAACCGGTGCTGATTTAAAATCTACTTTTGAAATTACAAAAGAGATGTCTGAGAAAATCTTTGTGATTCCACCAGCTCGTATCCGTTATTTGTCTGAAATCGCAGAAAACAACAGAGCGTACGATAACAAAACAGTTTCACAAAAAGAGGTTGCTCAAAAATTATACGGAATCTTTAAAACCATTGAAACAGTTTCGGGTAAATTACCTATTCTAACACAGCATGGAATTGAAATTTCAGGAACGCAAAATACAGAATTGTCAAAACTTTTATTAGCCGAATTTGATAAACTAAAACGCGATTTAGATCCATACAATTGGGAAGTAATCACTACGTGGGACGAAAAAGTAAACAAGTATAAAAATCCAGTTTATTCGTTTAAAGTTCGCGACAAAGAAATCAAAATTCAAACACATTCCGAATCGTTATCGCACTTACAAATTCCTAAAATTGCTTTACCAAAGTACGAAGCTTGGGGCGATATTTTACGCTGGGTGTTGCAAGAAAATGTACCAGGAGAATTTCCATTTACATCAGGCTTGTATCCGTTTAAGCGAGAAGGCGAAGATCCAACACGTATGTTTGCTGGTGAAGGCGGTCCTGAGCGTACCAATCGTCGTTTCCACTATGTATCAAAAGGAATGCCTGCTAAAAGGTTGTCAACCGCTTTTGATTCGGTAACTTTATACGGAAATGATCCAGGGTATCGACCAGATATTTACGGGAAAATTGGAAATGCAGGTGTATCGATTTGTTGTTTAGACGATGCGAAAAAATTATATTCTGGTTTCGATTTATCGCACCCGGCAACATCGGTTTCTATGACCATCAACGGACCAGCGCCCATGTTGTTAGGCTTTTTTATGAATGCGGCAATCGATCAAAACTGTGAAAAATACATCAAAGAAAATGGTTTAGAGACAGAAATTGAAGCAAAAATAAAAGCTATTTATGAAGACAATGGTTTGGAAAGACCAAGATACAATGGCGATTTACCGGAAGGAAACGATGGGTTGGGATTGATGCTATTGGGTGTATCGGGCGATCAGGTTTTACCTGCTGATGTGTATGCCGAAATTAAAAAGAACACCTTGGCACAAGTTCGTGGAACGGTTCAGGCTGATATTTTAAAAGAAGATCAAGCACAAAACACTTGTATTTTCTCCACCGAATTTGCGTTGCGTTTAATGGGCGATGTGCAGGAATATTTCATTGAAAAAAATGTTCGTAATTTTTATTCAGTTTCTATTTCGGGCTATCACATTGCCGAAGCAGGTGCAAATCCGGTAACACAATTGGCTTTTACATTGGCAAATGGTTTCACTTATGTAGAATATTATTTGTCAAGAGGAATGGATATTAATGCGTTTGGACCAAACTTATCATTCTTTTTCTCGAATGGTATCGATCCAGAATATTCGGTAATTGGTCGTGTGGCACGTAGAATTTGGGCGAAAGCTTTAAAACAAAAATACGGAGCCAACGAACGTGCACAAATGTTGAAATACCACATTCAAACATCGGGTAGATCGTTGCACGCACAAGAAATCGACTTTAACGATATTCGTACCACATTACAGGCATTGTATGCGATTTACGACAACTGTAACTCGTTGCACACCAATGCATACGACGAAGCAATTACAACTCCGACAGAAGAATCGGTGCGTAGAGCAATGGCAATTCAGTTGATTATTAATAAAGAATTAGGATTGGCGAAAAACGAAAACCCGATACAAGGTTCGTTCATTATTGAAGAATTAACTGATCTGGTTGAAGAAGCCGTATTGGCAGAATTCGACCGTATTACAGAACGTGGCGGTGTATTAGGTGCAATGGAAACCATGTACCAACGTTCTAAAATTCAAGAAGAATCATTGTATTATGAGACGTTGAAACACAATGGCGAGTTCCCAATCATCGGGGTAAATACGTTTTTAAGTTCATCGGGATCTAAAACGGTGATTCCGGCAGAAGTAATTCGTGCAACCGAAGAAGAAAAACAGTTTCAAATTAAAACTAAAGAAAATCTTCACAAAGCAAAAGCACAAAAAGCAACAGAAGAATTGGCAAGAATACAAGAAGTTGCTATACAAAACCAAAATATTTTTGAAGCTTTGATGGATGCTGCCAAAGTATGTTCATTAGGTCAGATAACCGATGCTTTATTTAAAGTAGGAGGTCAATACCGCAGAAATATGTAACCTGAATATAAGAAACCCGCTCCAGATTTGAAGCGGGTTTTGTTTATATTGTGCGATTCGTAATCATAGTTACATTCAAAAACCGTATTTTTGTGCCTCAAGAAATCAATCATGAATTATCTCTCAGTAGAAAATATATCAAAATTTCTATAATTGCAAAGTGTAAAATATTCAATTTTATATATTGTTTTACTGTAACATTGTGATGCTTTAGTTGAGAAGTTTAATGAAAATACGATGAAGATTGTTTTGTATAAAAAAGTTTTTTTTACGACTCTTATTTTAGGATTAATAGGTTTTATCATTATAAGTCACACTAATTTTCTAAACTATGAAAAGCCTTTGACTTTTGATAAATATGAACAGATTACATTTAAAAATTTTAGAGGAATTGAATTTTTTAAAAAGACATTATATGGGAATGAGAGATTTGCATATGTTGTAACATCAATTGATTATAAGATTGAAGATAATTCGGTAACAATTCAATCTCTTTTTCATCCATCTAGATCTTTTGTTTATAATCAGAATACAAACAGTAAAGAGCTTTTACAGCATGAAAAGTATCATATTAAAATTACAGAATTATATGTAAGGAAAGCTAAAGAAAAGATACATAAATTAGATAGATTTGATAAAAGAAAAATAAAACAAATTATCGATCAAGCTGCAAAGGAAGAAAGAGCATTTCAAAAGGAATATGATTACAATACTTTCCATAGTTATGTTTTAAGTGAACAGAAAAAATATGAAATAATAGTTGATAGTTTACTAAATTTATTAACAGAATACAAAAAACCAAAAATTAATTTCCATGAAAGGTATTAAAAATTTAACTCTAGCTTTAGTTATTTTAACTTTTTTGAGTTGTAATAAGGAAAATAATGTTTTTCCCACAGATAAGAGATATTGGGATATAAATGATTATAATAAAGTTGTCAGAGAGCTTAATTATGGTTACGAAAAAGATGATATGTTACCAACATTCGATGATCCCAATACCAAAATCATAGTTGAGAAACTAACCGATAAGCAAAATTTTAATATCGTACTAGAAGACAATGAATTAGGACTTAAACACAGAAATGAAATTGCCGAAAAGTTTTTCAATGAATGGAAAAATATGACTACTATTTATAATGTATTAGATAGAAAAGATCAGTATTTGTATGAAGATGAAATGCTAGCTGTATGGCATTTTGGTTTAGAACTTCAACTTAAATATTTTAAATTAGGAAATGAGCAAGTAGAGGAAAGTGCAGACGATCCAAACGCGCCTAGAGTAAAAAGTAATATAAACTCGAACGTTAACACATTAATAAAAAATTATCTTATTTATCTAGATGAAATTAATAACGAAGATGCGTTTAGTGAAGCAGGAAAATCAAAATTGGCTCAAGGAATTGATAATTATTTTCCAAAACTTATTAACTTATATCCCGAATCCAATTTTAATGAAATGAAATCTAAAGCAGAATTACTATCAAAAAAAACAAAATCTGAAAAAATAAAAGTTTCTCTAAATAACATAATTGCACTTATTGATTCAAATTATAAGAAGGATAAAGATGAAATGCAAAATCATTAATATACTCAAACCAAAATATTTTTGAAGCTTTGATGGATGCTGCCAAAGTATGTTCATTAGGTCAGATAACCGATGCTTTATTTAAAGTAGGCGGTCAATACCGCAGAAATATGTAACCTGAATACAAGAAACCCGCTCCAGATTTGAAGCGGGTTTTGTTTATATTGTGCGATTAGTAATCATAGTTACATTCAAAAACCGTATTTTTGTGCCTCAAGAAATCAATCATGAATTATCTCTCAGTAGAAAATATATCAAAATCATTCGGAGCGCGTACGCTTTTTGAAGGCGTATCGTTTGGTATCAACAAAGACCAAAAAATTGCATTTGTTGCCAAGAACGGAACCGGAAAATCGACCATATTAAACATTATCAATGGATTGGATTTTCCTGATACTGGGCAAGTGGTAATCCGTAAAGGAATCCGAATGGAGTTTTTGTCGCAAGACCCTGATTTACAAGACGAATTAACGGTTGAAGAAAGCATTTTTGCATCAGATAACGAAATTCTTAAAGTTATTGAGCGATACGAAAAGGCATTGGAAAACATGGACGATCAAGAGGAATATCAATTGGCGTTTGATCAAATGGATCGGTTCAATGCATGGGATTTTGAAACACAATACAAACAAATTCTCTTTAAATTAAAATTAGAAGATTTAAAGATGAAAGTAAAAAACATGTCAGGTGGGCAAAAGAAACGCTTGGCATTGGCAATTGTTCTAATCAATAAACCCGATTTACTGATTTTAGACGAGCCCACCAACCATCTGGATTTGGAAATGATTGAATGGCTAGAAGATTACTTCGCCAAAGAAAACATTACCTTGTTTATGGTTACCCACGACCGTTTCTTTTTAGAGCGTGTTTGTAATGAAATTATCGAATTAGACAACGGAAAAATCTATCAATATAAAGGAAATTATTCGTACTATTTACAGAAAAAAGAAGAGCGTATTGCATCTGAAAACGCATCGATCGATAAAGCCAAAAATCTATTTGTGAAAGAGTTGGATTGGATGCGCCGTCAGCCAAAAGCACGCACCACCAAGTCAAAATCTCGACAAGACGATTTCTACGTTATTAAAGAAAAAGCACATTCCCGCCGAAAAGAACATCAGTTGGAATTAGAAATCAATATGGAGCGAATGGGCTCTAAAGTTATTGAAATGCACAATGTTTCTTTAGCTTTTAACGATAAAATCATACTAAAAAACTTCGATTATCTGTTTAATCGTGGCGAACGCATCGGTATTATTGGTAAAAACGGAACGGGAAAATCTACATTTTTAAATATTTTAACCCAAACAATCCAACCCGATTCTGGCAAAGTGGTTATTGGCGATACCATTAAGGTGGGATATTACACACAAAGTGGCATCAACCCAAAACCCGAACAAAAAGTTATTGATATTATTAAAGAATACGGCGAGCATATCCCGCTGACTAAGGGAAGAACCATCTCGGCAGGGCAATTGTTAGAACGATTTTTGTTTGATAGAAAAAAACAGCACGATTTTGTAGAGAAATTAAGCGGGGGCGAATTAAAACGATTGTATTTATGTACAGTTTTAATTCAAAATCCTAACTTCTTGATTCTCGATGAGCCTACAAATGATCTGGATATTGTTACCTTAAATGTACTAGAAAACTTTTTGTTAGATTATCCCGGATGTTTATTGGTAGTGTCACATGACCGCTATTTTATGGATAAAATTGTAGACCACTTATTTGTGTTTAGAGGCGAAGGAGAGATTGAGGATTTCCCCGGCAACTATTCTGATTTTAGAATTTACGAAGATTCTGCCGAACCTGTGAAAGACGATGCACCGAAAGAAAAGGTGAATTGGAAAGACAATCAGCCTAAAAAGTCAGGTTTAAGTTTCAACGAACAAAAAGAATTTTCTAAAATTGAACGAGAAATAAAAGATCTGGAATATCAGAAAAAGCAAATCGAAGAAGGTTTTTCAAATGGAACTGTTTCCGATGAAGAAATGATTTCAAAAGGCTTGGAATTGCAAAAAATAATTGAAACCTTAGAAGAAAAAGAAGAACGCTGGTTTGAACTTTCTTTAAAAATGGAAGAATAAAAAAAGGAATCTTAAATGATTCCTTTTTCTTTTTCTAAAACAGTTTGGTCATAAACCGTATCATTAAACAACAATTTAATGTTTTGGTACGAATTTTTAAGAAGTTCTGGAATATCCTTTTTATCAACCCAAACCACTTTTTCAATGCCTTCTTCAATTTGTCCGTGTAAGTTGCCTTTGTATTTAGTGTTCATTAAAAACCAATAGGTTATTTTTAAACGGTATTCACCGTTACGCTTAAAAATGTGAAAAGTTTTTTCTAATCGTTTGTTTATTTTTAAATTTTTGCAACCAGTTTCTTCTTCCACCTCTCTGATAGAAGTTTGTTCAATAGTTTCATTTTTTTCAATACCACCCTTTGGTAAATCCCATTTGCCGTTGCGAAAAATAAACAAAACCTGTTTCTTATCATTTTCAACCAAACCGCCACCTGCTTTGTTCACTGTAATTTTATCCTTAAAAAGTTTCATTAACTGTTCTTCGAAAGGATGATATAAGTAAGCATTTGTAACTTCACCACTAAAATATTGAGCAATTAACTTTTGCAGGTCAATAGTTTCAAGCAAATAATATTTAAAGTTGCGTTCTTTTTCTAGCGTACTTGTTAAAAAAAGTGGCTTATCATTAATAAAAACTTTATACATTTGTAATATGATTTTTAACGACAATACAGCACAGAAAACGGCCGAATTGCTTTTACAAATAAACGCAATTAAATTAAATCCTAAAAATCCTTTTACATGGGCTTCAGGATGGAAATCGCCAATTTATTGCGATAATCGCATAACTCTTTCATTTCCAGAAATTAGAAAATTTTTAAAAAACGAATTTGCTGCAAATATTGTAGATAAATTTGGTAAACCCGACTATATCGCAGGTGTGGCAACCGGTGCCATTGGTATTGGTTTGTTGGTTGCCGAAGCCTTAGAATTGCCTTTTATTTATGTTCGCCCAGAAGCTAAAAAGCACGGTCGTCAAAACCAGATCGAAGGTCAGTTTGAAGCTGGTAAAACCGTAGTTGTGGTAGAAGATTTAATCAGTACCGGAAAAAGCAGTTTGCAAGCAGTTGATGCGTTGCGCGCTGCCGATGCCAATATTTTGGGAATGGCTGCTATTTTTACGTATGGATTTGATGTTGCTACAGAAAATTTTAAAAATGCAGACATACAATTGGTAACATTAAGCAATTATCCAACGTTGTTAAAAGCGGCGGTAGAAAAAAAATACATCTCGCAAGAAGAAGTTGCTACTTTGAGTGATTGGAGCAAAGACCCTTCTGTTTGGGGAGTTTAAAAAAATATAAATTATGAATTTAGAAAGTCCGATAGTAACTGTTCAAAAATCATCAGCGTATTTGTTTGATGCTTTAAGCGATATTAAAAATTTCGAAAAGCTAATGCCCGAAAACATTGCTAAGTTTGAAGTAATAGACGAAAACTGCTTTGAATTTGCACTAAAAGGAATGCCTGAAATTAAATTGGTAAAAAAAAGTGCTACACCAAATACAGAAGTTGTTTTGGGAGCCGCTAGTAGCAAACTACCTTTTACTTTAATTGCCAAATTAGACGAAAAAGCCACAGAAGAAACCAACGTACAGTTGTTTTTTGAGGGCGATTTTAACCCAATGATGGCTATGATGATTAAAGGTCCCATTGGAAAGTTTATTGAAACTTTAGCTGAAAATATGCATAAACTTTAAAAAAAATTAGCAGCATTCACCATTTCGTAAATGCTTATTTCACAATAATAAATCGTACTTTTGTACAACTTTAATTTTTACACTAAAAAATATAAAATATGAATTCATTTGACGTAGTTGTAATAGGTTCTGGTCCGGGCGGATATGTTTCAGCAATTCGTTGCGCACAATTAGGAATGAAAACTGCAATCATTGAAAAATACCCAACTTTAGGAGGTACTTGCTTAAATGTAGGCTGTATTCCTTCTAAAGCCTTGTTGGCATCATCGCACCATGTGGATGAAATGAAACATTTTGCAGATCACGGTATTGAATTGCCTGGTGACGTTAAAATCGATTTACAAAAAATGATTGCCCGTAAACAAGCAGTTGTTGATCAAACTTGTGGCGGCGTTAAATTTTTAATGGATAAAAACAGCATCACTGTTTTTGAAGGTGTTGGATCTTTTGAAAATGCAACTACTATAAATGTAACAAAAAATGATGGTTCTGTTGAGCAAGTTTCTGCTAAAAATACTATTATCGCAACAGGATCTAAACCGTCTTCTTTGCCTTTTATTTCAATCGATAAAGAGCGTATCATTACTTCTACCGAAGCATTAAAGTTAAAAGAAATTCCTAAACACTTAATCATTATTGGTGGTGGTGTTATTGGGTTAGAATTAGGTCAGGTTTATTTGCGTTTAGGCGCACAGGTTTCTGTTGTAGAATATGCAGACCGCGTGTTGCCTACTATGGACGGAGCGGTTTCTAAAGAATTGACTAAAGTGTTGAAGAAAGCAGGAATGAAATTCTACACTTCGCACAAAGTTCAAAAAGTAGAACGAAACGGCGATGCTGTTTTGGTGGAAGCTTTAAACGCTAAAAACGAAGTAATTTCTTTAGATGGAGATTACGCCTTGGTTTGTGTTGGTCGTCGTCCTTACACTGATGGATTGAACGCTGAAAAAGCTGGAGTGAAATTAACCGAAAGAGGTCAGGTTGAAGTAAATGATCATTTACAAACAACAGCTTCAAATATTTATGCGATTGGTGATGTGGTTCGTGGTGCCATGTTAGCTCACAAGGCAGAAGAAGAAGGTGTTTTGGTTGCTGAACAATTAGCAGGTCAAAAACCACATATCGATTACAACTTGATTCCTGGTGTTGTTTACACTTGGCCAGAAGTTGCTGCTGTTGGTAAAACAGAAGAGCAGTTGAAAGCAGAAAACAAAGAATACAAAGTGGGGCAGTTCCCGTTTAAAGCTTTAGGTCGCGCACGCGCATCTTCTGATTTAGACGGATTTGTTAAGATTTTAGCAGATAAAACTACCGACGAAATTTTAGGTTTCCATATTGTTGGCGCTCGTGCTGCAGATTTAATTGCAGAAGCAGTGGTTGCAATGGAATACCGTGCTTCGGCAGAAGATATTTCTCGTATGTCACACGCACACCCAACGTTTGCAGAAGCTATTAAAGAAGCTGCGTTGGCTGCTACAGAAAACAGAGCGTTACACGTATAGTTTTATAAAATATCAGATAAAAAAAAATCGAACATTATGTTCGATTTTTTTATTCTATAAATTCAGAATTTGATTTTGCGCTTTAAAAAATAATCGACTAGCTTGTCAAGCTGAACTTGTTTAACTTCGTTCTGTTCGCAAGCTCGGGTCAGCTTCTCATTAGTATAGCACAAGAAAAGGATTAGAAAGTATGATCTAATAGTTTAATATTCAGAATCCTCTTCATCGTTAAAATCATTCAGAATATTTTTTGGCGAAATACCGTATTTCAGTAAATGATTTGTTTGCGATAAAATATTTCCTCTACCTTCTCTTAACTGATTTTGTGCTTTTAAATACGAATCTTGTGCCTGCTGAATTTGTTTGCCAACCTGCTCGAAACTTTTGGTGAAAAGAACTGTTTTTTCATAAATTTTTTCGGCTTGTTTTACAATTTTTTGTGCCGATTTGTCTTGTTTGTCTCTATTCCATAAATCCGAAATCAATTTTAAACAAGCAATTAAATTTGTTGGGCTAATCAATAAAATACGTTTTTTGTAAGCCTCGTTCCAAAGGTTACTATCTTGCTGTATCGCTAGTAAATATGCAGGCTCAATTGGTATAAACATCATGGTGAAATCTAAACCACTTACGAGATTTTGATAATTTTTATTACTCAATTCTTCAATATGTATGCGTAGCGCCTTTAAATGGTTATTCAAATGAATAGTCTGCTCATCTACATTTTCAGTCTGGCAATAGGCATCATAAGCATTTAATGAAACTTTTGAATCAATCACAATTGATTTTTGATCAGGTAAATCAATAATAATATCGGGGCGTACATTTTTTCCTTCCATAACCAAATTGTGTTGCACACGGTATTCTCTGTTTTTGCAAAGCCCAGACTGTTGTAAAATATTTTCTAAAATCACTTCGCCCCAATCGCCTTGTTTCTTATGATTTGTTTTTAACGCATTAGCCAAATTGTTAGCTTCGGTACTGATTTTATTGGTTTGCAACAACAGTTCCTTAATGCGTTCGTCTAAAGAAAAGCGAATCTTCGATTCTTTTTCATACGTTTCTTCTACTTGTTTTTTAAAGCGTTCTATGTTTTCGTTTAGTGGTTTAAGAACGGCATCAATATTCTCTTGGTTGGTTTTTGTAAATCGTTCTGCTTTTTCTTCCAATAATTTTTGGGCAATGTGTTCAAACTGCAATGTTGTTTGCTTATGTAAATGCGCAATTTCAGCTTTTTGAAAATCCATTTTTTCTTTTAATACCCGATTAGTCGTTTTGGCATCATAGTTTTCATGAGTCATTAATTTGTTTTGCTCTTGCAGCACTTCCATTTCTTTTAATAGCATTTCACATTTATCAGTAAGTTCGCTGTTTTTGAAAAGAAGTAAAGAGTGGTTGTTTTCTAATTCATGAATCATTTGCTCTTTTGCATCGCTTGTTTTCTTTAACCGAATGTTTTTATTGATCAAAATAAGCGATATTACAAAAAGAACAAGGACTAATATTTGAGAGATTGTAAACATTTTTTGTTGTAAAAATATAAATAAGGTGCGACTTTATTTGTCGTTTTACAAATTAAAACCAACTAAAAACCTTCAATATTTGAAAAATGGAAATGTTGATTATTTGTAAGCGGAATTTCATTCAATTAATTCCAAAAAAATTTGCTAATAGTTTTATTTTTTATATATTTCGCAAAAAAAATAAACTATGAAAACAAAGTTTGAGATTGAATACCCCATAACAGCTTCCCCGCAATTGTTGTATCAATATATTTCAACTCCTTCGGGGCTTACAGAGTGGTTTGCAGATGACGTGAACTCGCGAGGTGAATTGTTTACTTTTATTTGGGAAGATAGTGAAGAAAAAGCAAAATTGGTCACAAAAAAAACCGATGAAAAAGTAAAATTTCGTTGGTTGGATGAAGAAGGTGCCGATACAGAATATTTCTTTGAACTTCGTATTGTTTTAGATGAGCTTACTAAAGATGTAACTTTAATGGTAACCGATTTCGCAGAGGAAAACGAAGTGAAAGATCAAACGCAATTATGGAACAACCAAATTGCAGATTTGAAAAAAGTATTAGGGTCTGCATAATTAAAGCCTTATATTTGCTCTGAATTTCAGAGCTTTTTTTATGATTAATTTTAATGGAGATTTAGTAGGTCAGTCTAACGAACATATTGAACAAAACCGTGGTTTTTTATATGCAGATGCGGTTTTTGAAACATTAAAGGTTTTAGACGGAAGAATTCTTTTTCTTGAAGATCATTATTTTAGACTAATGGCTTCCTTGCGAATTCTGCGTATGGAAATTCCACTCGATTTTACATTAGAATACATGGAAAGTCAAATCATAAAAACCACTACTGCTTTAAATTTAACCCACGCTCGTGTGCGCTTAACTGTTTTTAGAAACGGAAGCGGGAAGTATTTACCAGAGCAAAGAACCGTAGGTTTTGTAATTGTGGCTGAACCCGCTGCAACCATCTATACAAATAAGCTTGAAAAATACGAAGTGGAACTTTTTAAAGATTTTTACATATCAAAACATTTGTTAAGTTCTTTAAAAACAACCAGTTGTTTGGTGAATATCACTGCAAGTATTTTCGCGCAAGAAAATGGTTACGAAAATTGTTTGTTGATTAATGATGAAAAAAATGTGGTGGAAGCCACCAATGGAAATGTTTTTTTAATTACAAATAATACGGTGGTAACACCTCCAATCAGCGATGGATGTAAAAATGGAATTATCCGCAAAAAGATGATTGAAATTATTAAAAAATCAGAGGATTTACTTTTTGAAGAGCGGTCTATTTCTCCGTTTGAGTTACAAAAAGCAGATGAAATGTTTATAACCAACATTGCCGTAGGTATCCAATCGGTAACGCAATACCGAAAAAAGAAGTTTGATCAAACAGTGGCAAATAATTTATTGGTAAAATTAAATGCCTTAGTTAGGTTCAATTCATAACGGGATCTTCGGGTGCATTTGCCCAAATGATAAATTCATCGCCCAAATCAATCATTAATTCTTTCCATAATTTAGAGGGTGTTTTTTCTAGTAAATGATTGGTGAATTGGTTTTCTACACACGTCCAAGCTTTTTGCTGTACTTCTTCTTGCAATTGGTTTTCTTCCCAACCACTGTATCCTAAGAAAAAGCGAATGTCTTTTTGCGAAACTTTGTTTTCTTTTAAAAGTTCAAACAATATTTCATAATCGCCCCCCCAAAAAATACCGTCTTTAATTTCGATACTGTTTGGTATTAATGAAGGAATGGTGTGTATAAAGTATAAATTGTCTTGTTCTACCGGACCACCACTGAAAATTCTGAAATTTACCGAAGCTTCAGGTATCACATCTTGTAATGTTAAATTCAAAGGCTTGTTCAGAATAAATCCTACACTTCCTTTAGCATTGTGTTCAGCTAATAATAAAACGGTTCTACTAAAAACGGTGTCTAATAAAACCGAAGAATCAGCTATTAATAACTTTCCTTTAGTGGGGGTTAACTGTTTCATAATTTACTTTTTTATTTAAAAGTAAAAAAAAAATAAAAAAAACCACACTTTTCAGGTGGTTTTTAATTATCCAAAAAGAAAAAAATTATTTTTTCTTTTTCGCTGCAGCTTTAACAGGTGTGTTTACAGCTCCGTCTAAATCAGCACCAGCTTTAAATTTAACTACTTTTTTAGCAGCAATTTTAATTGATTTCCCAGTTTGTGGATTTCTACCTTCTCTTTCTGCTCTTTCAGAAACAGACCAAGATCCAAAACCTACTAAAGAAATTTTTTCTCCTTTAGTTAATGTTTCACCAACATTTTTTAAAAATGATTCTAAAGCTGATTTAGCTGCTGTTTTGCTAATTCCTGCATCTTCTGCAATCGCGTCGATTAATTGTGTTTTGTTCATAATAATTTTTTTTTATTGAGTTAATCTTAACATATACAAATTTAAAAGTTAAATTCATTTATACAACTTTTTTTTGTAAAAAAGTGAGAAAAATAGCGGAAAAAAGCTATTAAATGGCCTTAATTACACTTTGCTTGCTCTGAAAATTGCATTCCGTTGAGTAATTCTGTTGTTTTCATTTTCTTTTTTCCTGGAAATTGCAACGACAAAACTTCGATAAATCCATCAATAGTAGCAATTTCTATTGTTTTTTTCGTAGCGATAAAACTTCCGGGTTGGTGATTGTGTTTTTCGGTTCGATAAGATACATCGTGTAATTTAACATTCCATTCGTTTTCATGATCTATCAAAATGGTATAAGCAGAAGGATAGGGATTTAACCCCCGAATTAAATTGTAAACTTCTTTACTTTCCTTATTAAAGTTTATTTTACAATTTTCTCGGTTAAGTTTATACGCCGTTTTTGTGTCTTCTGCAGGTTGCAGCGTGGTGGTGGCATTGTTGTTTTTTATTAACTCTAAGGTTTCAATGACTGCGTCTGCGCCTAAATGCATCAATTTGTCGTGCAATGTTCCGGCGGTTTCATTTGGTGCAATATGTGCTTCTTTTTTTAGGATTATAGCACCTGTGTCTATCTTTTCATCAATAAAAAATGTAGTTACGCCTGTTTTTTCTTCTCCGTTGATAATTGCCCAATTTATGGGAGCGGCTCCGCGGTAATCGGGAAGTAAAGATGCGTGTAAATTAAACGTGCCAAATTCGGGCATTGCCCAAACGGCCTTTGGCAACATCCTAAAAGCTACCACTATTTGCAAGTTGGCGTTTAATGCGGCCAATTCTGCAAGAAAAGTTTCCGATTTTAGGTTGGTGGGTTGCAAAACCTTTAAGTTATTTTGCTCGGCATATATTTTTACGGCAGATTGTTGCAGTTTTTGACCGCGGCCTGCTGGTTTGTCTGGTGCTGTAACCACAGCTGCAATTTCGTAATTGTTTTTGTAGATTGTATCTAAAATTCCCACGGCAAAGTCGGGTGTTCCCATGAAAACAATTCGTAGTTTATTCATTATAATTTAATATAGGTTGCGTTTTGATAAATAAATTGGTTTTCTTCAATTAATTCGGTTAAGGCTTGCGCCAAGTAAATTGTTTGGTTTAAATAACGACTTTTTAATTCGCTCAATTCAAAAACATGACCTTTTGGGTGGTTTTTTAATTGATTTTTTATTTGTGAAAGCACATCCTCTGCGCTGTTTTTCTTTTGAATACAAACCGAACATTTGCCGCAATCATCGGTATATAGCTCATCGAAATAATCTAATAAGATTTTGTTTTTACAAACCGATTGATTGGTTACATAATGCAGCATTGCTTTGAATTGCATGTCTTTTACATTGTTAAACTGCACCAAATTTTTTGCCACTCGGTTAATAGTTATATCATCTTCACGAATTTCGTTTAAAACAATATTTGTATCATTTGGGGCTTGTGTAAAGGAGCAAAATCCTTTTAAAACCCAAGAGTCAATAATTTCAATAATTTTTTGGTTGGGTATTTTGGTATGTTTTGCCAATACATCAATGTCTATAAAGGTGTCACTTTCGTGTATGCCGCGGTAATGGTGCAAAATACTTAAAAAGATAATTTCTTCGATAGAATGATTACTAAAATATGCAATGGCATCTTCAGAATTTAATAAAAAATGTATGTAATTTTTATATTTAAAATGTTGTTCAAAAGTAAGAACCGATTGCCTGTCTAAAAAAGCAAACGCATGAAAGGTTTTGCTTACGGGCAAATTGTGTTTCTTACAAAAATCTTTAAAATTAAAACGAATGGTTTCGTTAAAACCTTCGCCATAAGCAATTTGAAATTGGTTTACAAAGCGTTTATATACCAGCTTTACAAAGTCGGTTTCTAAGTGGTTGTGCTGATGAAAATTAGTGGCTTCGGTAACGCTGTAATTGTTTAAGATTAATGTGGCAAAAGCTTTTTCGCCATCACGTCCGGCACGTCCGGCTTCTTGATAGTAACTCTCTAAATTATCGGGAATATGCAAATGAATCACATTGCGCACGTTGGGCTTATCAATCCCCATTCCAAAAGCATTCGTAGCTACCATTACCAAGGTTTTTTCGCTAATCCATTGGTTTAACTTTTCTTTTTTTGATTTAAAATCCAAACCTCCGTGAAAAAAATCGGCAGCAATACCGTATGATTTCAAATTTTCTGCCACTTCAACCGTTGCTTTTCTACTTTTCACATAAACAATTGCGGGTGCATTTGATTTTTTTAAAATTTGAAACATTATTTCTTCGGTGCTTTCTTGTTGATAAACGCCATAATGCAATTCATTCCGCAAAAATGATTTTTTAAACGTTTGCGGATTCACCAAATGAAGGCTGTTAATGATATCATCTTGCACACGTTTGTTGGCCGAAGCCGTTAAAGCAATAAACGGCACATTGGGCAACCATTCTTTTAACTTGCCAATTTCTAAATATGCAGGACGAAAATCGTGTCCCCATTGCGAAATACAGTGTGCTTCGTCTATCGCTACCAAATTTATAGGCAATTGAATGATTCGGCTTAAAATCCATTCATTTTTTAAGCGTTCGGGAGCTATATACAGAAATTTGAAGTTTCCGTAAAGCGAATTATCCAGCAAGTTTGAAATTTCTTCGGTTGATAGGTTTCCTGAAATAGAAAGTGCTTTGATATTGCGGTCTTTTAATTGATTGATTTGATCTTCAATCAACGCAATTAAAGGTGAAATCACCAAGCAAATACCATCGGTCATTAAGGCTGGAATTTGAAAACAAATACTTTTGCCACCGCCAGTTGGTAGTAGTGCAAGCGTATCGTTTCCCTGAACCACCGACTCTATGATTTCTTCTTGCGGAAAGCGAAAAGCATCATGGTTCCAATGTTTTTTTAAAATGTGTAAAGCTTCAAACAAAACCGTGTTTTTTTTCTTTAAAAATAAAGAAAATTTACAAATTATTCAAAATAAAAGCAATTCTTGTTTCTAAATCACCTTTTGGCACCTCTTGTAGGTGATAGCCATAGCTTTCGTAGGTTTCCACCAAGTGATTGTGAATAAGTTGGGCTTGTTCAAAATTCTCATAGCGTTCGTTGTCGCATTCGTAAATTTCTTCCCAAGGCGGTAAAATAAAAATTTTTGTATAGCGGTGTTCTTTGCAAGCGTCTTCGAATACGGTAGGGTAGGCATCGCCAATATAGTGCATATACGCCAACACATCGGGAATTCCACGATCAATAAAAACGCAATCGGCATTTTCGGTTAGTGCATTTTTAAATTGCTCAATACGCCCTTTTAATAGCAGTTCGCTAAACAATAAAGGTTCTTTTAAAAACAATTGATCAACACCTGTTTTTTGTGCATCTAAAGTAACTTGTCGCGAAATTTCAGGATAGCAAACGTATCCTTTTTCAGCCAATTTATTAATAACCGATGTTTTGCCCGAACCAGGACCGCCAATTAAAACAATAATTTTCTTATCCACTTTAAAAATCAAAATGCAAAATTACTATAATTATTAAAACCAATAGTCATTTTAAGTCTTTAATTAGTATATTTACTTAAATCTAATGTATATTTGTACTAATTTTTATTATATGGATCAAAAAGCAGAAGAATTTTATGCACGCCTAAAAGCCGAGCTAGAAAATACGACCGAAAAATGGCCGGTAGAATACTTATACAAATTTATTGTTCCAGCTGATGAGGCTAAAATTGCCTTAATTGAAAAGGCTTTCAACAATATGGGAGCAGTAATTAAAACAAATAAATCTAAAAACGGAAACTACTCAAGTGTTTCAATAAATGTGGTGATGGGCAGTGCAGATGCAATTATTGAAAAATACAAAGAAGTTTCAACTATAGAAGGAATTATTTCCTTATAAATTTTATATGAAATTTAATCCAACAGAAGCAATAAACAATTTAGAATACAACACCAACCGCAGAGATTTGGTGTTGCCTGAATATGGTCGTCATTTGCAAAAATTAATCGACCAAGTTATTTTAATAGAAGACCGTGAAGAGCGCAACCGTGCAGCACGTGCCGTGATTGATATAATGGGAACGATTAATCCGCATTTGCGCGATGTGTTAGATTTTCAACACAAACTATGGGATCAGCTTTTTAAAATGTCGCGTTTTGAGTTAGACGTAGATTCACCTTATGAAAAACCAAAAGCAGTAACCGATTTTCACGAACCGGTTTTAATTGACTATCCCAAAAACAACCATGAATACCGTTTTTATGGTTCCAATATTGTGGATATGATTCAAGAAGCTGTTAATTGGGAAGAAGGAGAGCGGAAAGATGCTTTAATCATGGTGATTGCCAACCACATGAAGAAAAGTTATGTGAACTGGAATAATGAATCGGTAGAAGATGCTGTGATTTTTCAACATTTAAAAAAATTATCGGCAGGCAAAATTGATTTAACAACCGGCGTTGATGAGAACAACAATTCGGTGAACCTTGCCAAAACAAATAACTGGAACAACCCATATCAAAACAACCGCAATGCTTCGGGTGGTAATTCCAATAACCGCAACAATCAATTTCAAAATCGCAACAATTCAGGAAACAACAGTCAAAGAAACAATTCGAATAATAATTCTAATAACAAACAAGGGAACAACACCAATAATAGATTTGTTAAGAAAAATAATACTAATTCACCGAAAAACAGAAACACAAATTAATGGGAACTTTTAAGATAGAAGGTGGGCATCCGTTAAATGGAATTGTACAACCGCAAGGAGCTAAAAATGAAGCACTTCAAATTTTATGTGCTGTTTTACTGACTGATCAAAAAATCACAATTTCAAATATTCCTGATATCATCGATGTAAACAAACTAATTACATTGTTAGAAAACTTAGGCGTTGCTGTTGAAAAAATCGACCGAAACACCTATTCCTTTCAGGCAGATCAGGTGAATATGGCTTATTTAGAGTCGGATAAATTCCGCGAAGAAGGAAAATCGCTTAGAGGGTCTATCATGATTGTGGGGCCGTTATTAGCACGATTTGGAAAAGGATACATACCCAAACCGGGAGGAGATAAAATTGGTCGCCGCAGATTAGATACCCATTTTGAAGGATTTATCAATTTAGGAGCTACTTTTAGATACAACCGCGAAGAATATTTTTACGGGGTAGAAGCGCCCAATGGCTTAACAGGCACCTATATGTTGCTAGATGAAGCTTCTGTTACCGGAACAGCCAATATTGTAATGGCTGCTGTTTTAGCAAAAGGAACCACCACTATATACAACGCTGCTTGTGAACCGTATTTGCAACAATTGTGTAAGATGCTGAACGCCATGGGTGCAAAAATTACTGGCGTTGGATCGAATTTGTTAACGATAGAAGGTGTGGAACGCTTAGGTGGATGCACGCACCAAATTTTACCCGATATGATCGAAATTGGGTCATGGATTGGTTTGGCAGCAATGACACGTAGCGAGGTTACCATAAAAAATGTAAGCTGGGAAAATTTAGGTGTGATACCAACAGCTTTCAGAAAATTGGGAATTACCATTGAAAAAGTAAACGAAGACGATATTTTCATTCCTGCACACACCAACGGTTATGAAATTAAAGGCGATATTGACGGATCTATTTTAACAATTTCTGATGCCCCATGGCCAGGATTAACTCCCGATTTATTAAGTATATTTTTAGTAGTTGCAGCACAGGCCAAGGGAGAGGTGTTGATTCACCAAAAAATGTTTGAATCACGTTTGTTTTTCGTTGACAAATTGATTGATATGGGTGCAAAGATTATTTTGTGCGATCCACACCGCGCTGTAATCATTGGCCATGATTTTAAATCGCAGTTAAAGGCTACCAAAATGTCATCACCTGATATTCGTGCCGGAATTTCATTGTTAATTGCAGCGTTATCAGCAAAAGGAACAAGTGTCATTCAAAACATCGATCAAATAGATCGCGGTTACGAAAACATTGATGAACGCTTAAGAGCTTTAGGAGCAAAAATTGAGCGTTTGGATTAATTATAAGTTTTAAGCAATAAGCTAAAAGCAAAACTCCGACGAAGTTCTAAACTTCGTCGGAGTTTTTGCTTAGATTGAACTAATGAATACGCAGTCTGTATTTTTTGAATCAGTATTTATTAAATGCTTTTCTGTGATTTATTGTTTTTGAAAATGATAAAATGTTTTGCGTCATTTTCAAAAATGGGTTTAAGTAAACACATAAAGAATTTGGGATTAGAGAAAATTTAACCTCAATTAAGAAAAATATAGAATTTTCTATTTGTTTTCAAATTTTGGTTTGCTAATTAAAAATTTATACAGATATTTGCACACGCTAATAAAAAGCAACAAGTTCTTATTAAATATAGAAAAAGTAAAAAAATAATTTGTAGGTTTTAAAAATATTAATACTTTTGCAACCGCAATTACAAATAATGGTCCGTTCGTCTAGGGGTTAGGACGCCAGGTTTTCATCCTGGTAACAGGGGTTCGATTCCCCTACGGACTACAAAGGTTTTCCATTGACCTAAAAACAATGGCCCGTTCGTCTATCGGTTAGGACGCCAGGTTTTCATCCTGGTAAGAAGGGTTCGATTCCCTTACGGGCTACAAAGGTTTCCATCGAACCTAAAAAACGATGGCCCGTTCGTCTATCGGTTAGGACGCCAGGTTTTCATCCTGGTAAGAAGGGTTCGATTCCCTTACGGGCTACAAAGGTTTCCATCAAACCTAAAAAAAACGATGGCCCGTTCGTCTATCGGTTAGGACGCCAGGTTTTCATCCTGGTAAGAAGGGTTCGATTCCCTTACGGGCTACTGTTAGTTGTAAATAAGTTTTGTAAAATATCAGTCAGTGTCTCGGCTTTTATTTTATTAGTTAAAACCAAAGTGTTTGCCTAGGCAAATGTGGGAGGTTTTTCTTTTTTAACTAAAAGTTTTAAATAATTAATTACAATTAAAAAAAGATTAAAAAATGGCAAATCACAAGTCAGCTTTAAAAAGAATTAGAAGCAACGAAAAGAAAAGAGTTTTAAACAAGTATCAGCACAAAACAACTCGTAATGCAATTAAAGCTTTACGTTTGATTGAAACAAAATCAGAAGCTGCTGAAAAATTAGTTGTTGTTACTTCTATGATCGATAAATTAGCTAAAAAGAATATTATTCATGCTAACAAAGCAGCTAACTTAAAGTCTAAATTAACAAAACACGTTAACGCACTTTAATCAGTTAATGTTTTTGAGATATATAACACTGAAGCTCTCTTTCATCGAGGGCTTTTTGTTGTTAAATAGCATCAATAAAATACAAGAAACTTTATTTTTATGACCCAAATAAGAAATATCGCAATTATTGCACACGTTGACCACGGTAAAACCACCATGGTTGACAAAATTATGTATCATTGTCAATTGTTTAGAGAGAATGAAAATACAGGTGATTTAATCCTTGACAATAACGATTTAGAACGCGAACGTGGAATTACCATCGTATCTAAAAACGTTTCTGTTCAGTACAAAGGAACAAAAATCAACATTATTGACACTCCTGGACACGCGGATTTTGGTGGAGAAGTGGAACGCGTTTTAAATATGGCCGATGGTGTTTTGCTAATTGTAGATGCATTTGAAGGACCTATGCCGCAAACACGTTTTGTGTTACAAAAAGCTATTGAATTAGGTTTAAAACCTTGCGTGGTTATTAATAAAGTTGATAAAGAAAATTGTACCCCAGACGAAGTACACGAAAAAGTGTTCGATTTAATGTTTGAATTAGGTGCGGAAGAATGGCAGCTAGATTTCCCTTCTGTTTACGGCTCGGCAAAAAACAACTGGATGAGTACCGATTGGAAAAAACCAACCGATTCAATGGAAGCATTATTAGAAATGGTTATTGAACACGTGCCAGCTGCCGAAGTTAAAGAAGGTACCCCACAAATGTTAATCACTTCGCTAGATTTCTCTTCTTTTACAGGTCGTATTGCAATTGGTCGTTTACACCGTGGTGTTTTGCGTGAAGGAATGAATATTTCTTTAATTAAACGTGAAGGCGGCGTTGTGAAATCAAAAATCAAAGAGCTTTATACCTTTGAAGGTCTAGGCAGAATGAAAGTTACCGAAGTGAAGGCAGGTGATATTTGTGCTGTTGTAGGGATTGAAGGTTTTGAAATTGGTGACTGCATTGCCGATTTTGAAAATCCGGAAGGATTGGGAACAATCAAGATTGATGAACCTACAATGAGCATGTTATTTACCATTAACGATTCCCCGTTTTTTGGTAAAGAAGGAAAATATGTGACATCTCGCCATATAAAAGATCGTTTAACAAAAGAGTTGGAGAAAAACTTAGCATTACGCGTAAATGAAACCGATTCTGCTGATAAATTCATGGTTTTTGGTCGTGGTGTATTGCATTTGTCTGTGTTAATTGAAACAATGCGCCGTGAAGGTTACGAATTGCAAATTGGTCAGCCGCAAGTTATCATTAAAGAAATCGATGGAGTGAAATGTGAACCAATCGAAGAATTAACCATTGATATTCCTGAAAACTTGTCAGGACGTGCAGTAGAATTTGTAACATTGCGCAAAGGCGAAATGTTATCAATGGAACCACGAGGAGAGCGTATGATTATTGTTTTTAATATTCCATCGCGCGGAATCATTGGTTTGCGTAACCAATTGTTAACAGCAACAGCAGGTGAGGCAATTATGGCACACCGTTTCTTAGAATATCAACCATACAAAGGCGAAATTGCAGGGCGTAACAACGGTTCATTAATCTCTATGGAAAACGGTAAAGCAATTCCTTATTCTATTGATAAATTGCAAGATCGCGGTAAATTCTTTGTAGATCCAAATGAAGATATTTACGAAGGTCAGGTTATTGGAGAAAATTCTCGTGGAGATGATATGACGGTTAACGTAACAAAAACTAAAAAGTTAACAAACGTGCGTTCATCTGGTGCAGATGATAAAGCCCGAATCATTCCAGCAATTAAATTCTCTTTAGAAGAAGCTTTAGAGTATATTCAAAAAGATGAATATGTTGAGGTTACTCCAAAATCGTTGCGTTTACGTAAAATCTACTTAAACGAAAACGATAGAAAACGTTATAAAATTGATTAATTCAGTTTAAAATATTCAATAAAAAAAGGAGCATTTTGCTCCTTTTTTTATTGAATATTTTCAAAATTTCGTTTCACAAAAGCAGTAAGCTCTTCACCTTTGAGCAAGCCTTGAGCCAGTTTTGCTAAATCTAATGCTTGTTTCACTAAATGATTTTTAGTGACTTCATCACTTTCGTTTAAAATTTTAGAAGCAATTTCAGAATTCGTATTAACAATTAAATTGTATGAATCTGGGAAACTTCCAAACATGGTATTGCCGCCCATTGCCTGCATTTCTTTCATACGACGCATAAATTCGGGTTGCGTAATCATGAAAGGTTCCGCATTGCTGTCCAAAGCTTCGGTTTGAACACTGTAGCTGCTATTGTTTATTGTGGTTTCAATAAATTCTTTTAGTTTTTTAGTTTCATCCTCGCTTAATTTAGAAACCACCGTTTCCTCTTTCTTAATTAAATTATCAATTGAATCCGCATCAACACGCGCAAAAGTGATGTCTTGATGATCCATTTCCAACTTTTGAATTAAATGCGATACAATTGGCGAATCTAAAAGCAACACTTCATATCCTTTTGCTTTGGCGTTTGATATATAGCTGTGTTGTGCATCTTTGTTTGACGCATAAAGCACAACTATTTTACCTTCTTTATTGGTTTGGTTTGCTTTTATTTTTTCTTTTAATTCTTCAAAAGTAAAAAACGCCTCATCAACGGTTGGATATAGTGCAAAATCTTTCGCCTTTTCGTAGAATTTATCCTCACTCAGCATTCCATATTCCAGCACAATTTTAATATCGTTCCATTTTTGTTCAAAAGCAGCACGGTCTTCGTTAAAAAGCGATTTCAATTTATCGGCTACTTTTCGGGTAATGTAATTCGATATTTTCTTCACATTTCCATCGGCCTGCAAGTAAGAACGCGACACATTTAAAGGAATATCCGGAGAATCGATTACACCTTTCAACATCGTTAAAAATTCAGGAACAATTCCTTCTACATTATCGGTAACAAAAACTTGATTTTGATACAATTGAATTTTATCTTTTTGAATGCTTAAATCACCCGATAATTTCGGAAAATATAGAATTCCTGTTAAATTAAACGGATGGTCCACATTCAAATGGATATGAAACAAAGGATCATCGAACTGCATAGGATACAATTCGCGGTAAAAATTTTTGTAATCTTCATCGTTTAACTCACTTGGTTTCTTTGTCCATGCCGGGTTTGGGTTATTGATGATTGCATCAACCACTACTTCGTTATCGCCTTCTTTTTCGGTTTTTGTTCCAAATTTAATAGGCACGGGCATGAATTTGTTGTATTTAGAAAGAAGTTGTTGAATTTTGTGGTCTTCTAAAAATTCGGTAGAATCATCGGCAATATGAAGAATGATTTCTGTACCGCGCTCGGTTTTGTTTGAAGGCTCTAAAGTAAACTCAGGCGATCCGTCGCATGTCCAGTGAACAGCAGGTTCTTCTTTATATGATTTGGTAATGATTTCAACCTTACTTGCAACCATGAATGCCGAGTAAAATCCTAAACCAAAATGCCCAATAATGCCTGAATCTTTTGCAGAATCTTTATATTTTTCTAGGAATTCTTCAGCGCCAGAAAAAGCGACTTGGTTGATGTATTTTTCAACCTCTTCAGCTGTCATTCCAATTCCTTGGTCAATAATGTGTAGTTTTTTGTTTTCTTTATCAACCTTCACTTCAATTTTTGGATGACCATATTCAACAGTAGCTTCACCAATCGCTGTTAAATGCTTTAGTTTTAAAGTGGCATCGGTAGCATTACTAATCAATTCACGTAAAAAGATTTCGTGATCGCTGTATAAAAACTTTTTAATCAACGGAAAAATATTTTCAACCGTTACATTTATTTTACCTGAAGTCATATTTATAAGATTAATTTTACTGTTATTTTTGCTGATAAATAGTCAAAACAAATACCAATAATGAAAAATATGACAAAAAGGCATAAAAAAAATCATCAAAAATTATATTAAGGCACAAAATTTGTTAATTTTGAACTATAAAATATATTAATTATGAAAAAGGTCTTAGCAATAGGAATTTTATCAGTAGCAATGTTCTCATGTAAAACAGCTACTAACACAAAAAATGATGTACCAACTCAGATTAAATTAAAAGGAGAGTGGACATTGACCAATGTAAAATATCCATCAGGATTTAAAGTTACATCATTCAAAATAGCCGATGCAAAATGTTTTGAAGGCAGTCAGTGGAAATTTGTTTCAAACAATAACACAGGAACTGTTACCTTGAACAACAATTCCTCAAGCTGTCCGGAGTACAATTCTAAAATTGTATGGAACATTAAACAAGACAGCTCATTCAACTTAAAGTTTGTTGGTGATGACAAGGCAAAACATGTTACTACAGGATATAATCTTACCGCAGCAAACATTACAGACACTACTTTTGAATTGATTGACAATTCAACAGAAGCAACAATTGTGTATTCATTTTTAAAAAATAATAAATAAAAATAGAAAGTTATGAAAAAAGTAAGCGTATATGTATTATCAACTGCTCTATTGGCAGGAACACTATTCACAGGGTGTAACACGGTTAGAAATGCAAACAACACTCAAAAAGGTGCAGCAGTTGGTGCAACTGCAGGTGCGGTTTTAGGCGGTGTTTTAGGAAATAATGTAGGAAGTAAAAACAACAGTGCTTTAGGTGCAGTTTTGGGTGGAGTTATCGGTGGAACTGCCGGTGCGATTATTGGTAAAAACATGGATAAACAAGCACAAGAAATTGAAACAGCTATCCCTGGAGCAACAGTTGAACGCGTTGGAGAAGGAATTAAAGTGGTATTGAACGAAAATACAGTTAACTTTAACTTCGATTCAGCGGAATTAACCCCAACAGCGACTGCAAACTTGGATAAAATTGCTAAAGTTTTAATAAGCAACCCAAAAACTTTAATTACAATTTATGGCTACACAGACAGTGTGGGTAAAGACGAATACAACATGAAATTATCTCGCAGCCGTGCAAATGCCGTGAAATCATACTTAGGATCAAAAGGTATTGGCGTGAAAAGAATTACTGCGCAAGGAATGGGAGAGGCTGATCCAATTGCATCAAACGATACAAAAGAAGGACAAGCTAAAAACCGCCGCGTGGAATTTGGAATTGTAGCAAATGAAGATATGATTCAAGACGCAAGAAAAGAAGCAGCACGTTATTAATCATATAACTATACAAGTATTTAATAGAAGCAATGTTTAAAAGCATTGCTTTTATTGTTTTACTTAAAAAAATATAACTAATTTAGAGGATTCAAAACAACAGATATTTTTAGTAATGAGTCACCCATTTATCCCATTAAAAAAAATGATGAGTCGTACCATTTTAGCGGCTCTTTTTTTAGTTCCTACCCAAACAATTTTTGCCGAAAGTTATCAGATTAATATATCAGATCAGACTTCTGAAAGATGGCCAAAACCCAAATTTCAAAACAAATTAGGGACGTTCTATGCAGATTTTAGCAACTTTATAATCGCTGCAGATGAATTTGATAAAAATCTTGTTAGTTACTTTAATTTAGATAACAATCATTCATTTGAATTGATTAAAAAGACCAAGGATACAGAAACTGGTGCTATTCATTACAGTTACCAACATTTTTTTAAAGGAATAAAAGTGCATGGAGATTTAGTTTTTTTGCATGAAAAGCAAGGGAAAATTAATCATCTAAATGGGCAATTGGTATCTTTTAAAGAGCTAGCTGTTACCGAAAAAATAACTGATAATGAAGTTGTTGAAATTGCCCGAAAAGCTTTTGGTGTGAATGAAAGTGCAACAGAAAGCGCTATTGAAAAATATATATTAAAAAAAGAAGATAAAACGCAAGGCCTTGTAATTAAACTTGTAAAGAAAATCAATATTCGCTCCTTATATCCTTTAAAAAGTATTGATTTTATTATAGACGCTCAAACAGGTGAGCTGTTGATAGAAAGAAACAAAGTATATAAAGCCGATACTCCAAGTTCTAGTGCTACTTATTTTAGAGGAACTAAGAGTATGACTGTAGATTCTTACAATGGAACGTATCGTTTAATGGATAACAGTAGAAATATTAGAACCTTAAATGGATCTAATTTAGACGGGCAACTAAACAGCGATGGTTCATTCAACGGATTTTCAGAATACACAAATGCTTCTCCAAATTTCACAGTTAATGGGTTAAAGCCTGCAGTAGAAGTGCATTGGGCTATGAGAGAAACGTATGATTACTATAAAAATATTCACAACCGATTTAGTTTTGATGGAAATAATCATATCATTCATAACTATTATGATGCAGGTGCTGTTTTAGGTACAGATGAAAATGCAGCGGCTGTAGATGAATTCTATCAAAATGATGTGTACAATGGAATGTTTTACGGCAAAGGAGGTTCAAGCATGCATCCGGTGGTCTCTTTAGATATCGCGGGGCACGAATTTTCGCACATGGTAATCAGCAGAAACGGCAATGGAGGTTTAGATTATGAAAACGAATCAGGGGCTATAAATGAATCATTTGCAGACATTTTTGGAACAGCTATAGAATTTTATGTGAACGATAACCCCAATTGGACAATAGGTGAAGGGGTTTTTAAAAACAATATTTCCCCAAACTATTTTAGAAGTATGAACAACCCAAATAACACACCTGTATCGGCAGGAGCTCCAAATCAACCCGATACTTACAAAGGTACTTATTGGCAGAAAACTACCAATAATCCAAACGCATATAACGATTATGGCGGTGTACATATCAACAGTGGTGTGGGGAACCATTGGTTTTATTTACTAAGTATGGGTGGAAACGGAACCAATGATTTAGGAAACGCGTACTATGTAAACCCTATCACCATTCAAAAAGCAGAGAAGATTGCTTACCGAGCGTTAACAAACAGCTTATCACCTTCAGCAACATATATCGATTTTTATAATGCCACCAAAATAGCTGCTGAAACATTATATGGACTTCATTCAAACGAATGGGACGAAGTTGTAAATGCTTGGTACGCTGTGGGAATTGGTGACGCACCTGCTTCTACCAAAAACATAGAAATACAATCAAAATTATCGATTTATCCTAATCCTGTTGGAAATGATTATTTTATTATTGAATCGCAATTAACAAATGAAACTACTTTTGAAATGTTTGATATTACTGGAAAAAAAATAATTGCATCACAAACTCTAGGAAGCAAAGTAATTATTCCAACTGTAGGTTACCAAGCAGGAATCTACCTGCTTAAATTCAAATCAAATGCAGGGGAATATTCCCACAAACTAATCATTAAATAATAAAAAAATAGTATATTTATAGTACATCTAAAAGGTTAGCGTTTTCGTTAACCTTTTTAATTTTAAAAAAAAAAGACTATGGATTTCACCACTATCACTGATTATTGGCAATTATCGGATCTGTTAAAAGCTTCTTTCTCGCTTTTGGTGGGAATGCTTTTGGGTGCCGAAAGAGAGTTGAAAGACAAAGCTGCCGGTTTGCGAACCATAACCTTGATATGTTTAGGAAGTACGCTGTTTACGTTACTTTCCTATAAATTGGGTATGGGCGATTCTGAAGACGCCACACGCATTGCTTCGTATGTGGTTAGTGGCATTGGTTTTTTGGGCGCAGGTGTTATTTTTAAAGATGCTTTTAGTATCAATGGATTAACCACTGCTAGTATAATTTGGATTGCAGCAGCCATTGGAATGAGTATTGGTTTTGGTCAGTTTTATACCGCACTTACCTTTCTGGCATGCAGTTTTTTCATCATTCATTTAGGCGGATTTGTAAACAAACATTTATTAACAATGATTTCTTTGAAACGCATTGAAATTCAGATTGATAAAATACATTACAAAAGTAAACCCGAAATTGAAACAAATATTAAAATGTTTTGCAAACAAATAGAATTAAAGCAACTACACGAACTAAATGGCATTATTATTCTAAATTATGAATGCAAGGCATACACCAAAAAAATACATCTTCTTGAAGATTATTTGGTGTATAATACTAAAATACAGAGTTTTAAAATGTAGTTTTTTTACTGATCCATTGGATAGATTTTTGCATAGAGCATTTCGCGCACCGATTCGTTCCACTCTGTGTTTAAAATACTCAACACCATAGTATCTCTTCGCACACCTGTTTTAGGACAAATGGCGTTGCTGCGCAAAACTCCATCAACGGAACAACCAATACTTAGCAAGGCATTTATACTTCTCAGGTTTTCAGAATAAGCTCTAAATTCCACCCGAACCATTTGCATTTTCTCAAAAGCAAATTCCAATAAAAGCCATTTGCAATTTTTGTTTACACCCGTTCCTTGAAATGCTTTTCCGTACCAAGTATAACCCATTTGTAAGCGATTGCTGTTTAAATAAATATCGCAATAGCGTGTTGCGCCAACAAATTTTTGCTTTTTCTTGTCAAAAACAGCAAAAGTATATTCTTCTTGATTAATGCGTTTTTGAATAGCAATACCAATATATTTATTCAAATTTTCTGGTGTATCGCATTTCACCATAGAATATTCCCAAATTTCGGGTTCATGTATGGTAAACTCTAAAAAATCTTCATAATGTTTTGCCGATAAAGGTTCTAATCGAACAAATTCATTTTCTAAAATATAATCTTCGTTGAAATCGAAATTAATCATTAACAGTAGGGTGCAACTTAAGGAATGATACTTTTGAAGAAGGCTTTGCAGTTCTGGTCAAAATCAGTATCGTTTAACAATTCTAAAGCTTTGGTGCTTATCATTTCATAATCTGCAGGCTGCAATTGATTTTGAAAAATATCGTTATAAATATTACTAATGATTCCAAAAACACCGTTTAATTCTTCGGGTTTTATCTCTTTATTTTTTGCAAATATAATCCTTAAAAAGTTTGCTGCAACATACGATGCAATTTCAATGGCATTGTTAACAGAAATTTTATCTTTCTTGCTTTTGTAATAAAGTAAGGTTTCTAAATCTTTTTGTATTAATTGGGCAATATTGGAAGTGTTCATGTTTTTCTTAAGCTAAAAAAAACCTGCAATTAAACAGGTTTTAGTGTATTTTTAATGACAATTTTTATCTAAATGTTTTTTTACTGAACCATTTTCGCAATTTGGAATTTGTTCAAATTCATATAATTTTTGAACCATTTCGCCATTTTCTTCCACAGTGTAAGTGATTTCCTGACGAGTGGTATAACCATCGCCATCGTCATCAAGATCTAAAAAATTAGGTTTTCCATCGCCATCGGTATCATCGTCCCACAAATCTCCGTTGCTGTTAACATCTTCGTATTTATCAAGCAAACCATCGTTGTCATGATCTACTTCTTTCTTCGCAATCAATGAAATATCAAAAATCAAAGGTTCGTAAGTACCAATAGTGCTGCCTGCAGGAGATGATGCAAAATATCCTAAACCAGATGGCATAAACACAATTACACGTCCTGGGTTTTCATAGGTATAAGTACCGTCTTCATTTTCAATGATGGCACTAGCTGTTTTAATTTTTTGAAGAATTTGTCTGTAACCTGCAATGGTTTCAGTATAGCTTGAAAAAGCGGGATATGCACTCCAAAAACCAAATGGATAGGTATCAAAAATCGTTTTGTCGAATTTATAACCTGTGTATGAAGTAAATGCATTGTCATGCATATTTGGGGTTTCTCCTCCGCCTTCATTCACAATAATATAGTATAATTTATATTCCACATTATCGGTTAATTTTTGCAAACCTTGTGAATTGGTATAATAAGGTAGATTTTTTATAGTGATAGATTGCAACGGATTTTCACTTTGGTTCCAAATAGCATTTGATGCATTCAAATCGGTGGTTTCAAAGTTTACGCCGTCTTCCCGAATTTCAATGCTGTTTGATTTTAAAAAGGTTTCAATCTCTATGATATCTTCGTTATATACTTCTTGGCGGTCGCGCTCTGCAATAGTGGTATCATTGTCTTCCGGGGTGCAGTTCCAAATTAATAAAGAACCGCTAAACAATGCTGCCCATGTAAAAAATCTTTTCATTTAACTTATAAATTAATGGTGCAAGATACAATTTTCATTTATTTTTGTTTAAAAATTAACCCAAAATTATAATATCAATATGCGCGTAGATAAATATTTGTGGTGTATTAGGGTTTATAAAACACGTAGTATAGCTACTGATGCCGTAAAAAAAGGTCATATATTAGTAAACAATCAACAGGCAAAAGCTTCGAGAGATGTTTTCTCGGGCGATAAAATTTCGGTTCGTAAAGATCAAATCAATTACCAGTACACTGTTTTAGATATTCCGCCTAATAGAGTAGGTGCAAAGTTGGTTGACATGTACCGAAAAGATGAAACTCCACCAGAAGCATTTGAACATTTAGAGCTTTTGAAATTGGCAAAAGAGCACTACCGTGCAAAAGGCGAAGGCCGACCAACCAAGAAAGACCGCCGCGATATAGATGAGTACTTAGATGAAGACGATTATTTTGAACAATTAAACAATGAAACTAAATAAAGAATACTGGACCAGCCGATATGCCGAAAACAATATCCCTTGGGATGCCGGCGAAATAACCACACCTATAAAAGAATACGTGGATCAGCTCACCAATAAAAACTTAAAGATTTTGATACCAGGGGTAGGCAGTGGTCACGAACTGGCTTATCTATACAATAATGGTTTTAAAAATGTGGTGGGGTTAGATATTTCAGCCGAACCTTTTGCAGCTTTTGCAGCCAAAAATCCTGATTTTCCCAGCAACCAATTAATTGTTGATGATTTTTTTAACCATACCGATACCTATGATTTAATCATAGAGCAAACATTTTTTTGTGCATTATCACCAGAATTAAGACCTTTGTACGCAGAAAAAATGAGTCAATTATTAAAAACCAACGGTAAATTGGCAGGCGTTTTGTTTTCGTTTCCGCTCACTGAAAAAGGACCGCCCTTTGGTGGAAGTGCAGCAGCATATCAAGAATTGTTTTCAAACTATTTTTCAATTGAAACACTACAACCTTGCTACAATTCAATAAAACCAAGACAAAACAGCGAACTATTCATTATTTTAAAGAAATAAAATGGCACAAAACATTATATTAAACCAGCAACAAATTCAGCAAATAACCAAGCGAATTGCTTACCAAATCTATGAAACATTTGTAGATGAAACCGAGATAGTAATTGCCGGAATAGCAAACAGTGGCTATGTTTTTGCAAAGAAAATAAGCGATGAGGTTCAAAAAATATCAAACATAAAAATAGTTTTAGGAAAGGTTGAAGTAAACAAGCAAAATCCGTTAGAAGCTATTAAAACCGATTTATTACAGACCGATTACGAAAACAAAGCTTTGGTTTTGGTTGATGATGTTATGAACTCTGGAGCCACATTGATTTATGGCGTAAAGTATTTCTTAGAAGTACCTTTAAAGAAATTTAAAACAGCAGTATTGATAGACCGCAATCACAAGAAGTTTCCGGTAAAAGCAGATTTTAAAGGCATTTCATTGTCAACCTCTAGTTTAGAACACATACAAGTGGTTTTTAACGATCAAGAAGAATATGCCTATTTAAGCTAAAAAGCGCAATCTGAAAAGATTGCGCTTTTTGTTACTGTACTTCCATCATGATTTGTACCCAGCCTGTCTTTGGTCCGTTTATAGATTCTATGCTATAGAAATAAGTGCCAGAGGGCAAAATAGCTCCCCCGTTTGACTGTCCATGCCATTGATTGGTGTATCCCATTCCATAGCTGTAAACTAAAGCACCCATTCGGTTGTAAATACTTAGCTTTGTGACTCCAAAAGGTGTTAAATCCCAAGAATCGTTTAAACCATCGCCGTTGGGTGAAATTCCTTTCGGAATTAAACAATCATTGTTATAAACAGTGAATTGTGTTTCATAAGTACATTTGTTAAACTCTGGATAGTCGGGGTCAATAAACAAACTGTTTCCATAGATATAGATTGTTCTTTTGCCATAAATTACAGCATCTGCAGTATAGGTTTTTATCAGCTTTCCTTTACCGTTGGGCTCCGTATAATAATTGTAACCTGCAGGTAGAGGTGGCAATAAAAAAGGTTCGCAGCCCACATTGTATTGGTCGTTTCGGGTGATTCTTTCCTTCGAATCAAGACGCAATTCTGATAAAATAAAACATTGCTTCTCGTTTTCAATCCTTACATAAATGGTTTCTTGCACACCAAAAGGCAGTTTGTAGCTAGTAGGTTGTTGTATGGGATTTGTTTTAGAAATGGCATTGTTTTGTGAATTATAAAAGCTAAATTCAAAATCTGTTTTTGTTTGACCATCAATAAAATAATCAATACTTTCTTCTAAATTATACACCAATCCGTCTGACGCTTCATCAGCACAAAATTCAGAATAGTCTATGTTTTTAGGAGGAAAGCCTAATGTATCCACTTTTAATTGCAATGGTACAACAAAAGGACATTTTCCATTGGTGGTTATTTGAATGTAAATTGTTTTGCTTCTTGATAGATAATTTTGAGGATTAGAGATGTAATTAGTGTTTTCTTCTAAAGCATCTTGTTCATTTTCATAGTATTTATAAGTTATAGAAGAATTGTTTAATCTGTTAATTTGTGGTTCAATATCGGTGAGGTTGAAATATTCATCTTTTGTTTGATCGAAATCACAAACTTCTAATTCTAGTGCATATTCAGGCAGCTTTGCCACATCGTTCACAATAAACGTTATTTCGGTAACGCGCGCCAATAATCCGTTTGCCCTTTTGAATCGGGCATAAATCGTTTTAGGACTTTCAGTTGATGAAACGTCATACGGCGATTGAAGCGTGTTTGTGGCAAAGAGGGTATTTGCATCAGCCTCAAATTCAAAGAAATCGATAGTAAATGTTTTATTTATATTGTTTATTTCATCTTTTATAGTATTCAAATCGAACGTTTCTTTTCCATCTCTGTCCCAATCGCATACTTCGTAGGTTTTACCAATCACACTACAGTTTAAAACAGCATCTCCTCCAAACGATAAATCGTAACTAACAACAGAACTTTCCCAATGATCCACGGCAATTAATATTCCATCGCCAGGCACCACATCATACCAACGAACCATTCCCGGAATTACGCCGGTATTTGGTGGAGCAGCTCCCGGAGTTTCGCACAATTGGGTGGGTTCTAATAAAGATAAACCAATATCTACTGTATTTACCCCAATAATGGTATTTTGCGATCCACGGTCACTAATACCCAAATTTGATAAATTAGGGTTTAGCCATGAAGCAAAATCAAAATCAACATTTGCGTTTGGGGTGATGGTAAATGTAAAGGTAGAACCTGATTCAATCTCTACATAGTAAAGCGTTATAGCAGTGGATAGTGGTAAGAATGTACTACACGAAGTGTATAAATTGTTATATACATTGGTTGTGGGGCTGGTTCCTTGAACAGTTTGACCAGAGCATAAATTTATAATATGCGATGGATTTATACTTTGGCTAAAACTAAAATGAAAACCTATGAATAATACTAAAAGCGTAAAAGTGTATTTCATAAAGTATTGTTTTAAACAATAAATATAGCGAAAATAATAAACAATTAATCATTTTTTTTAATGATTGATAAAATTTCATGGCAAATCGCTGTAATATCTTTGTTGTTGGTGGGTAAAATATGTTTTGAAAAATTATAAAAATAATTTCGTTCAAATAAATGCTGTGCAATGTATGTTGTCAAGTCATCGATATTTTGCAATAGAGGGCGATTGCTATTTTTTAACCTTTCAACTAAAGTAGAAACATTGGTCTTTAAATAGAATGATTGCACCCTATCATCTTGTAGTTTTAAATGGTTATTCGCATAGCAAGGAGTGCCACCGCCCAAGCTTAAAACGAATTGTTCATTGGTATTTAAAAGTTCATTAAACCAAAATTGTTCCGCTTTTCTAAAATAAACCTCTCCTTTTTGTTTAAATATTTCGTTAATGGTTAATTGCTCTTTGTCTTCAATAAAATGGTCTAGATCAATAAAAGGAATAGCAAGCTCCACGCCCAACTTTTTCCCTACGGTTGTTTTACCACTTCCCATATATCCCACCAAAATAATTTTTTTCATGTTTTGCTTTGTTTGTCAAACAAAAATACAACTAAAAAGCTTTTTGAATATTTCATACATAAATTATATCTAAAACAATCACTCTTTTTTAAATTAAAAGTACTATATTAGAATTTAGAAAATAACAAATTGTATATGTTGGTAAAAGTTTTTGGAAGCGCTGTTTTTGGTATAAACGCTACCACAATAACCATTGAAGTAAATATAGACAAAGGCATTGGCTATCATTTAGTGGGGTTGCCCGATAATGCAGTAAAAGAGTCAAGCTACCGAATTGCTGCTGCTTTGGCAAATATTGGATACAATTTACCCGGAAAAAAAATCACTATAAACATGGCGCCTGCCGATTTGCGCAAAGAAGGCTCGGCTTATGATTTGCCTTTAGCGATTGGAATTTTAGCCGCTTCAGGTCAATTAAAGAAAACCGATTTTAGCAATGTAATGATTATGGGTGAATTATCGTTAGATGGTTCTGTGCAACCCATCAAAGGTGCGCTGCCAATAACCATTCAAGCAAAGGCCGATGGTTATACTGAGATTTTTCTTCCAAAAGAAAATATTCAAGAAGCAGCTATCGTTGAAGGAATCAATGTGTATGCAGTGCCAAATATTTCTGATTTAATCGATCATTTTGAAGATAAAACGCCTTTGAAGATTACCCAGATTGAACAAGAAGATTTATTTGATGTTGCCAACGATTTTTCGTTGCTTGATTTTGCCGAAGTAAAAGGGCAGGAAAACATTAAGCGTGCACTAGAAATTGCTGCTGCCGGTGGTCATAATATTTTGCTGATCGGTCCGCCCGGATCTGGTAAAACCATGTTAGCTAAGCGATTGCCAAGTATTTTACCACCAATGACGATGGACGAAGCTTTAGAAACCACAAAAATTCATAGTGTGGTGGGCAAGGCACAAAACGTTGGTTTGATCAAAAAGCGACCTTTTAGGGCACCGCATCATACGGCATCGAGCGTATCGCTGGTGGGTGGTGGCAGTTATCCGCAACCTGGTGAAATTTCATTGGCACACAACGGCGTATTGTTTTTAGATGAATTGCCCGAATTTAAACGCGAAGTGTTAGAGGTTATGCGGCAACCGTTAGAAGATCGCGAAGTAACCATTTCGCGGGCAAAGTTTACCGTTTCCTATCCATCTTCTTTTATGTTGGTTGCAAGTATGAACCCAAGTCCCAGCGGATATTTTATGAATGATAAAGGGTTAAGTTCATCATCGGCACAGGAAATGAATCGGTATTTAAACAAAATTTCAGGACCTTTATTGGATCGAATTGATCTTCATATCGAAGTAAACCCTGTTCCTTTTGAAAAATTATCTGAAAAATCAAGCGCAGAGAAAAGTGCGTCGATTCGAGATAGGGTGGTGCAAGCCCGAAGCATACAATCGGAACGTTTTAAAGAATATGCGGGTATTCATTACAATGCCCAAATGCCCACAAAGTTAATAGCTGTTTTTTGCGATTTAGATGCCACTTCATTGCAATTGCTGCAAACTGCTATGGATAAACTTAATTTATCAGCCCGTGCATACGACCGAATTTTGAAAGTTGCTCGAACCATAGCCGATTTAGAAAGGTGCGATAAAATTCTGCCGGCGCATATTGCCGAAGCCATTCAATACCGCAGTTTAGACCGTGATTTATGGACTAATCAGTAAGTTGGTCGCTAATATGTTGGTACAAACAATACGCCACTATATAATTTAATGGTAGGGTTAAAATAATTCCTATTCCAAAAAAAAGAATACCTATTAATGATAAAAAATACGTAATCATAATAAATAAAAACAAAAAACCCGGTTTTTGATTGATGATAGCAATGCTTAAAGAAATACTTTTACCAACACCGAGACCATGCACATAAATAGCAACAACCGAAAAATAAGTTAACAGCTGCACCAAAACACTTATTCCAAGTGCTACCAAACCAAAACCTGCTTGTTCTAAGAAATAAGAAAGGGCAGTGGTGCTTACTTGTACTGCTATAATAACGTTTAATGCTTTTAAACCGCTGGTGCTGAAAACAGATTGGTAAGCGGTTCCCAAGCCCACATAAGGCTGGGTTGCTGATTGATGAATCATTCCGTAAACGCCGCTTAGAAGGTAATGTGCAATGATGCCCACAATTCCGTTTAAAAGCAGCAGTTCTATAGATTTACTGGCAAGTATTTCTTCTACAAATGCAGTGTTTTCTAATTTAGAGATGTCTTGCGGAAAATCGAACAAAAATAATATTCCAATAAAATATACAAAAAATAGAATGATAAAGGTAAGCAATATATAAAGTCCGGAGGTTACAGCTACTTTTTTCGCAACCGCAATGATTTGTTCGGATAGTTTTAATTGATCGATTTCGTAGTTCATAATAAAAAAAATGCTTCGCAAAAGTACGAAGCATTTTTTGAATTGTTTACTGTTTTAATAGCGAATACTATTATATATTGTTTGAATATCGCCTTGGCTGATATCTCCGGTGGTATATCCTTTCATAAACCAAGCTTTTCGTTCGGCTGATGTTCCGTGTGTAAACGTTTCCGGCTGCACATGACCCTGCATTTTACTTTGAATGGCATCGTCGCCTACTGCTTGTGCGGCGCTGATTGCTTCTTCAATGTCGCCTGCTTCTAGCTTGTCTTTATTGCGGCTTGCCCAAATTCCGGCGTAAAAATCAGCTTGTAATTCTTGTGCTACCGAAAATTTATTGGCTGCAGCTTTGCTTTGTCCTTGCTGAGCTTGGCGCACTTTTTGGCTGGTTCCCACAATGGTTTGTATGTGGTGTCCCACTTCGTGTGCAATAACATAAGCAATTGCAAAATCGCCGCCTTTGGCACCAAAACGAGTACGTAATTCTTCAAAAAAACGTAAATCCATATACACTTTTTGATCGGCAGGACAGTAAAAAGGTCCTGATGCTGATGTAGCCGAACCACACGCAGTATTCACACCGTCATCAAACAAAACCATTCCAGGTCTTTGATAAGTTTGACCATTTTCTTGAAAAATCTGACGCCATGTTTCATTGTTATAATCAAAATTGGCTTTAGAAAACTCGCCTAATTCTTTTTCTTCTGCAGAAAGCTCTCTCGTTTGTACTTGTTCGGTTTGCTGTGTTGCGCCTTGGGTTTGATTTAAAATAGTACCAATCACTTGACCAGTTTCACCACCAAACATGGTAAGCAACAATGCTACAATACCAATGATTCCACCACCTACAACTGCTTTTCCACCGCCCGACATTCCTCTGCGGTCTTCAAAACCTTCTACATTTCCTTTTTTCTCCCATTTCATATCTTAATAGATTCTAAATTTTTATCTAAATTACTATTTTTCTACGTTTTTCCAAATAATATCATCTGGAACGGGGGCAATAATTTTTAATTCTTCTTTGCTTACCGGATGTGTCAATACTAATTGGCGTGCGTGCAAATGAATACCACCGTTCGGATTGCTTCTATCAAAACCATATTTTAAATCGCCTTTAATTGGACAACCAATAGCGCTCAATTGACAGCGAATTTGATGATGACGACCTGTGTGCAGATTAATTTCTAAAGCAAAATAAGCATTTAATTTTTGAATGATTTTGTAATCTAAAATTGCTTTTTTGCTGTCTTTTACTTCTTTGGTGTGTGCTTTAGAGGTGTTGTTTTTTGGGTTTCTAGTTAAATAGTGAATCAACGTGTCACTGTCTTTTGGCGGTTGCTTTTTAACCACAGCCCAATAGGTTTTCTGGGTTTCACGGTTTTTAAACAAATCGTTCAATCGGGTTAAAGCTTTAGATGTTTTTGCAAACAAAACAATGCCTGTTGTGGGGCGATCTAACCTGTGAACCACGCCCAAATAAACAGCTCCGGGTTTGTTGTATTTTTCTTTTAAATATTCTTTAACTACATCGCTCAATGGTTTATCGCCGGTTGTATCGCCTTGAACAATATCGCCCGCACGCTTATTCACCACAATGATATGGTTGTCTTCGTATAAAACCTGTAAGTTGTCTTTGTTTGAATAGATTTTCATTCGAGTAGCACGTAGGTTATTTCTAGAGATGCACAGATGATATGTTGATTTTCATTTGATTAGATACAAAGTTTTTTGCAGGTTAATCCTTGAAAGTTATCTTTAAATTGAAGAAAATAACTGATGCATCTGTGGTTTAATTTGTTAATATTGCTCCGATGAATTTGGGAAATCTTTCGATTTTACATCATCAACATATTGTCCGATGGCTTTTGTCATGTCTTCATACAAATTCATGTAGCGTCTTAAAAATTTAGGACTGAATTCATGTGTCATACCAATCATATCATGCACCACTAAAACCTGACCGTCAACACCACTTCCTGCGCCAATTCCGATAATAGGAATCGAAACTTCTTGGGCAACTTTCTCTGCCAATGCTGCCGGAATTTTCTCTAAAACAATTGCAAAACAACCAATTTTTTCGAGCATTTTGGCATCTTCTATCAATTTTTCGGCTTCGGCTTCTTCTTTTGCTCGAACGGTATATGTTCCAAATTTGTAAATAGACTGAGGCGTTAAACCCAAATGTCCCATAACCGGAACACCAGCGCCTAAAATCTTTTTAATGCCTTCTTTAATTTCTTTACCACCTTCTAATTTCAAAGCATGCGCACCGCTTTCTTTCATTACCCGAATGGCAGATTCCAAAGCTTTTTTAGAGTCCGACTGGTAGGATCCAAAAGGTAAATCAACCACTACCAACGCACGTTGCACACCGCGAACCACACATGAAGCATGATAAATCATTTGATCCAATGTAATGGGTAAAGTGGTTTCGTGTCCTGCCATAACATTGCTGGCAGAATCGCCTACCAAAATCACGTCAACCCCCGCAGAATCTACAATTTTAGCCATGGTGTAATCGTAAGCGGTAAGCATAGAGATTTTTTCTCCGTTTTTTTTCATATCAAAAAGCGACTTGGTAGTCACTATTTTGTAATCTTTTTTTGCAACAGACATACTGAAATTATTGTTGTTTGTGAGCGGTAAAATTAGATAAAAAGTTTAAGAAAAAGATACTATTCTGAATAAAACAAGCCAAAAGAGCGTGTCTTTTGCTAATGAAGTGTTTTTTATTAGCAATAAGAAGATGCTACAATCTTAAACAATTTTCCGTTTTTAAACTGAAATTCATATACCATATAGTCATCGTTTGAAATGTAATACGATTGATTTTCAGCGTTTATAAAAGAAATCAAGCCGAGAGCGGTTTTTAAAAATTCAACTTCGGTAGTAGTGCTGTCTAAAAAAGTATTTTTAATTTTAAAGCCAATGCCTTGTTGGGCAGTTACTTCTCGCAAATGAAAGGTTTTATTCGTGCGGTGTGCAATGGTTTCACAAATGCCGAAATAAACCAAATATTCATGTTCGGTCAATGTGCAATCATCGTAAGCTTCGGTTTTAGTGGTAAGTTTACCTAATTGTGCTACTAAAAATTCTTTTTGAAAACCATTTTTAGGTTCTAAAAGGTTGTTAATAGTAAAGCCAAACTTTTTTTCTTCGATTAATTGCGATGGAAGTGAAAAAGATGCTCGAGGTCTGTGTTTTAAAGCATCGGCTTGCAGTAAACAAATTTCGGCAACATCTTTTTGATTATTTTTTGATGCAAATTCGGCGTACAAGCGTAAAGCGTCTTCGTTTTCATCGGGATTACTGTTCCAACCGAGTTCTAAAATGCGTTCGGCAAATTTTTTTTGCTCTTCTAAAGTTTCAGCTTTTTTGTATTGATTTTTTAAGTCGGAAAGATCTGGTCGTTTTCCCACATATTTCACTGGAATATATCCCTTTTTGTTATCAATCTGAACCGGAATCCAAGCTTCTGGATTATACGGATAAAAGGAAATAGGAACCACCGTTCCGTTTAAAAGTGTACCTACCACAGGAGCAACACTATTGGGCAACTCGCGAATTTTAAGGCTTGCAACCGTTGTGAACAAATGGGGCGATCCGTAATAACCGTCGTTTCCAATAATAATTGCAGGCGGTTTTTCGTAATCATCTTTCGCGTTTAAATGGTCTTTTACATTGTAGGTATCGGTAATATAAATTGTTTCGGTGTGCGGTGTATAAACCTTATAAACGTATTTGTATTCCAGAAATTCATACGAATCTATTGATGCACCACGCAGAAAAATACCCACAGCTTTTGATTGTTTTTCGTCGTTGTATGCAACAGTGGGAGTTGATATGTATTTTCTTTGTTGCCCATAAACCAAACAATTCATCAGTAAAAAAAATAGTAGCTTTTTCATGGTTTTACTAACAATCTGCCAAATTAACAGCCACAGCTAAACCACCTTCGCTGGTTTCCTTGTATTTGTTATTCATATCTTGCGCGGTTCGCCACATGGTATTCACTACTTTATCTAATGGAACTTTTACGTTTTTAGGATCGGTATCTAATGCTAACTCGGCGGCGTTAATTGCTTTAATAGCACCCATAGTATTTCGTTCAATACACGGAATTTGCACCAAACCACCAATTGGATCGCAGGTTAAACCTAAATGATGTTCCATAGCAATCTCGGCAGCAACGGTTACTTGTTGAGGTGTTCCGCCCATTAATTCGCAAAGTGCAGCCGCCGCCATTGCACTCGATACGCCAATCTCGGCTTGACAACCTCCCATTGCAGCAGAAATAGTGGCTCCTTTTTTAAAGATACTGCCAATTTCACCGGCAACCATTAAAAACTGTTTTATTTCTTTTTCGCCGGCTTTGTGGTTTTCAATGGTTAAATAATACATTAAAACAGCAGGTATTACGCCTGCACTGCCGTTTGTGGGTGCAGTAACCACGCGGCCTAACGATGCATTTACTTCGTTTACCGACAAAGCAAAACAGCTTACCCATTTTAATATTTGACGAAAATATACTTTTGTTTTGCGAATGGTTTGCAGCCATTCTTGCGGATTATTATAAGGTAAATCGCCTTTTAATTTTTGATAAGTATCATACGCTCTTCTACGCACGTTTAATCCGCCTGGAAGTGTTCCTTCAGTATGGCAACCAATATAAATGCACTCTAACATGGTGTTCCAAATTCGCATTAGTTCTCGGTCTATTTCTTCCGGGCTGCGCAACATCAATTCGTTTTCATAAACAATTTCAGAAATTGATTTATTTTCTTTGATACAAAAAGCAAGCAGTTCATCGGCATTATCCACAGCAAACGGAAAATCAATTTTCGATTTCTCATTGGTTGTGTCTGTATTGGCTGTTTCTTTCACCACAAAACCACCACCTATTGAATAAAAAGTAGCTTCATGCTTTTGATCTTCATAAAAAGCAGTAAATGTTAATCCATTGGCGTGAAAGGGCAAAAAGTCTTTATTGAAAACAATTTGTTTCGCTGGATTAAAAGCAATTTTTTGAGTACCACCCAAGTTTAAAAAATGCGTGTTTTTAATAGTATCAATAATTTCTGAAATAGCTTCAACAGGAACATATTCCGGATCGGCACCACTCAATCCTAACATCACGGCCAAATCGGTAGCGTGACCAATACCGGTTAATGACAGCGATCCATATAAATCAACGGTAATTCGTTCTGTTTTATCAAAAATATCTAAATGTTTCAATTCGGCAATAAAGCGTTCCGCAGCTCTCCACGGACCTAGAGTATGCGAACTGGATGGGCCAACGCCAATTTTTAACATATCGAAAACTGAAATATATTCCATATTGAATCTTAACAAATTAATAAAGCGAAGATAAAGAAAAATAAGTGGAAGTTTTCTAAAATTTTGTTAGATATGACATTTCTATAAAACCTATATTTTTGGCATTTTTTGAAGGTTAAAACAATTTTTTTGTGACAGTGTGTCATATAAAAACGCCAATTTCTGACATTTTTTTATGTTTTTTAAGTTAGGCACAACAATTGACTAATTGAAAAGCGTGAATGAATCACAAAAAAATAAAGTACAAAATAAAGAATATAAAAGATATGAGTAAGATTATTGGAATTGACTTAGGAACTACCAACTCTTGTGTTGCTGTAATGGAAGGTAATGAAGCAGTGGTTATTCCAAATGCAGAAGGTAAAAGAACAACACCGTCTGTAATTGCTTTTGTAGAAGGCGGTGAAATTAAAGTGGGGGATCCTGCAAAACGCCAAGCGGTAACAAACCCTACAAAAACCATAGCGTCTATTAAACGTTTTATGGGTGAAAAATTCTCTGAAGTTCAAAAAGAATTAGAGCATACAGCATACAAAGTAGTAAAAGGTGACAACGATACCCCGCGCGTTGATGTGGACGGACGTTTGTACACTCCACAAGAATTATCGGCAATGACGCTTCAAAAAATGAAGAAAACTGCCGAAGATTATTTGGGGCAAACAGTTACACAAGCGGTGATTACCGTTCCTGCATATTTTAACGATGCACAACGCCAAGCTACTAAAGAAGCTGGACAAATTGCTGGGTTAGAAGTAATGCGTATTATCAACGAACCTACTGCTGCAGCGTTGGCGTATGGTTTGGATAAAGGCAGCCAAGACAAAAAGATTGCAGTTTACGATTTAGGTGGTGGTACTTTTGATATCTCGATTTTAGAATTAGGTGACGGTGTTTTTGAAGTATTGTCAACAAACGGAGATACGCATTTAGGTGGTGACGATTTTGACCAAGTAATTATTAACTGGTTAGCAAACGAATTTAATAGTGCAGAAGGTGTTGATTTACGCCAGGATCCAATGGCATTACAGCGTTTAAAAGAAGCTGCTGAAAAAGCAAAGATCGAATTATCGTCTTCAGCTCAAACAGAAATTAACTTACCTTATGTAACTGCTACAGCTACAGGACCAAAACACTTGGTGCAAACATTAACTCGTGCAAAATTTGAGCAATTGGCAGACGAATTGGTGCGCCGTTCAATGGAACCATGTAAAAAAGCATTGAAAGATGCAGGTTTATCAATCTCTGATATCGATGAGGTAATTTTGGTAGGTGGATCAACCCGTATCCCGGTAATTCAAGAACACGTAGAAAAATTCTTCGGTAAAAAACCATCAAAAGGCGTAAATCCTGATGAGGTTGTAGCTTTAGGTGCTGCAATTCAAGGGGGTGTTTTAACCGGTGATGTAAAAGATGTATTGTTGTTAGACGTTACACCTTTATCATTAGGAATTGAAACTATGGGTGGTGTTTTCACGAAATTAATCGAATCGAACACAACCATTCCAACCAAAAAATCGCAAGTGTTTTCAACAGCGGTAGATAACCAACCATCGGTAGAAATCCACGTATTGCAAGGGGAACGCCCAATGGCAAACGATAACAAAACAATTGGTCGTTTCCATTTAGATGGTATTCCACCAGCACAACGCGGTGTGCCACAAATCGAAGTTACTTTTGATATTGATGCCAACGGTATCATTAAAGTATCGGCAACCGACAAAGGAACAGGAAAATCGCATGATATCCGTATCGAAGCTTCTTCAGGCTTAACTCCGGAAGAAATCGAGAAAATGAAGAAAGAAGCAGAAGCAAACGCAGAAGCAGATAAGAAAGCCAAAGAAACTGCCGATAAATTAAACGAAGCAGACGGAATGATTTTCCAAACCGAAAAACAATTGAAAGAGTTTGGGGATAAATTATCAGATGGTAACAAATCGAACATCGAAGGAGCATTGGAAGAATTGAAAAAAGCTTACGAAACGCGTAATGTAGAAACAATTCAACCGGCTTTAGACAAAATCAACGAAGCTTGGAAAGCAGCTTCAGAAGAAATGTACAAAGCACAAGCAGACGCTCAGCAAGGTGGTGCTCAACAAGCTGAGCCAACACAAGACAGTGGCGATGCTACCCAAGACGTAGATTACGAAGAAGTGAAGTAATAGATTTTTTCATAAATGCGAAAAACCTCAGGCTGAAAAGTTTGAGGTTTTTTGTTTAAAATAACATTAAAAAAATTGTAAACTTTCCTTTTTAGAACAAGTTAAAAGTCTTCCACACTCAATCGCTCTCCGATATATTGATATAAGCTGGGATATTTTGATATGAAATAAAACAAAAAACCCACAAATCCTTAGAATTTACAGGTTTATTCCTTCAGTTAGTGCAAGTGTTGTCGGGGTGGCAGGATTTTACTCCCTACCCACAAATATCTTTATGTCAACCTATTATACTTCTTTATAAAGAACTGTTCACTTAATCACTCACATTCGATTTGTGATTGAATGATGCAAATTTAGTGATTTTAGTTGGTTGTTCAATTATGTTTTGGTGGATTTTTTGATTTATATTTATTACATTATATCTTGTCTTTATTAAAAGACATTATATTTAGATTGAAGGGAGATAAATATACGTTTTTTTTTTTAGGAAACCTTAAGTATAGTTACATAATTCATAAGGCAAAATACATTATTTTTTAATTTCATTTATTATTCTGTCAACACATTCCTGAAGATTATTTTTAACTTCCTTACTCCAGAACCTGAATACTTCCCAACCATTATAAGTAAGAAATTCGTTTACTTCTTTATCCCGTTCTATATTTCTTCCTATTTTTTTGTGCCAGAATTCCTGATTGGATTTTATTCTGAATTTCTCTGTTTCCCAATCTTTGCCGTGAAAAAATTCGCTATCGACAAAAACTGCAATTTTGTGTTTTTTGAAGACTAAATCAGGTTTGCCGAAAACTGTTTTGTCATTTTTACGATACCTGTACCCTGAATGCCATAGTGCTTTTGCTAAGCGGATTTCATCCTTAGTTCCTGTCGCTTTGATAGCCCGCATATTTTTTGAGCGCTGTTCAGGTGTATGGACATCCATAAATAAATTTATTTTAATAAAGTATCATATATTTCATCAACATTAAAATCAGGAGAGCCTTGTCTTGAATAATAAAATGAAAATCGGGAGACGATATCTTTTGTGAAACTATTATTTACAGAAGTAAGTCTGGTAAATCGATTAGTAATATCATTTTTATTTACTGATTTTAATAACTGAAAATCAATCAGACCGGCAGAGAGATCTTTATACTCAGGTAAAAAATGATACTTAGGGATATTATTCTTAATCAGGTTTTTTAATTTGCCGGATGCATTATTTCTTTTGTCTTTTCCAAGTTCATTATTATTAATTATCGCCTTTAGTTCTGATATCTGTCCGTTTCTCTTATCTTCTACTTCGACCAATAATACATTTTCAGTTTTTCCCTCATGAGCTAAATCACAGGAAGGAGTTAAAACAATATATCTCTTTTGCGAGTCATTTTCAAGCAATATATCTCCGGTGAATAGTTTCGTTTTTATTGGTGGGGTGATATATATTTCTGCCGGATGGTAATCTTCGAAATCAGATTCTGTTGTCAATTCCAAATATTCCTGAATATGAAGTAAAATATATCTTTCTAAAATTTTTTGCTTCTGCTCTGGTGTTCTTGACTGGTCATTAATCCAGATATCCATTGAAGCAGATAAATGATCCCAGAAAATCTTATTCAGGTATTCATCTATTTTGCCTTTTCTTCCTAAAATATGAGTGATACCTGTATTATAAACTTCAATTATCTCAGAAAGGACATCCTGAAAATTTCCATCTCTTGAACGCTTCTTAAAAAGGAAATTTTCTTCTTTATCAATCTGAGCGATACTTCCGGAAACAATAAATAATGGAAATCTTAGTTTGTCAATGATTTCATCAATTAACTCCAGTCCTTCCAGATCAACCGTATTGGAGGAAAGCCTTAAATCCACTATAGCAGCGTCATATTCAGAACTTAATAGAGCCTTTTTAGCTTCATCAAGACTATTTAAAGGAATAGGGATAATTTCTGTGCCATTCTGTTTATTGAATGATTCAATTACATCAATATAAAGCTGTATTTGTGTTGCTTCATCCTCTACTATCAATAATCTCATAATCTATTGTATTTTTACTTCAATTTTGAAAAAAGCACCATCTTCTGAATAAATAGCTTTCAGGTCGCCATCATTTCTGTCAATTGCTTCTCCTGCAATGGCCAGACCAAGCCCTGTTCCGCCTCCTGTTTTATTACTGAATTCGGGTTCGAAAATGACTTCATTCTCAATCAAATGTTTTTCTATACCAGGACCTGAATCTCGGTATTCAATTATAATCAATTCATCTTCTTCATAAACCTTAAGACTAATCTGTTTTGGCTTATCTGTGTTGGATTGTAACCAGAAAATACTGTTATCAACAAGATTGGTAAGAACGATGTAAAAGTCTTCTTTCCACCCATAAACTGTCTGATTAATATCACAGTCAATTTTTACTTCGATCTGTTGATTTGCTAATTCCAGCTGAAAAACATCTATGACATTATTAATGACATCACGTAAATTGAAATCTTTTTTCCTGTCACGTTTTTTTGCAGATAGCGGATCCAGTTTACCAAAGAGTTTGACAAATATTTCTCCCTGCTCTTCTATAACAGACAATCTATGAATAATTTTATCTAAAAGTTCCTGACTGAAATTTTCTTCCAATTCCTTTGACCAATCATAAATCAGCGGAATCTGGTTTTTAAAATATCCAAGTGGTTTTCTGCCTTCATGTAGAACGACATTAACAATTTTCCCGACAGTAGCCTGTCCCTGATACAAGGCAATAACCTGCTTTAATTCATCTGCAATTTTGTTACTTTTCTCTTCTTTCTCAGAGATAAGTTTATTGATTTTTTCCCTTTTGGATTTCTCGATACCTAAAACATCAAGTTCTTTATCGATCTTCTCCTGAAGATCTTTAAAATTATAGAGTGCCTTTATTTTTTCATTGATGTCTCTGTTACTTCTTCCAAGTCCTACATTTTGTCTGTAAGCAAACCTTCTGTTTTCAAGCTCTTTTAAAACCTGTTTTGCAACTTCACGCAGGCCAAAGTATTCTGCATTTTCCTTTAACCCATCCCTTGCAGACTTTTCAACTAATCCGGATGAATCTTCTGATTGGATATGAATAAACCCGATTACCTGATCGCAACCAACTCTTAATGAAGGATTCTGAACCCTTTCATTATCCAGGTATAGCCAGTCAAACCCTGCATCTCCTAAAGGTCTTATTCTGAATCCATTGCGATAAACTCCAACACCATTAAATGTATCCAGGATAATCCGCGCTTCTCTTCTACCTACATACTCACCCGTCACAGGGTCTTTTAATCCTCTTTCTATTAATCCGTCTATAGAAGCAGGGTCTCTGTCAAATACTCTGAAATCTATCTTTAGTTCTCCACAATAGCTTTGCTTATCTTCGTTACTGTCATGGTTCAGTAATATTTTAAAGTCTTTTAATTCTTCAACAGGAGCCCCTTTAATCCTGTTGTTCTCAAATTTCAGGCTGGCAACACCATCCTCAGAAACAGTTCCTGAAATTCTATAATCAAATAACTCGAACAGAGGATAAGGCTCTATGTCTTCTTTAACATTGGAATATCCTTCGAAAGGAAAATCTCCCAATTCAAGAGTTATTTTAAATTTATCCTTATCTTCCTTTTCTAGTTCTTCATCAACCGGATGAATAAGTTTTTTTAGTTCAGATTTTAGGTTTCTTAACTGTTTGGCATCCCACTCATTTAAATGGTTTTCATCGCCTACAATTATAATTTCAGTTCCACTGGGTCTGTCTGTCCTGAAATTTTCGATCAGAACATCAACATCATTGAGATATTTAGCATCTTCAAAGTGTTTCCAGATAAGGTATAATGTTGTCAAATCTCCTGATTCATCAACAGTCTGTAAAACAAGATCGTCCCCAATCATAGATGCAGAATATCTTCCGATTCCCTTTTTTCCCTGCATTATTCTTTTTTTCGGACTTAGTTTTCTGTGTAATTTATCATCAGTTGAGGGAACCATCCATTTATCTGTAACTGTTTCAAAGGACATTCCGTGTCCTTCGTCTTTTATGATTACTCTAATTCCTTTTATGATTTTTTCTTTATCCTCCTCAATAATCTTTTTTTCAAAAGGTAACAGAGAAACTTTACATAAAGGAGAGTCCGCATCATAAGAATTTTTAACTAACTCAACAATTGCAGCATACTTATCTTTTATAAGATCTCTTCCGATTGTAATAATGTGTCTTCCGGCAGGTCTTATTTTATATAAACCGTCTTTAATTTTTAACTCTTCACTCATAATAATTCTTTCATTTTTTTAGCAATAGCATAAGCCATTAGTGGTGGTACTGCATTACCAATTTGTTTAAATGCTGCTGAGCGAGAACCCTCAAAATAAAAATCATCCGGAAATGACTGTAATCTGGCGGCTTCCCTTACCGAAATAGAGCGACATTGCTCTTCATCCGGATGTATGTAATAATGACCATCTTTTGCAATATGTGCCACCACAGTATGTGAAACCCCTGTACCATTAACTACCTTAAATCTATCAATAAATGAAGATTCATTTTTATGTGTTTTAAGTTCTTCTGGTAAGTCAGGATATTTTAATCTTATCTTTTCATTATTCCATTTTTGAATAGCTGTTTTGTATATTGCCAGATCCCTCTCATTATGACGGCGTGAAATATGCTGTGTTACAAAATCAATTCCGTTTCTTAATTCAAACTTTTCAAGATAATTATTCTTTAACTTCATGTAATTTATATACTGATAACCTTCACCAGGTTTTAATTCTGGTAAGTCCTCAAAAGCTTCATTAACAGTATATTTTTTCTTTACTTTATCAAAATCCGGAAAACCAAAATCCGATTCTTTTTTCCAGCCAACAATAATGATTCTTTTTCTTGCCTGAACCACTCCATAATCTGAAGCATTCAGCATTTCGTAATATACTTCGTACCCTAACTTTCTGAAATACGCTTTTAAATTTTTAAAGTGTTGCCCTTTATTTGCACTTAAAATTCCCGGAACATTTTCAAAAACAAACGCTTTAGGACTAAATTCCTTTAAAAACCTGCCATACTGTATATATAGTCTATTTCTAGGATCATTTTCTATATTTTCCTGAAATCGACCTAAAAGAGAATATGCCTGACAGGGAGGACCTCCAATTATTAAATCAATATTCTGTTTTTGTTCATTAATTTTTCTGAAAATGTCTTTTATAGAATTATCATCTATCTCAACATTTATAACAGAATTCAGAATTTCATCAGGTATATTTTTGTAAAATTCATCCCTGCCTATTTCCTTTTTTATATAACTATAATATACATCTAATTTTTTTTCTGATTTGAGATAATGATATGCAGCTCTTGTTTTTATTGTAAAACAGGCTTCTACATTCATCTCGATGTGAGCAACAGGATTGAATCCGGCTTTAGTGAAGCCCTCGGACATCCCGGATGCCCCCGCAAATAAATCTATGAAATTTATCTTTTCCATATTCAATTTTTCAACTTAAGATGTCCGTATAATTTTGCTAAAATCTCTGATGCAGGTGTATCTAATGCTAAAGAAATCAGATATAATTCTTCTGCTTTTATTTTGCTTTTATCATTTCTACTCAGCTCACTTAACCGAGAGGAACTAATTCCGGTTTTCCTCGCTATCTCAGATTTATTAATTGACTTCTGTTTAAAATATTTGCCTAATTCGGTCATCAAAACTTGATTTAGTTGCCTCAAATGTACTTTATTATTTTTAGATTTTCTAAAAAAATATATCTAAAATCCAGAAATATTTATAGAAAAAAATCTTATTATATTTTTCTATAATGATAAAAGTTCAGTTGTATATGTAATGGCACAATACGTCCCCCTAAAACACTATAATTTTCCCTCTCTCACCCTCCACTCATTAAAGAGTTTTGATTGGAATTGAGAAACAGTGCAAAAAAAACACTTATCCCAACCTATATTTTTGCACCTTTTCTAAGTTTTAGTTAATGAAAGAAATTATCTAAAAAAACAACAAAAACACAGCAAAGATAAGGCGGACAGCCACCGTGCCACCCGACCAAAAGCTTACGGCATAGTGACAAAATAAATACATAGCTTGGTAAAGCTATGTATTTATTTTGTCACCCTTCGGGGCTTATTTCGTTTTCTTCTGGTTTTTCCGCCTGTCCATCTTGATGGAATAGTTTTCTTTTTTTCTTTTGAAAACAATTTTAAAAGAAGATGAGGAGTTACTAAGTACCTATTTCATTTAGAGTATCATATAAATATAAAGTTTTATTGTAAATTTGTTACACATTACTACAATTTTGGATGCAAAGAAAAATAAAAGATGATATTTATTTTTTGAGTAAAGTAAATAAAATTTTACAAAAATACTCAAAGACAAATGATTTATCTGAATTAAAGGTTTCATTTAGAGATATTGATTTTCAATTTAAAAATTCGATTCAGCTTATCGAATCGGGCTTGGAATTATTTTTCTTTAACTGCTCTTTGTCTGGAGAAAGAATTGACTTTACGATTAATGAAATTTCTGGAAAATCTAATAGTATTGAGTTCAGAAATTGTGAAATTAGTTCTGATTTTTTTATAAAAGATTCTAAACTTCAATATTTGGTATTTAACAATGTAGAAATAGCGTCATCACACTTTCACGTATCATCTAATGATATATATAGTTTTTCAATTGTTGGAAATCCAGAGAGTTTGAATAAAATAAATACACTAATCCTAAATCAGAATGAAAAGATAGATTATATTGATTTTCGACTGAATCAATTTGAAATGCTTTACATCAATAATAATAATTTTTACAAAGGATTTACTCTTAATGCGAACAATATTGAAAGATTACAGATTGAAAAATGTACATTTAAAAGAGACTTTGAATTTTGGAAAAATACACTTGGAGATTTTTCTTTAGTTAAAAAATCTTCAATAGGAGAAGTTAAGGCAAAACAATCTAATTTTGGAGTAGAAACGGAGTTTAGAGATGTTGATTTTATAGAAAGAGTTGATTTTACAGAATTACAATCGGAGAAAACAACGTTAAAGTTTAAGAATTGTACTTTTCAAAAAAACACATATTTCGACAATTCGACAGTTTTAAAAATAGAATTTAGTTCAGTTGTATTTCAAGGAATAACATCTTTTCAATCATTAAATTGTTTATACTTAATCAAGTTTACAACCTCTTATTTTGAAAAGGTTGGTTTCTTTGAGGGAATGAAATTGGGTAGTAAAAACTCAATTGACATGAATACTATAAGAACTATCAAAGGTCAATTATTAAGGTCGGAAAGTAAGATAGACTATTTGAAGTATAATGCGTTAGAGCAAAGGAAACATTTTCAAAAACTTAAAATAAAGGATTCGGATTTCTATATTTTAATGCTTAACAGTAAATCGAATGATTTTGGAAGAAATTGGTTCAAGGGTGTAAAATTCACATTCAAAGTAAGTGTCTTTTTCTTCTTAATGATGATTATGGTTAATTCTTTTGTTTCCTCAAAATATCCATTAAAATTTAACCTAAATGAATCTTTTGTCGATACATCTACAGTTCTGTCTGAATATTTGAAATTCACTTTTTCTTTAGGGTTTGGAAGTGAAGCATTTCAAAGTAATGGGTATTTGTATCTTATTTTTATTATAGCAAAAATTTTTATTGGCTATGGTATTTATCAAACAATAACAGCTTTTAGAAAATATGGAAAAATATGAGAGGAATGAGCAATGAGAATTTGATTGTCAAGCTATTTGAGATAGATAAGCAAGCCGAATACTTTTTCAAGAATTTTCGATTTGACAATGGAGATGAATTACCTTTAAATTATCAGGAAAAATATACTTTGAATGCAAGTATCTTAAACTCCATAAAGTTGATACAGACCAATCCTATTCTTAAATCCAAATTATTGAAAAATAAAGCAACAGGGTTTTGGAAGAAAATTTCCATTCAAGTAAATTTAGCTAAAAACGGTCTGAATCATAATTTACCCTCAAATGAAAGGCGTATTAAAGGGAGTTATATAAGTTATCTTGAACAAGGCTATAATTCTTTAATAAGCAAAAGATTCGGAAGTCAAAACAGTAGAAAGGTTGATGAGAAAGTATTAAAGTTACTTGAAGACATTGTTAAGCAATTCAAGAGTGATAGTCCTACATTAATAAAACTAAAATTGGACTCCTTTTTAGAGGGGAATATACAGGTAATAGATGCTGAGAGTGGAGGTTTATATAATAATGAGGATTTTAAAGGTTTGAATATTAGTACTGGTGCTATTAAAAACAATCATCTTTCAGAAAAAGAAATACAACAATATGATTCGTATCAATTACTAAAAAAAGAGATGTATTTATCAAATAACTTTTATGATTGTTTTTCTAAATTAGACATAGAAATAAGAATAAAGTTACTTGAACAATTTTTATCCCTTGTTGATTTAGTAAAAAAGAAATAAACTATGATAGTAAGCGTCTACTTAAAAGAACACGAATATTTAATAAATGAACCCCAAACACTAAATTTTGGAGGTAAGTATTTGTATTCTTTCCTACCAATAGGAAAAGATTTAATAGTGAAACGAAAACTCAACGAAAAATACATTCCCGATTTCTTTAATATTTCGGATAGTGAATGTGAAGTTGAGTTGTTAAGTGCTGTTGTCGGTCAAAACGGTGTGGGAAAATCTTCTGTTTTAGATGTAGTTAGAAAGACATTTGTAGAGCATATATATTCAATGCCACATAGTATTTCAGTTATATTGGTAGAGATTGGTGGAGAAACGAAAGTTCTGTTTTCAAATTACAAAGTATTTATGATTACTGATGATGGCGACCAATCTCCAGAAAGTTATAAAGAATTAGAAAAAATTCAAACACAAGATTATCAAAGCATTTATTATTCTCCACATTTCGATTTGAAGTATAACAACAATTTTGATGAAGTTGATAGATATGATATTTCTCTTGACCAATTTATTAAGCAAGATTTAGAAGATAGAGATAAGAAAGGAACTAATGAAAATGGATGGAGATTTGATTTACACGAAGAATTAGTTTTCAAAAACTCAATGAGGCAAATAGAATTTTTAAGTTCTTCTATTTTTAAGGAAAATTCTATTTTTAGAGAAGTTTTTGACCTACCACAATATGAAACAGGAATACTACATTTCAGAGATGTAGAAATTTTAGATTTTCATAATACTCCAAATCCATTAAGACCTATCATCAAACTTATTTTAGAAAAAGCAGAAAATGAAAGTAGAAATTGGCATTCAATTGGGAAATTTGATGAAAATCATAACGTTGTAAATCAAGCAGAAGTAAACAGATATTTGTTAGAACGATTCGTTATAAAAGCATTTATATCTATTGTGATTGAGCAGATGGAGAAAGAGAATACTTGGTTACAAGAAGGGAAAATTGAGAATCCTTATGATATGAATAGGTTTAAAGATTTTTCTGCAAAGGTTTTACTTTTCTATTTTATAAAAGAGAGCTATATCGAAAAAGGAAATTTTAAAAAGGAAATTTTTGATTATAATGAAATCATACCGTTTTTTGAAAAATTAGATTCATTATTTGAGAAAGAAACTAATCCCGATGACATCAATAAACAAAGTATCAGACTAAATTTAGATGAGGTAAAAGAGATTATGCAGTTGCACAAAAAAATTGTGTTTAATCTTCTTCATTATTACCCAACTAGTCAAGGATTGATAGATAAAGGAGATTATACTGATGGTTTTATATCTTTCAGACCAACTGACAGAAATATGAGTTCAGGAGAAAATGCTTTGCTTAATTTCTTTTCAAAGCTGTATAGTTTTATTCAGGATAACCTGATAGAAGAAAGTAAATCTTTACCTGATAAAGAAAACTATATTTTGTTGTTAGATGAAGCCGATTTAGGATTTCATCCTATTTGGAAAAAGAGATATGTTAATGCAATTTTAAAAACACTTCCTTATTTCTTTGAATCACTTGAAGTAAAACCTAAATTACAAATAATAATTACAACTCACGACCCACTTACTTTATCTGATTTACCAATTAATAATGTAGTCTTTCTTCAAAAAGATGGCAAGTATTGTTCTGTAATTTCAGATACAGACCAAAATAAAATTCAAAAAACATTCGGTGCAAATATTACAGACTTATTAGCTCATTCTTTTTTTGTTGAGAACGGTTTGATTGGAGATTTTTCAAGGTCAAAAATAAAAGAAGTAATAGATTGGATAAATGAGAATAAGAAGGTATCAGAAATCAGAAAATCCACTCCAGAGTTTACAGAGAAGCTGGAGTATTATAAAAAGGTAGTCAGTCTTATTGATGAAAAGGTAGTTAAAATTAAACTTGCTGAAATGATAACAGATTTAGTTCCAGATAATGAATACTATAATCAGGTTATTGATAGAGAAATTGAATTGTTAAGAAACAAGAAGAAATAATTATGCAGTACATTGACACCAACCTTCCCAATATCATAGAAGCAAGAGACAATCATTATCTTTTTATGCGTTACATCATTATGAAAAAACTGAATGGAAATGCTTTTTCCGAGTCTGCTCCGGCTCCTATTACGAACAAAATAAATAAAGTTACTGGTATAAAAAGCACAATTTCAAAATTCTTAAATGACGAGGACAACCTACGTATAGTATTAATTGGTACTCCTGACGAACTGGATACAATAAAAGATAAGTTTACGAAAAAAGGATTGAAGAAATCTTTAAAAACGTTGATTAACTATGATAGCTGGATAAAAACAGATGATAAAACAACATACAGACATTATAATGCCTACCATTTAGCTGAAAAATTAGATATACCAACCTGTGTTTATTGCAATCGTATTTATACAAAAACTGTAATTAGTGATTCAGGAAAGAAAGTTACAAGACCTACATTTGACCATTGGTTTCCTAAAAGTAAATATCCTTTATTGGCATTATCGTTTTACAATTTAATTCCGAGTTGTTCAGTATGTAATAGCTGAGTAAAAGGTTCTACTCCTTTTGAACTTTCAACTCATTTCCATCCTTATTATAAAAACCCTGATAAAGAGTTTAAATACACTTTTAGTTATGACCATAAAGACTATGATAAATTTTCCTTTAAGATCATTACAGATGAGAAAAATGATTTTTCAGAAAGATCTGTAAAAGCATTTGAGTTAGAAAATATATTCAAAGCCCACGAGGACGAAATTGAAGATTTGCGAAAGATAAAGAATGCTTATTCGGAGGATTATATTGAGATGTTAGAAAACAAGATTTTGGGAGGAGTTACACTGGATAGAGATGAAGTTTATCGGTTGGCTTTTGGAGTTCATTTTCAAGAAGCAAAATTTGATAGAAGACCATTAAGCAAGATGAAAAAAGATATTTTAATAGAATTAGGAATTATTAAGTCAAAATGAGTGAACGTCAGCAAAAAATGCTCAATAAGTTAATGGATAACTTTGAAGGCAATCTGTCAACTTCTAAATAGGCAAAAATAACCTATCATCACAAGATACAGTTTTGAGAGATATAACGGATTTAGTGAATAAAGGAGTTTTATTAAAGCAAATTAGGGAGGAAGAAACACACATTATGAATTGAGTTGTTAAAAGCTATATGGCAAGTTTATAGCAACATTGTTTATAGATTTGAATATGTTTCTATCAAGCATATAATAAATTTTAAACCGATGGTTATAATATTAATATCATTATAACCTTCAAAACACTTTAATCTTCCCTTTCTGCTCCCTTGGCGATTAAAGAGTTTTGATTTGAAGTGAGAAATAGTGAAAAAAACCCTGCTTCTCCCAACCTATATTTTTTGCACCCTTTCCAAGTTTGAGTTACTGAAAGAAATTGTCTAAAAAACAACAAAAAGGTCGCAAAGGTAAGGCGGACACCCACCACACCGCCCACCAAAAGCTTACGGCATAATGACAGGATAAATACATAGCTTGGTAAAGCTATGTATTTATCCTGCCACCCTTCGGACTTATTCCGTTTCCTTTTGGTCTTTTCTTTGTCCGCCTTGGTAAGATTGGCTTTCTTTTTTTCTGTTTTTTCTTTTGGAAAATAGTTTTAAGAGGGAGGAACTTCTTTGTTTCGAGTGCCTATATATACGTACACACGCCCATACATAGATACGCCTTTAGATAAAAGCATATTTACATACAAACGTACACGCAGGTTTATGCACTTATTTATATCTGTAAATATCTATTCATATATGCGGATTTGTACCAATACTTTCGTTTTTCTATTTCTCATTTTCTCGTTTTGGGTCTTTCCAGCCCTTCTATTCACATATGACTTCATTTGGCGTTCAGGGGCACTATTTGTCCAAGTTAAAAATGTTGAATATTCCTTTACTTTGCAAAGAAATATTAACGTAATAAAAACAAAGTGTTTACATGTAGAATAAAGATCCGTTTGAAACTGTTCTTGGCAACTCCTGATCTGTTCCAGAAACGGATTTTAGCTCTCTGTTCAAAGCACACCACTATAAAAAGTAGATTACCCCATAATTTTTTTGAAATAAAATACAACAGCAATGAGAGTATTTAAGGAATATACAAATGTTTTGAAAAAAGCAAGCGGGAGTTGGGCAGAGCCCTACTCGCTTGCCTCTTTACTGGCGTTGCAGAGGGTTTTAATATACCAGAGGTATATTTTAAGGCTTCCAGCCCATATTTTACAAGGAAAATGGTATACTTCAAGGTATATCGGTAGTTAATAAATGTAGATTTAGAAAATGATGATGAAGCAGAGAGATACCAACAGCATCCGTTATCCCAAAGAAACGGACGAAAAGATAGAGAAGCTGGCTAAAAGTTTTAGACGTAGCAAAAAGGAACTTTTTTGCCTGATGGTGGATTATTTTTACCGTAGTAAAAAAGACCCGACTGACCCCGACGATGAAATCCTGAAACGAGAACTTTCTTCAGGTATTAACCGTATTTTATCTTTCATCCGCCAACAGGAAAAAGACTTTCTTCTGCCATTGTTTACGGATTCCGGTGCTTTGAAGACAGCTTCTTTAAAACAAAAAGAACTTTTAGAAGGAATAGGTAGGCATCTTTTAGCCGAAAGTGAACAAACAGCCGTACTTACCAAAAGAAGTGAGCAAACTATAAACGGGTTGAAACATCTTATTTCAAAGCAAAAAGAGAAAGAAATTTTGAAAGAACAATTTATTCAATTACTGGACTATTATATAAATCAACGAGAGGAAATGGGCTGGACAACCTCTGGAACTAAGAAAGAAGAACTCATCGCTCATGTAAAGGAATCTCTCAAAAACCTGTGAAATTATGTACATCAATATAACGGATTCTGAAACGGGCAACAATAAAGGAGGTTCAGGGCAATTGGTCAATTATCTGGAAAAAGAAAACCGTATCGCACTCAAAGAAGGCAGAGGGTATGAGCTATGGTTCAATAGCTTGAACAAAAATATCACTCCTCAGGAAGTACGTGTAAAAATCGACAACAACATAGCTAAACTAAGTAGGAGCGATGCAAAGTTCTTTCTGATAAATATTAACCCCAGTCAAAAAGAAATTATTTATCTCAAAGAAAAGTTTGGAGAGAAAGAAGCAGAAGAACAATTAAAAAGGTATGCAATTGGCGTAATGGATGTCTATGCTCAAAACTTTAAGCGAACTAGAATTGAAAGTAGCAACGATTTATTGTGGTATGGAAAACTTGAACACAATCGTTATTATCATCATACCGATGAAGAAGTAAAACAAGGAATTGCCAAAGCAGGGCAACCCAAAACCGGAGCACAAATGCACATACAAATTATTGTCAGTCGAAAGGATATTACAAATAAAATCAAGCTCAGTCCGATGAATAATTCACGAGGTCGTAATAAACAACATTCTGCCAAACTTGGACAGTTTGACCGTGTAGCCTTAAAGGAATCAGGCGAATTACTTTTTGATCAAATGTTCAATTATGACCGCTTGTTAAAAGATTCCATGAACTATGCATTCACAATGAAAAATGGGAATCCAGAGCAAAAAAGAACTGTCTATTTGTTGGATCAGCTTGAAAGTCGAATAAATGATACAGACAAGCTAAATATACTTGATACAGCAAAAGACATCCACCAGAATAATAATGTAGAATTAGGCCAATTCATTGACCCAATAGGTGGTTCTGTTACAAGTGTTTTGAGTACTTTACTTTTTCCTGGGCCATTGATATACGAAAATGAGGAAGAACAACTCCCTCATTACAAGAAGAAAAAAGGTAAAAAACACTCATCTTGATTTAAAATCGATATTATCAACTCATGTCTTAACTTAAAAAAACTTGTATAAATAACATCTGAAAATTACAATGAATCAGAATATGTACAGTGCGCCCCTATGGTGTAGGTTTAGAAACTCACCTTACAAGTGTAAGGTTTAATGATAGATTATAAAGAAGGTTTTTCGTCATTCTTTTCCAATTTTTCGATTAATAAACTTAACGATTTCTATTCCTTCCTGAACAGTAAAAAGTTGTGCATGCGGGACGGAAATTTTCTCGCTCTTGGTCTTTAAAATTAATTTATTACCCCACCAATAGGATTCTATAAACTGAACGTTTTCAATCTCTTGATACTTGATTTGTTTAAAATTTTTATTGACAAAAGTTTGAACTAATGCATATTTTCTATATTGTTTTGAAAGTGCAACAAACTCCATATCGTTTTCGTTGAGTTTTAAAATAATCCGATCAGAAGATTTAAGAATAATTACCACTCCTATCCAACCCAAAAGCCAAAATACAGCGGTGTATAAAAGTGTATGGATAGGTGTTCTTCTAAAATCATTAACAATTTCCATAAAAGCGTTGACCAAAGACTGATAAACGATCAAATTGACTAAAAGTGGTGTGAAAGCGAAACATACAAAACCTGTTCCTAATAACATCCATCTCCATTGCGGAAAATAGTATATTTTCAGTTGATTTTTCATCTTTATTTCTATTAATCAAAGTTGGTATGAGCTTTTCAACTACAAAAAACACCTACTATTATGAGTATAAAGTGTTTCATAACCAATTATTTCAGTTATCAAATGTACCTATTCATTTATTTCTAGGTAAACTATAATTTATTTAAGCTTAGCTTTGTTTCAAATGCGTAAATAGTGATCTTCTATTTGATCTACTATCATGATAAGAACAAATGCTAATGTTATATAAACGAATTTTTATTTGATGTACACATCTTTAAAACAGAGTGATTTCAGGTAGAATAATTCCTGTATTTTAGTCAAGTAGAATTCGAAATTCAATTCAAAATGGATTTAACTTACCACAAACCATAAGAAATAGATGAATCAAGATAAAAAAATCGGCCAAAAGGAAAAAATGATAAACCTGACGAGTGTGAGTCGTTCCATGAACATAGAACCGGATTCCGATCACATCAATCGATATGACGAATATCCTGCCAAACTAACCCCGTTTTTCTATGTAGCCATTGTTTTAGCTTCGGCGAGTGCAGTAGCAACCTTTATGTTATTTAGCTTCCGGCACTGGATTTTGGGAAGTATTTTTTTGATTACTACCTTTGTTCTAGGAATGCTTGTCCAGTCTTTAAGAAGAGAAAAATTGAGAAAACGCATAATTTACCAAAACTGCTTATTGATTCCGGCAATACTCATAAAAATACGTCCGTTGACGATACTGGCTTTAGCAGATATGCGTAGTAATGACAGTAAAAAAATGGTTTGGGGATGTCAAAAGTTGACGATTAAGAAATTACCATTCCATCAATTGCAAGTAGACGAAAGAGTACCCTGTGTATCTCTGTTTGGGATGGTGGTAAAAGGTTATCGAAGGCATTTTGAACCCCGTCCTATCAGTTGGGGATTTGTGGACGAATTACAACGAAAAAAAGTATTGGAAAGCATAGATGAGTTGGAATGGAGAGTTTTAGAAAAACTCCAACCGAAGATGAACGGTGCAAATGAAAAAGAAGTCGTGTTTTTTGACTGTAAATTAAACAAAATCAATCTTTAACGCCATGAAGCACATAGCTATATTTTTATATTTTCTTTCATTGAACCCTGTTTGGGCACAAAAATCAATAGATTTTAAAGACTTCATTCCGTCAAGATTTGTGTTGTACGATAATATTTCTGGAGATTTAAATCAGGATGGTTTAGAAGATATAGTATTAATTATCAAAGACACTCAGGAAGGGAGTGTAACGAAAAACCGTTTCGGTGAAATGGTGGATAGAAATCGTCGTGGAATAGTTATTTTATTTCAGACAGAAAACGGGTTTAAACAGATGATTCTTAATAAAAGATGTTTTGAATCCGAAAATGAAGATGGTGGAGCTTACTATCCTCCGGAACTGGATGTCTCCATAGATCACAACAAACTATTTATAAACTATAATCATGGTCGATATGGTTCTTGGTATTATACTTTTCGATATCAAAATAACGATTTTGTGTTGATAGGTTACGACCATACCGATCGTTCTGGTCCGATAATCAATAGTGAAATAAGCATCAATTTCCTTACTAAAAAGAAAAAAGAATTGTTGAATATGAAAAGTAACATAGAAGACAGTGGCGAAGAAGAATTTAAAGAGTTTTGGTCAGAAATTAAAGATAAAGAATTGATCAAGCTTTCAGAAATCAACGAATTTTATGATCTATACTTTTAAAAAAAGTAACAATATCCTATGACACTCGTCTTTAAAGTAAAAAATATTATGAGAATACTTTTAACAATCACAGCATTACTTATGGTTTGCTTTGCTAAAGCACAACATCTACAAATAATAGAACAAGATTATACAAAAGCACTAAAAGTAGCTAAGAACGAAGATAAGATGATTTTTATTGACTTTTACACGACCTGGTGTTCTCCTTGTAAAAAGTTAGACAAATTGATTTTTCAAAATGACTCGATTCAAAGCATCCTATCAGAAGATTTTGTTTTGCTTCGGTATAATGCCGAAGATGACAAGGTGTATCATCTTTCTAAAAAACATCACGTTTCAAGCTATCCTACAGCCGTAGTACTTAACCAAGAAGGATACGTCGTCAATCGTAAATATGGATTTCCTGGAGAAAATTTTCACAATCTGAGCGCAAGTGTTATAAATTTTGCAGAGGAGTCAATATTATTAGACTCAGAGAATAAAATCATCAAAGGCTATTCTAACCAGATAGACATGCCTAATTATCCAAAATTTTACGTTGATTACATCAACCGAGATAATATAAAAGTAGTCGATACAAAATCTTTCAATAGTTATTGGAATGCTGTAGAAAACCCTATTTCCGAAGAGTTTTTTTCTACATTATTGTATTTTGCCAGTGATGTTCCAGATGCAGTGGCGAATCTGGCTCTAAACTATAAAGATGACTATTTTGAACTTTATGGAAAGCTGGACACTGAAATCCTATTTTATTTTCTTTCCGCCGGAAAATTAAATAAAGCTATTTCAGCAAAAAGCCAAAGTGAATTCGAAGATGCAAAAACTTATGCTTATCAGACCTTGACCAAAGAATGGACGGATGACATCATTCCCAATTTTGAAGTTAAGTTTCTGAAAGCACAGAACAAATGGGATGAAGTGTACAATTATTACGAAAACCTGAAAGAAAAAGGGAAACTCAATAATGGTGCCATCAATCAATTTTGCTGGGAAGTGTATGAGAAGTGCGATGATCAAGAAGTGATACGTCGATGCATAGACTGGATGGGCGAAGTGACTCAAAAAGACACAGACTATGCGTATTTAGACACGTATGCCTATTTGTGCGTAAAATCTGGTGATAGGCAAAAAGCACGTGAAATAGCGGAATTAGCCGTAAAAATCGGAAAACAGCAAAACGTAAAAACAACGAATATGGAGGATTTATTGAATAAACTTTAAAATTGCTTACGCAAATCTTCACAAGTATTTATCATTCACAAATTATTTTTATATAGCCTAGCCCATAATGGTTTAAGTCATTTTCTTCTATTTTTTTTCTACAAAGCGCTCCACCAACCTCACAGCCACAGCTATCAAAAACAAAAGTATATGCACAAAGAAACCATAAATCCAGAGTAACGCAACGCTCATATCTTGTGGGTCTTTCTGAGGTTGGTTTTTAGCAAGAATTAAAAATGACAAAAAAAGAATATGGCACAAGACAATGCTCCCCCTCAGAATCTTTCCCCACATAAATTGTTTTGATTTTTTGAAAAACGGCCAAATACATATTATTATCCCTGTGAAAAAAAATATAAAATATAAACTATAAAGAATCAGATTTTCATTCATGTCTTACTAATTTAGACTTTAAAGGTAGTCTTACTTCTACTTTCAAGCGATCACCAATCCATATTCGTCAATCAAAAATCCACATACGTTTCTGGTTTGATGTTATACGTAATTATTCCAAATTAGAAATAAAAATTACTTTGTGAATTCATTCCCCACAGAAAAATTGTTGTAAAATTAAAAAAATCAAACTACGTTGGGTGAGTAATATAAATACTACGATATTAGGCGTTTTCTGTAGAAAATTCAACTCATTTAGCTATCTTAGCAGCATAGAAAAAATACACCCATTTTTTCCATTACAGATACTACTACAAACCTTTTAAGAATAAATCCCTAAAAAACAAGTTTAATAATATTATGGAAAAGCGTAGCTTAGAAAAACTAAAAATTGAAATTCAAACACAAGCAAAAAAAGGAATTGATTTTATTCTTTCTGGAGGTCTTCTCTGGTTAGCAATTTTTATAATCTGGTTACAAGATTTTACTTTGCATAACAAAAGTGTTTTTACTTTTATAATTGCAGCGCTTATGCTCCCAATAGCTTTCGGTTTGTCTAAGATTTTAAAAACAAATTGGAAAATCAAAGATAATCCTTTGCAGCCTTTAGGGTTATGGTTAAACTTTGCACAAATCATTTATTTTTCAATTTTGATATTTGTATTCATCAAATATCCTAATGATTTTATCATGACATATTCAATAATCACTGGTGCACACTTGTTCCCATACGCTTGGTTTTATAATGAAAATGGGTATGCATTATCTGCAATTTTAATTTCTGTGGGAGCGTTATTTATTGCTTTATTCACTGATTCTAATACTCTTTGGTTGATTCCTCTTTTTACATCACTTGTATTGTTCACGTTAGCAATATGGATATTCATAAAATTAAAAAAAACAAAACAATGAAGAACAGTATCTTAAAATACTTATTACTTTTAAATTTACTTATTACAGCCGGTCTTGTCATTTATATTATAAAAAACAATAATCTAGAAATAGATTTATCAAATGAAGTTTTAAAAGTTCGAGGATTAGTTGTTACGGATTCAACAGGTGTTGAACGAATAATTATAGGAACAAATCTGCCTCCAGCACAATCTTTTGGCTATAGATTCTACAGAGGGGATAATTCTGCGGTTTCAGGTGTGATGCTATATGATCATGAAGGACAAGAAAGAGGAGGTTATGTGACAGATGATTCGTATGGAAACATTTTTCTAACATTGGATTCAAAAGTTTCTCAACGTGTCTTGTTTATGGCAGAGCCTCAAGGTGCTTCTGTGTTAAAAATGTGGGGGAAAAATGGAAATCAAATAAATTTAGGAACTTCTGATGACGGAACGTGGATGGATATTTTAGATAATGGAGAAAAACAAAATTTAATCGAAAAAAAATAATGTAACATGAATTTTTATAAAATCACTTTACTGTCTTTAGTTGCTCTATTTTTTATCAGTTGTAAACAAGAGGTTAAAATCAAAGAACACAGGCTCACAGGTATAAACCCTGTAGCCTACACGGATGTAGTTTACAATGCAAGCCTGGATACAGTTCTGGTATCTACTTTTAATGGAAAAATATATCAACTAACAAATGGAAGTGAAAATAAAAAACAAATTGCGTCTATAGATGATGAAATATATAACTTGATATATAATGATTCAGAAAAAGAGCTTTACGCAGCAACTCTGAATTCAGGGATTATTGTCATCAACATACTTAATGGAACTATTATTAATAAATTGCCAATTCAAGAATCATGGGCTTATCAACTTTGTTTTAATGATAAAAACACCCTACTCGCCACATTTGATTTTAAAGGAAAAAATTATATTTGGGAAACAAAAAACAATTTTAGAAAAATAGAAACACCACCAGAGTTAAATCAAATGCGCCCAAAGTATATTGCAGATAATGGGGATATTTATTTTGAAGGGAAAGGCAAAATTATAGTTTGGAATTATGCAACAAACAATATAGAGCTACAAAAAGTTAGAGGTAAAATCGTTGATGTTGACCATGATAAGAATATGCTGATGATAGGTAGCGGAGAAAAAGATTTTTTCTTGTATAATTATGAAACAGATAGTGTTTTTTATAAAAAAAAACATCCAGACTGGCCCATTCATATTCCTGAGAAAGATAGCATTGTCTATGTTCCATTAAGTTTAGAGGTTATTTCAGGAGCCATGGCTAATAAATTTGCTTATACCTACGGATTAGATAAATCTATACGCAAATGGGATAAATTAACAGGAAAATTAATTGAAACCAATAGTAAACATAAAGGAACAATAAGCGGGGTACATATTAATAAACGCAAAAATCAATTAGTCACTGTTGATCTTCTAGGAGGCATTCAATTTTGGGATTTATCGAAATAATGCTAAAAATCCGAAATTTGTCTTTTATTTAAAGTTGGTTTTGTCAAGGCAAGTGAAAACGTTTACTAGTTTTCATTTCGATAGAATCAATCCAATATGTGCCATATTTTTTTGACATTTGCTCACGCATGGTTGCATTATGCTGGTCTACAAATTTTACTAACGAATCACTGACTTCGCAATCTGCCACACGTATCAATTCAAAACCCAAAGAACGGGTCAATAGCTTATCATTTTCATCGAGATAGTCAGATGGAGGTAGTTCACCATAAACCATAAACTGAATCAACTTATCTTCGACTAGCCCTTGTAAAGGTTGAACTTGGGGTTTTGAACCTCGTTCTGGATAACAAGCCATCATTAAAAGCCCCCCAGCTATGCTACAAATGAATAAAATAAAACGTCTCTTCATCTATATTTTTAATACTTAAAACCTTCGCCTTTCATTAAATCCTAAAAGTTTTGTACCGTGTATATTACTTATAAACCCGAATGTTAGAAGCTATTGTTAACTATCGGAATTCCTTAAAAAAGACCTTGAAACGGTTTTTTATTTTAGCCCTTCCAAGATCTCAATGAATTTTTTTCCGTCTCCCATTTTTATTTTACCATCTGCTTCATCTTTAATTTTAGGAATACCGTATCGTACTTCTTTCACAATTCCATTTTTATCCAAGAAAAAATTTAGAGGATAGACATTTACCTCCATTTCCTCTATAAAACTCTTTGCTTCAGCAATATGGTTAAAATTAAATTTGTGTTTTTCTAAAAAACTATTGACCTTTTCTTTTGTCTCATATGTTAGTGCAATAAAATTAAAGTCAGTACTATATTCGTTTTTAATTTTATTTAATACAGGCATTTCAGCAATACACGGTGCGCAACTGGTAAACCAAAAATTCACAATCGTAGGCTTTCCTTTCAGGTCATCTAAAGTGATTTCTTCACCTTTTAAGTCCTTGAGTAGAAAGTCAGGGAATGGTTTATCAATATAATTAGAGAAACGATTAAAATTTGATTGAAGACCTTTAGCTCCAAAAGTCACATAGTGAATAACAGAATCCTGTTTAATTTCGGTTTTTATTGTATTCGCTACCAAGGCCATACCTTTTAGTTTATCACCTAATTTTTCTTGTTGCTGCAAAAGCAAGTTATCTAATTCTGTCTTTGAGAGTCTGTTTTTGCCGTTGGTTGAATAGTAGTCTGTTTGGCAAAATGAGATTGTCCCATAAAGTACAAAAAAGGGTAAAAGTAAATGTTTCATCACCATTTCATTTTTAATCAACAAGATTAGTTATATATAGTTCTACAAAACTTTCTTACACAAAAAGTCCTATTTAATATTCATATAAAATCTACTTTCCCGAAATTTTCTTTAAAACATTTACAGCATTATCATTTTGTGGATTGAGCTCCAATGATTTTTTGTACGCATTGATGGCTTTTTCTTTTTTGCCCAATTTTAGCAGAACCTCTCCATAACTGTCGTAAGTATTAAAAGCATCGGGGTACAATTCTGTATTTAATTGGAAGATATCGAGGGCATCTGTATCCATATTTTGATTGAGTAGCATATACCCTAAACCATTGATCATCTGTTCACTTACGTTATAGGTGGCTTGTGTGCCTTTTTCGAACTCACTTCTAATTAAAGCAATAGTCTTTTCAACAGATTTTGACTCCATATAGTATTGGATAATAGGTGTCAGATTCATCAGACGTTCTTTCTCCTCTTGCTCGGCAAGTGTTTCCACACCGTAATATTTTCTTTCTTCATCTGTAACTGCATCCGGATTCAATGTGTAACGCTTCCATTTTCCGTTGGTAGAACTGTCGTTAATAATCTGTGTGCCATAGATCTGTGGCTCTCCTTTTCTCATCAAATCTCTATCAACTGCTGCTGCATACCACCATCTGTTCAAAGTACTATCCATTTCGATAGCTTTCTTAAAACTTTCTACTGCTATTCCGCTGGCAACCATGTCGTTTCCATGCTGAAAAATAATTCCTACATTATAATAATCCTTCGCTGTCTTAACTTTGCCGGCATCAATGATATCGTGAGCTTTTACACGTCTTAAACTATCTTGTTTATTTAATTCTTTCCAATCAATATTTTGTCCCATACGCTGTTGCTGGTCAGCGTCAGCCATTTTTTGCAACTCTTTATTATCTTGTGCAAAGGCGATTATAGAAAAAAAAAGACCCGTAAGTAAAAAAACTTTTTTCATATAATATTGTTTAATAGTGCTTTGGTTGTTCATTAAAGACACTGATGATTTCATGGGCAAATAAACAAATCAATAATATTCTCTTTCAGTTAAGATTTATATTCGTAATGAATAAGTTAATATCCGTAAGTTCAATAATCCATTTCCACTGGAATAATCAATTCAACTTTAGTACCTGTGAGAGATTTATCAATTTCATGAAGATCCAGAATATTTACCTGTACATTCACGCCTTTTTCTTTTGCAAGGATTTCCAATCGTTCTCTACTGATAGTGGTGGAAAGTGATTTTTTCTTACCATCTGGTTTTTGTTTCAGTATTTTTATTCCAGGTCCATTATCGATGATATTGACCCATAAAGCACTCTCTTTAACAGTTAAGTCAATTTTGATATTACCTCTTTCTTTGTTATTTGTTACACCATGCAAAATGGCGTTTTCTACAAAAGGTTGGATAATCATTGGCGGAATCAAAATGTTTTCCATTTCCTGTGGGTTTAATCTTTTTATCTCATAATCAAAACTGTCTTCATAACGCATCTGTTGCAACCCAAGATAATATTCCAGTGTTTGAACTTCGTCTCCCAACAAAACCCAGTTTTCACGTGATAGCTCTAAACTATTTCGGAGCAAACGACTAAACTGATTCAAAAATTTCAATGCCTTTTCTTTGTCTTCGATACGGATATAGCTTTGCAAGGAAGCCAATGTGTTGAAGATAAAATGAGGCTCCATTTGCGTGCGAAGCAATTGCTGTTTTAATTCCATGGCTTTCTTTTGCAACTGTATTTTTTCTTTTTCTTCTTTTAGTTTTTGTTGTTTTCGGTTGAAGTAAAAAATTACCATAACAGCAATAGTCAAAAGTGTCAGCAAACCGGCAATGATCAACCATAATCGGTTTTGTGCCAGCTTGTTTTCGGTTACCAATACTTGTTGATTTAGTCCAGATATATGTTTTTCATTAGCTTGTAATTGATAAATGGTAGACATCTCAGCGATAGATTGTGCATATTTATTCTCGTAAAAGACCTTGTTTTTTTCCAAAAACAAATTATATTCTTGGAAAGCTTTATCAAACTGTTGGGTTTGAAAAAAATAATTAACCAAAGCCTCTTGATAAAGCAAATAATCTGCTCCACTCAAATAAGCACTGTCTTGCTTAATAAAAGTTTTTGCTTTTTCTAAATAATTTTTACCGTTTTCGGGTTGCTGAAGTTGCAGGTAATTTTGCGACAGATTAATATAGTCCTTAAAAATATTACTGTGACTCGGCGGATGTTGAGGAGCTTCTTCTAATACAATTTTATCTAAATCTAAAATACGTTGATAATATACCACTGCTGAATCATGCTTTTCTAACGCTTGAAAGTAGTGTGCTTTTTCATCGTACAAAAACCGAGGATTGATAGTGTTTTGATGGTTTCTCCAAAGCGTATCGATAATTTGAATGTAATAATACACCGAATCGAGATTTGCATTCGAAGTTAATCTTAGATTGGTCGCCAGCTGACGATATGCCCGATATTGCAATTGTACAGGTGGATTAGGTATTTTTAGGGCTTTAATAGCCTTTCGATTCCACATCATTGCCTGTTCATATTGGTTGAGGCGAGCATCGGATTGTGCAGTAGCTAAAAAAATACTGGCACGTTGTAACGGGCTCAATTCTATCAAAGAATCAGATACAATCTGTTGCGATGCTAGATTGAAATAATAATTTTCCTGATGAATATTTCCTTCAATAGTTGCAATATTCCCTTCACCATAATTGAGAAGAACGGTTATTTCGCTGGTAGAATCAGGCACCTCTAAAGCGTCCCAAGCTTGACGCATAAAATACTTGAGTGAATCTAAGTTTCCTCTGTTGTAAAAAGTTCCTGCAATGCGGTAATAAATGCGGGCTTTGACCTCGGGAATCTGTGTATACGTTTTATTTTGGAGTTGTTTGTTCCAGAAGTCAAACTGTTCATCATTAGATAATTGTTTGGCGTATTGCTCTAGTGAAACAATTTTTTTTGTTGTTGTAGGAATATCAAATGCTGATGTAGAGTCGTTTTTTTCAGAACACCCTAATAAAAGAAAAAGGATGATTCCTAAAAAAGAGCAGATACTCTTTGACTGCCAGCATACTCTTATCTTAATCATTATTGCCCTTGGGTTAAATGCTGCACGACGGCTTCTTTCTTACGAACCGAAACAGGGATTTGCGTTGTGTCTTTCAAAATAATATATCCAGTTTTTATATAGCGGTCAATACAAGTAGTATTGACTAAATAGGATTGATGCGGACGTAAAAACCATTTTTCAGGCAACAAATCCTGATAATACTTTAAGGGTTTGGAAACCATTATTTTACGGTTATTTGTCAAAAGAAAATTAGTATAACTTCCTTCACTTTTCAAATAAATGATTTCGTTCAATTGCAGTACTTGCAGATATTCTATGGTGTGAAGTACAATTTGGTCATCCAACCCCAATTCTTCTTTTTCAATTTTCTGCTGTGCGATAGAAAGTTGTTGTTGCTGTTTTAATTGGTCAAATTGCTTATCCCGTACTTTCTCCAGTGCCGATTGAAGTTCGTTTTCATCCAAGGGTTTTAGCAAATAATCCATAGCACCAAACTTAATCGCTTTGATGGCAAAGTGATTATAAGCTGTGATGAAAATAATTTGAAAGTTGATATCTGTTAAGCTTTTCAACACATCGAAAACGGTACCATCAGTCAATTGAATGTCCATCAGCGCAAGATCAGGCTGTTCTTTCCGGATTAGTTCCATCGCACCAAAAACGGTTCCGGCGTTTCCGACCAATTCTAAGTCGTCTTCCTTGTTTACCAACCATTCAATTTCTTTGAGAATGGCAGGTTCGTTTTCTATAATGATTGTTTTAATCATAAGTCGTTATTTCTTCAAATTTATTAAATTATTTACGAAACTTAAATTCATTTAGAGAATGCTATGATTCTAGTTTTTTCTTATATCAATCTTAATTCATATAATATGTAATTTCTCTTTTTTCTTTTCGATGGTAGCCGTTTTCTTCTTTTGTTCGTTCAATCCAGTTACCAAAACTATCCACATGATAGGTGTAAGTTTGAATGCTGATGTGTTTTTTCTCATCCACATAACGCTCCCAAACCTTATGCTGGTATGCATCATACTTCATAAAAGTGTATAAAGTATCTGATAGGCTGGTTGATTTTAGTTTGGATTCCACGGTATTGCCATATTCATCCAATCGATACCAAACTTCTTCCAAACTTTTATATTCGGGTAAATTATAGCTAGAGTATACAATATTATTCTGTTTGTCATACACAGTAACACCTTTGTAATATAGTTTACCTTCATAATCATAGCCTTTTCGTAACATTTTGCGTTTACGTGGCAAATATTTGTATGTTGAAATTTGAACTGCACTATCGGGATGACTATAAAACTTCGACTTTTTCACCCGGCCTCGACGGTCGTTTACATAATCTGTACGTTTTAAATCCCGCAACTTCATAATCAAAAAACCATTATCGTCATATATCCACGAAGAATGGCTGTACCGAACTTTTTCTTTAGGATTGTGAACTTCCGTATTTTTCTGCACTAATAATCCTTTTTTATTGAATGTATAAGTGGATTTGCTGAGTAATTCCCCACTTTGCTGGTATTGATACCAAACGATTTCTTTCGGTTTTCCTTTGATGTGGTGTTGCTTCGCAAAATCATATTGGTTAGGGAGGTGCTTCCAAGTGGTACAAGAAAACAATAGCAAGAAAAGCAGGGCGCTAAATACAAATAAATATTTTTTCATCATCTCCATATTTAAAGTAATGATATCGATATGATCAAGGGTTTAGTGGTAGCTGAATTTAATGCTTAATTTCCACTGTTTCTACAACACAGATGATATCACAGGTAAAACCAATCGATATACTTTTTTGAGTTTGAATTTATCTTTGATCACATAGTACACCAATACTTATCTTTTTAGCCACAGCGTCTCTATCTCTTTGATTAACTGATCTATTTTTTTCTTATTTACATCGCGAAACAATGTTAATTCCTGGCTTCTTCCATTCCGGTTGAAAATTACCTTTAAGTTATAACCTGATTGAATAAAAAGTAAACTTTTCCGATCGACAATAACAAACCTGATAAACTCATCACTCTTAACATGTTGCTTAAAAAAACCTAATATAGAAACTGATAATAAGGAATCTTTTTCTTTGATATGTACCATCTTTCCGTAAAAAAACAATATGATAAGAGGTACAATAATAATGGCAAACCATTCTGCATCTTCAATTTTTTTATCGGAAAATAAATAACTACAAATCACCAGTCCTATAACTAGAACACCAAGAATCGTATAAATATTAAAATTCTGCAATGGTCTGGAACAATATTCATTGATGTTTTTATAGAAGTAACGAAGCATAGTTTTTTATTTAAAAGCCATATTAATAAAAGATATAAGCCAAGGAATGATGAGTAATATGGCGATGATAATCCCACCGATGTTAAACCATATCGGATTTTTGGCATTCATTTTCAATTGATCATAAGCTTGGTGAAGCTGAGAGGTAAACTGGTGTTTATTTAAAACTTGTTGACAATGCTGGCAATGTGCAGCTCCCGTTTTCCCGACACTAAACATTGGTATCCAAAAAAAATACGCATACCTGCCTACAATGTTCATGTTTATATTTGCAGTATGACAATGCTGACATTGGATATGCGAAGATTGTAGTGGAATCACTTTAGTAACTTTGTTTCGTAAACCATAAAAAAATAACATAGCAAATAATTTTTTTTCAAAAATAGAGCGCCAATATAAAAAATCCTATCACAGATTTATATATGTAGCTGTAGGCTTGGTAATTGTATATTTCATCTTTCATAAAAACGATAGGTTTACTGATTAGAAATATTTTTCATGTAAAGTCTTCTTTCGTTATAATAAAGTATAACAGAATCTACAACTGCGACAGGAATATGATCTGCCGTAAAGCCTACTGTTTCACCACAATTTTTCCAAATTGAATTGGTAAATTATCCCTTGAGGAATAACAGGCTGTCATAAAAAACATAGTTAAAAACAGTAGTCTTATAATGTGTTTTTGGAGAGTCATTCTCAGTGATATGATAAATATTCTTTTTCATTTTATCTTTAGTATCCTTTCCAGTAATCGACAAGAAAGCCTGAGCTACCATTTTTTTGTTTCAACACTTTAGCTAAATCTACCTGTGTGATAAAGAGTGAGCAGTCATTGTTTTCTTTTTTCAATTTTTGTTGGATTTTGTTTTCAATTTCCGGAGTTAACAAAATGCATCCTTTTTTAGGATACTCGTAAACGTCGTACTCATTACCACATTCGGAAATATCTTGTTTTGACCAATCGATAAAATCAACATCTGGCAATTTGATGCAAAACTGTACTTCCTTATCAGGCTTTGGGTATACCAAAATCAATTGACTTTGCCCCATAAAACTGTTTTTTTGCAATTCAGGTTCAGCTCCGTATTCTTTTTTTAATTGTTGGATAATTGTCATCACCTCCTCTGCTGTTTTATGGGTAGATGTACCACAAACCATCAATAAGTGTTCGTCTTCCCAGTCGGTAACCAACCCCAAGTTATCAAATTCCACTCCAGCGTATTTTGCTAAAGGTTTGGCTTGAGACCGCATTCGGGTATAATAGGTAATGTAACCCGGCATAATGCTGTCGTTTTTGAGTACAGTTTCTTCGCTGGATAGATTATATTCACTATCTCCCGCTATTTTGAAAATGCTTTCATCTTGAAAGTAAACGTCCAAATCGATCGCATCAAACTGAAAATCATCCACCGGCAAAGGGTCTTTTCCGTATTGAATCTTGCTTTGTCCGCAGGCTTCCAACATCAAAATTAGGATGAATGCTATTAATAAATGTATTTTAAATCTCATCTTTTTTGTATTTGTCAATTAACTGTTATTTTGTATTTTTTCAATCAATGACTGAGATAGTGGTTCTCCGTCTTCATCATAGTATTGAGCATTGATTTCATAGTAAATTTTATCATCATATACGCTTTGCGAACCATAATTACGAGGTTCTGTATATCCTTCTTCCAATGTTCTATTCGGAAATGTTTTAATAATCTGACCTTTTGTATTGATGAGGTGAATCTTATTGTCTTCTGTACGTACGCAGGCTTTACCGTTATAAAAATCGGTACCGTAATCGAAATTTGGAGAGATGACGAACCCACCTTGCTCGTCGATGTAACCCATACGTGTTACACCGTTATCACGAATGGCAGCAGCAGCAAGCCCATCATTGAAATAACCTATTTCTATAAAACCTTGCTGTGCAGGAACGATTGTTTTTCCTGTTTGTACATCAATGAGGCCGGTTTTCATCGTTTCACCAGAAAAGTGAGATTGTTCTTCATCTATTTTTTCCTGATACTTCATTAATCGGTCAGAAGCCCAAGGGTTATAAGGAGTTTGGTATTTCATCGGTATAGTAAGTTTACCTTCTTTGTTCAGTGCTCCAAAACTCCCTAATCTATTGGTAATGATAATTGCTCCTTTATTACAAGCCACCGATTTTACTTTTTCCGGAAGTTCGATCTGCTTTCCTTCCATCGTATAGAATTCTTTATATTGCCGCCCACGATAGTTTCTGGACATCACAAAAGTGTTTCCGCAAAGCATGCCGTCATCAAATTCAAAAGGCAAGACCTCATCCATATTTTTGTCGAGTACCCCCATATTTCGATTACTATCCACAAATAAATAGTAAGTAGTACCATTTTCTTTCAGTTCTGAATTAAATACCATTCCTTTTGGTAAGGCTTGAAATTCTTTTTTCTTCGGGTCGAGTAAGTACGTGTAGAACTCACTTTCCTTGCGTTCCATAAAAAACAGATCCGAGCGATGACGTAACTGATTGTATGTAGCCGGAATAATGATATTTTGCTTATCATCAACAATGCCGTATTTCTTTTTATCCTTATCCAAAAAAACATTGTATTGGGGGCGATCCGTCAAAAGATTCCGTACCGTAAAATTCCTGCTGATAGAATCATAATCTTGAGCAACATAGAATTGGATATGCTTAATCGTGTTCGGAAACGAAATTTCGTATTGCATATTGTTCACGCCCAAAACCGCTACATACTTTTCTGCCAGGTTTCTTATACGCTCTATTTCTTCAAAATCATCTTCAAAAGTCATTTGTTCGTGTTCCAGGTACTCCTGATACAATGACTCTAATTGATGAATGTGTTGTATCGTTTCATCGGGCAGGTCTTTGAGTGTATTAAGTATGTTTGATTTATCACCAGAAGCTAAACTTTGTCGTAGATTTTTTAGCGTGTTTAAGAGTTCAGCATCAATTTCAGTAATGGGAAATTTGGAAAAGCTGTTGCTTTTTATGAGGGTTCCGTTTGCTGTAACGCCTTTATAATCTAGCACCCGATTCGAAAGCTCTAAGGGGACAGTAAATACCATTCGATTATTCTGACTTTCTTTGATGTTCAATGTGTAATTGCCATAAGTGATTTCGTTTTCATTAGCCGGAATCGCCAATGAATCGAAACGAAGCGGATATTTATAAGTTGCCTTTACCAACAAACTATCGGCTTGCCTCATTTTTAATTGATTGGGGGCAATTTCCTGTTCATTTACAAATACTTTCTGAATATCATATTTCAACTCGTCTGCTGTAATAAGGTCAAATCCTTCTGTTTTGTACCCTGCCGAAATTCCGTATATAGATGAAGGTAAAGCGAAAGTTTGCTCAAAATACAATTGTCGGTTTGGATTATTAAAATCTTTGGTGATATTGTCTTTCGAGGGTAAAAAGAAAGCTTGCGCCGCATCTACCTGATCTGAATTATTTTCATTGCCAAAGCCGAATCCAATGGCGTAGTAAAAAGAAAATCCAGACATAGAATCGATAACCGTTGATAGAAACTGAGCATCTGCCTGTGCTTGTTTTTTGAATTCAGTATCTGACAGTGATTGCAGATGTGAAATATATTCTTTTTTGGAATCCATATAATTGAGATACTTCTTTTGAGAGCAAGACTGCATGCTTATCCCAACGATGAGTAATGATAATAAATAGATGCGATGTACCATTCTTTAATAATTTATATTGCATAATTACAAAGTGAGAGAAAGAAAGGGAATGAAGAATTGATATCCGTATGGTATAAATTTGAATTTGTTGAGAAATTTCTAGCTACCTTCATCTTTCAATTAATTCCTTACCAATTCTAACTCTTTTTCATCACTTATAAATCAGTTATTCAAACCAAGTTTGTGAGTCTTTATTTTTACACTAAAATAAAACTCATGATTGTATCTGTTTACGTTTACTACACCATTATGGGAATCCAGAGCAAAAAAGAGCTATTTATTTGTTGGATCAACTTGAAAGTCGAATAAATGATACAGACAAGCTAAATATACTTGATACAGCAAAAGACCTCCACCAGAATAATAATGTAGAATTAGGCCAATTTATTGACACAATAGGTGTTTCTGTTACAAGTGTTTTGAATATTTTACTTTCTCCTGAACCATTGATATACGAAAATGAGGAAGAACAACTCCCTCATTACAAGAAGAAGAAAAAAAGAAAAAGACGTCCGCCGGGAATATAAAACCTGTATTTTTAATCTTGTTAAAAATGAGTATAAAAAGACAGGCTTTGTTTTTTTGGGGAGTAGGATTTTTCTTTGCAGGCGACAAATTACTTACCAATCCTAACCCAGAATTTAATGAATACAAAGAAATGTTTAAAATTTTAGGTTTGGCTTCCAAAGAAGCTTTTGCAGATGGTGAGTAGCCGGTTTTAAACCCGATTTTTTACCTCTTTGAGAAAGTAAACCAATCATAAAAACAAAAGCTTAGCGATTTTTCTAATTGAATTTATTACCTTTGTCAACGAGCTTTAGGGGTGTTCGCTGTAGCGAACTGAGATTTTACCCTTTGAACCTGATCTAGATTATACTAGCGTAGGGAAAAGTAAGATGTCTTCATATTGCGTTTCGCAAATTGTGGCCATTCCTAAAGTTTTTTTATAAACTAAATTTAAATGGGAATGGAACTTGTTATCAATCACAAAAAAAAATCATTCGAACAACCGCTTTCCTCACTGGAAGCATTGATGCATTTGGAAGCACCCGGTAAATCCAAAGGCATTGCTGTGGCGGTTAACAACCTGGTAATCCCTATTGCCAATTGGCAGAGTACTCCTATAAAAGAAAACGATTTCATCCTCATCATTACCGCAACACAAGGCGGGTAAATATTTCAAAAATACAAATAATCATGATCGAACAAAAAATTTCGAAATCTCCGCTTCCTAATTCTAAAAAAGTGTATATCGACGGAAAATTATTTCCCATTAAAGTCGCGATGCGTCAAATTGATCAAAGTCCGACCAAGCTCAGCAACGGTGGCTTAGAAATCAATCCACCCATTACGGTTTACGACACTTCTGGTCCATATACCGATGTAAATGCTACCATTGATGTGCAAAAAGGTTTACCAAGAATTAGAGAGCAATGGATTATTGACCGTGGCGATGTAGCTATTTTGGACAGTATCAGTTCTGAATATGGAAAAGCAAGACTTGCCGATAGAAAACTAGATGAATTGCGTTTTGATTATAGCCATAAACCAATGGTGGCGAAGAAAGATATGACCGTAAGTCAACTTCACTATGCAAAAAAAGGAATCATCACCCCCGAAATGGAATACATTGCCATTCGGGAGAATCAGAAAATAGATCAACTTGGCAGCGCAACCAACGCAATGCAGCAACAACACAGAGGCGATAGCTTTGGTGCAAATACGCCAAAAGGAAAAATAACTCCTGAATTTGTGCGAGATGAAGTCGCCGCCGGAAGAGCCATCATTCCAAGCAACATCAACCATCCGGAATGCGAACCAATGATTATTGGGCGAAACTTTTTAGTAAAAATCAATGCCAATATTGGTAACAGTGCCGTTACTTCAAGTATAGAAGAAGAAGTGGAAAAAGCGGTGTGGGCCTGTCGTTGGGGTGCCGATACGATTATGGATTTATCAACCGGAAAAAACATTCATGAAACTCGGGAATGGATTATAAGAAACTCACCCGTTCCAATTGGCACCGTTCCTATTTACCAAGCTTTGGAAAAAGTAAAAGGTGTTCCTGAAGACTTAACTTGGGAGATTTTTCGAGATACTTTGATAGAGCAAGCAGAACAAGGTGTTTCCTATTTTACCATCCATGCCGGCGTGTTATTGCGCTACATTCATTTGACAGTCGATCGTGTAACAGGTATTGTTTCCCGGGGCGGTTCTATAATGGCAAAATGGTGTTTGTTTCATCACAAAGAGAATTTCTTGTACACACACTTTGAAGAAATTTGTGAGATTATGAAAAAATACGACGTATCGTTTTCACTTGGAGATGGATTACGCCCTGGTTCAATTGCCGATGCCAATGATGCAGCACAGTTCGCCGAATTGGAAACCTTGGGGGAGTTGACAAAAATTGCTTGGAAACATGATGTACAAGTTATGATTGAAGGTCCTGGTCACGTTCCCATGCATATGATTAAGGAAAATATGGACAAGCAATTGGAAGTTTGTGATGAAGCACCTTTTTATACCTTAGGGCCTTTAACAACAGATATTGCACCAGGTTACGACCATATTACTTCGGCGATTGGCGCAGCGATGATTGGTTGGTACGGCTGCGCAATGTTGTGCTATGTTACACCGAAAGAACATTTGGGCTTACCCAATAAAAAAGATGTGAAAGATGGCGTGATTACTTATAAATTGGCGGCGCATGCAGCAGATTTGGCAAAAGGTCATCCAGGAGCGCAATACAGGGATAATGCGTTGAGTAAAGCTCGTTTTGAATTCCGTTGGGAAGACCAATTCAACTTGTCTTTGGATCCTGATACTGCAAGAGAGTTTCATGACGAAACTTTACCTGCGGATGGTGCGAAAATAGCACATTTCTGCTCCATGTGTGGCCCTAAATTTTGTTCGATGAAAATCACACAGGAAATCAGGGATGCAGCGGAAAACGGCATGTTGGAAAAATCAAAAGAATTCATAGAACAGGGCAAGGAAATTTATTTATGATTATCGTATTGACATCTGAATTCGATTTTGAAAATGAAGCGAATTGGATAAATCAATTATTGGAAAACGGTTTGGACTTGATTCACATTCGTAAATTCGGAATGGATGAAGAGCTTTTAGAACAATTTATACTTTCAATTGACCCTAATTTTCGTGATCAATTAGTATTGCACAGTCATCACCATTTGGCAAAAAGCTATGGTATCAAAAGATTGCATTTTAATACGAAAAATCGGTTAGAGAAAAAGCACTTGAATTTTTCGGATGATTATAAACTTTCAACTTCAACTCATTCCATTGAGGAGTTCAACTCCTTGGGTAGTCAATGGGATTATGCCTTTTGCTCGCCTGTATTTCTAAGTATTTCTAAACAGAGATATGGATTAGAAAAAAAAGTTTTGAACGAATTTCAGTTTCGAAAAAACCATGATGTCAAATTAATTGGATTGGGCGGAATAAATCAAAATAATGCTTCAAAAATATTTCAAAAAGGTGCAGACGGAATCGCATTATTAGGAAGCATCTGGCAAAGTGAAAACCCTTTAAAATCATTTTTATCATGCAGAGAAATCGTCCATTCGTATTAAGTATAGCTGGGTTTGACCCCAGTGGAGGAGCAGGTGTAATAGCTGACGTTAAGACTTTTGAACAACTTCAAGTCCAGGGCATGGCGATTATTACAGCCAATACCCTTCAAACCGAAGATGCAATATTTAAATTGGAATGGCAACCGTTAGAAATAATTATAGAAAGCATAAAAACATTGGTAAAACGCTATGAATTCAAAGCAGTAAAAATCGGAATTGTGCCTAATATGAATTATTTGAAGGAAATCATTAATACAATTAAATCCAGTAGCAGCAAGACTTTTATCATTTTGGACCCAGTCATAAAGAGTTCGAGTGGTTTTTCAATTTTTAATAAAAATGATATTGGAAAACTTTCAGAAGTTTTGAACCAGATTGATTTAACCACACCGAATTACGATGAATATCTGTTGTTGAAAGAACAAATTCAATTCAATAAAACTACCATTTTAGTAAAAGGCGGTCATCGAAATGATTTAAAAGGTGTAGATATTTTATATGAGAATGGGAACGAAATACACATCCACCCAACCCGGGAAAAAAAGTATAACAAACACGGTTCGGGTTGTGTGTTGTCATCCGCAATTGCAGCGTGGGTGGCTTTAGGCGAACCATTGGAAGACGCTTGCAGATCAGGAAAAAACTATGTTGAACAATATTTAAACAGCCATCCTACTTTGCTGGGATACCACAATTATGTACAGTAAACTACAATATATTTCGCAGGGAAATACTCTGCAGGAACAACAAAAAAATATTCAAAAAGCATTGGAAAACGGAGCCGATTGGATACAGATACGTTGGAAAAATTCCATGCCAGATGAATTATTTTTATTGTGTAAAAATGCATTAGTTTCTTGCAGAAAATATAATGCTGTGTGTGTCATCAACGACCATATTCAGATAGCCAAAGAGCTCGATGCAGATGGTGTTCACTTAGGTTTGAATGATGATAGCATTGAAAAAGCAAAAAACATTTTAGGTGATTCAAAAATCATTGGTGGTACAGCTAATACAATTTCAGATGTGCTTAAAAGAATAGAAGAAGGTTGCGATTATATTGGGTTAGGACCATTCCGGTTTACAACAACCAAAGAAAATCTAAGTCCAATTTTAGGGCTGAGTGGTTATGGAAAAATAATCCAGTATCTAAAAGAGCATCAAACTAAAGTTCCTCCTATTTATGCCATTGGCGGAATTGAGTTACAAGATCTAGAAGCTGTAAAAGCAACTGGAATTTATGGCATTGCCGTTTCGGGAATGATTACACAAGAGCCGTTAAACATTCAAAAAATCAAAGAAAAATTAGCATGAAAAATTTAACGATAGCCGATAAAGCTTTTAACTCCCGATTATTTTTGGGAACAGGAAAATTTGGAAACCTACAACAAATGCGTGATGCTGTTTGTGTATCACAATCCGAACTCGTAACCATGGCATTAAAACGTGTAGATGTGATAGCAGCAAAAGACGATTTGCTCTCAATGTTACAAATGCCTAACATCAATCTATTACCCAATACATCCGGAGCGAGAAACGCTAAAGAGGCAGTTTTGGCAGCGCAATTGGCAAGAGAAGCCCTGGAAACCAACTGGCTAAAACTGGAAATTCATCCCGATCCGCGCTACCTTTTGCCCGATCCGATTGAAACTTTAAAAGCCACGGAAGAATTGGCGAAATTAGGTTTTGTGGTGATGCCTTACATCCATGCCGATCCTGTGTTGTGCAAGCGATTAGAAGATGCCGGAACAGCAGTCGTGATGCCGCTTGGCGCACCTATCGGAACCAATAAAGGGCTAAAAACAATTGATTTTCTGGAAATTATCATTGAGCAAAGTCAGGTGCCCGTTGTTGTTGATGCCGGAATTGGCGCGCCTTCCGATGCCGCAAAAGCGATGGAAATTGGCGCTGACGCCGTGTTGGTGAATACCGCCATTGCTGTTGCTAAAGACCCGATTCGCATGGCGGAAGCCTTTAAAGAAGCAGTGATTGCGGGAAGAAAAGCTTACGAAGCCGGATTGGGGTCGGTACAGAATCGTGCTGAAGCATCGAGTCCGTTGACTTCTTTTTTATTAGATTAAAACTTATTGAAATCAATGAAAAAATTCAGTGAAATATTTGAGCAATATAATTGGGAAGAAATAAAAACACGCATTTATAATACATCAGAAGATGATGTGCTTTTCAGTTTGCAAAAAAGCAAACATAACTTAGATGACTTTCTGATCATGCTTTCTCCTGTAGCAGCTTCCGAATTGGAAACGATGGCGGTGATGGCACAACGTATTACACAAAAGCGTTTTGGTAAAACAATCCAATTGTTCGCACCCATGTATTTGAGCAATGAATGCCAGAATATTTGCACCTATTGCGGGTTTAGTTTGGATAATAAAATTAAAAGAAAAACGCTAAGTAATGTAGAGATCATGCATGAAGCGATGGTGCTAAAGCAAATGGGCGTTAATCATATTTTATTGGTAAGCGGCGAAGCGAATAAAATCGTTGGCGTTGATTATTTTCTCAATGTCATTCAGTTATTGCGTCCTCATTTTGCGAATATTTCCATCGAAGTTCAACCTTTAGAAACCGAAGAATACCAAGCCTTACAAAAAGCTGGTGTGCATTCGGTTTTGGTGTACCAAGAGACTTATCATAGGGAAGTGTATAAACAATATCACCCGAAAGGAAAAAAATCCAATTTCAATTACCGTCTGGAAACTCCAGACCGAATTGGCAAATCGGGCATGCACAAAATCGGATTGGGTGTTTTGTTAGGGTTGGAAGATTGGCGTGTGGACAGTTTTTTTAATGCACTGCACATAGATTATTTACAGAAGAATTATTGGCAGACCAAATACTCGGTTTCCTTTCCAAGGCTTCGTCCAGCAGAGGGTATTATCGAACCGAATTTCATCATGGAAGATCGAGATTTGTTGCAATTGATTTGTGCTTACCGGATTTGGAATGCCGATTTGGAAATTTCGATTTCTACACGAGAAAGTGAAAAATTCAGAAACAACATCATTGCTTTGGGTGCTACTTCTATGAGTGCGGCTTCCAAAACTAACCCAGGTGGCTACGAAATGGACAAAGAATCTTTAGAACAATTTGAAATTTGCGATGAACGTAGCATGGAAGATTTCAAAAAAGTAATCAAACAAAAAGGTTACGATCCGGTGATGAAGGACTGGGACTCGGTTTATTGAATTAAAAATATTGAATTAGAATGAATCCAGACAAACAATTCGATAGATACAGCCGGCAAATTTTCATAGAAGAAATTGGCGTTAAAGGACAGCAGAAAATAGATGCTGCAAAAGTTTTGGTTATCGGTGCCGGTGGATTGGGAAGCCCCGTAATTCAATATCTGGCAGCGGCAGGTGTTGGAACGATTGGTATCGTTGATTTTGACAAAGTTGAAATACATAATCTAAATCGGCAAACCATTCACAACGAAAAAAACATCGGCAAACTCAAAGTGGAGAGCGCAATAGAAACCATTACCGCTTTCAATTCATCCATAAAAATCATTCCGATAAATGAAAAAATCACAGATGAAAATGCCTCATCAATAATTGAAAATTTCGATATTGTGGTCGACGGCTCTGATAATTTTACTACAAGATATATTGTCAACGATTGCTGTGTTGCTTTGGATAAAACTTTGGTTTATGGAAGTATTTACGCATTTGAGGGGCAATTAGCGGTTTTTAATTATAAAGGGAGTAAACATTTGAGGAATATTTTTCCCGAACCACCCAATCCTGAAGATGTTCCCAATTGTGATCGCTTCGGGGTTCTGGGACCACTTCCAGGGATCATTGGTTCGATGATGGCTATGCAGGTGTTGAAAATAATAATGGAATTGCCGGTGGATATGAATCAATTAACGATTCTAGATATAATGGATTGGAATTTTAGTAAAGTGGAATTTTAGATAAATTATTCTAATGGTTTCTATAACACACATCAGTTAAGCATAAAAAAGTTATTTTCCACTTCAATGATTTCCTTTTTGTTTATACTACAATGATTTTATTGTTTCCAATTAAGATTTCCGTTTTTGTCGAACATCAGAGCAGTTTACGTACGGTAGTATACTCAGTGCATTGTTTTTTTACTATAGTACTTCGTGAATATAAATATTTGAGAGGCGAACTCCGTACTTATTTAGGGACGGGGTCGTCTACTTAATTAGCTGCTGGTTTTTGTCAATTCCATTATAATCTTCTGAAAGGAACGCTATATCGACTTTAAGAGTTCTGTCTTCAGGCTTCAGGCTTTTCAGGATACAATTCAAAACAAGATCTCTCTCATTCGAAGAAAAAACGGTTTGTTCTAACCCATGAGCCTGTTTTAGATGAGTCTGGGAATGCTATTAAGGTTCCACAAACTACAAATGAATAAACTAATTTATGCTTATTTTTGAAAAGACTTAGATTATAAAATCCAAGCCTTAACTTTTTAACTTACACACTTTGTGGGATAGTATCCAGCCATTTTTTATTAATTAATTTAATTCAGCTTCTATAGTATTAATAGTTAAGTTTTCCTCAATTCCCATCATCATTTCATAATGTCCAATATTATTCGTGTGAATAAAAATATCTTTAAAAACCTTTAAATAAGTTTCTATAGATTGATCTGGTAATTCAATATACAGGTCATCTGGTAATGTATGAGAACCTTCATTTATCCAACTAAGTAAAGATCTAAAAACTTCTTTTTCTTGTGGATTTTTAAATTTGGCTAGTAGAGTATCATCTCTTTTACTACCAAGTATACTGAAATAATTTTCAATAATTCTTCTCATAGCATTTTGAACCGTTATTCCAGAATTATTTTTATAATCTTTAATTTCATTCCATAGTAATTCATATGAAGATGATATAGGATTTTTGTCGTTATATGGAAAAATATGAGTAATCGAATTAATCTTTCTCAAAATGTAATAGTTATTCTTTTCACCTTTACCTCTATTTAATCCTTCAAACGAAGCTTCTTTATGAAAGTAAATATTATGGGTTAATAAAATAACTTGCTTTACATTTCCTCTATTTGAACGTACATCTTTTAAAATTTCTTTGATCAATGTACTTACAATAAACAATATATTACTATCTAAACTTGAAATAGGATCATCAATAACTAAAATACGTTCATCATTTATTGAATTTTCATCATGTCCACCTTTAGTTAGTTGAAGATAATATAGAAAAGTGATAAAAGTAACTTCCCCTTCGCTAAGTGTATGCTCAGCAATTTCACCATTTTCTCGTTGTATTTGATAAAAACCTGTTTCTACTGCAGGCACAATTTTAAAATTTGTAAAACCGTATGATAATAACAATCTATTTATTTCATTAATTGTAGGTTGAATACTTGTCACATTTTTACTTAACTCTTTGATTTCAGTATCTAATGCTTTATGTTCGGCTACTTTTTTATCTAATTGAATTTGTAAGGCTGTTATACCTGATTCCAAGCCATTTTTACTTGAATTGAATTGAATAATTTCTGTTTTAAATTCTTCAATAAGAAATTTCCAGATAGACTTAACCAAATATTTTTTTTCAGTAGTGAAATTGGCAACTATATCGTTATGCTTTTTTATTTCGAAATTAGCATTTGAAATTAATTCCGTAATTAAATCTAATTGCTCTATTGAAGATACCATCTCAACAATTCTGCTTGGCTCTTTTATTTTATTATTTAGAAACTCATTATTGGTATTTATCTGACTTATCAATGTTTTGAGATAAGCTGAAAATTTATCTACATCTAACTTTGTGTCTTTAAAACTCTTTTCGGTTCCTTCAATCGCATTAAGTTCATTAATCAAATTTTGTGTTAATGAATTGTATTCTTGTTTTAAGTCTTTAATAGAATTGATATCGCTTAAATACGTTTCATCAAAAAAGCTCTCTAATTGATTTTTGAAATCTTGTGTAATAGTTTGTTGTTGACAAAAAGGACAAGTGCTATTGTCTTCTTGAATATAGTCTCTCCCTTGATTTATCCAATCGTTAATATTCAGCTTCTGAATTAACTTTGCTATATCTACATCTGCCTTACCTATAATTATTTTTTTCCAAATTGGACTACTTTCTATTTCAATTATTCTATCATAACCAATAATACTTATTTGAGAAATATTCTGCGGAACGTCTCCGAAAATAGTTTCTGCTTTCTCTCGTAGTACTTCGATTGTTTCCAAAATAGAGGTGTTACTCGAGAATTCCTGCAACAATCTGCTTTTAAACAGCTCTCCTGACTTCATTGAGCCCACAAAGGCTTCTTTAAACTCTTTATCGTATTTTTTAAATAGTTTTTTCCAACAATTCTCTGTAAATTCCTTTTCTAAAGCCTCCTTTTTCTGAATTTGAACATTTTGAGTTTCTCGTTTTTTAGCTCCTTCTATTTTTAAGTTTTTTAATTCCTCTGTTTTATTTTCAATTACCTTAATTTCATCAGTTGTAGCCTGACCAAGAGTAAAAACACCACTTAATTTTCCATTACCAAAATTTCGTTCTCTAAATTCCTTGTTATATACTAAAGTTTTAAGAGGAGTTTCATTTTGCCAGACATTTGTACAATCAGCATATTTATTATTATTAGGGTCTAATAGATAATTTGATAAAGTAGTCTTGCCACAACCATTCGTACCGTAGATAAAATTAATTTTCTTAAGATTATTTATAGTAACTCCGTTTTTGGGATCATAAGTAGCAACGTTTTTTAAATTAATTGATTTTATCATAATCTTGATTTTCTTTAGTTAATAGTTTTTCTTCTCATTCTAACGTTGTATATCTTGATAACAACGATTAAAGTAGAAGCAGTTTTTAAGATTAAAGTTTCTAAAAACAACAATCAACCTTATATTTTTAAAACAAGTTTAAAAACTTTCTTTTCCAATTATATTTTGTAGGATCTTCAATTGTTACTTCTTTATTTTGTGATAAAAAAGTAACAGTAAATTCTAAAAACTTTTTTTTAATTTTTTTATTAAGGTCTCTCATATTATTATATAGAGAAACATTGATTTCTTGAGACATAAATTTTTGTAAATCTGTTTCTATCTCAACTCCAAACTCTATATTTACTTTTTTAGATATTGTTTGAACACGAAATTCAATATATCTTCCCTTGTCCTTATCACCTAAAAGTGTGAACATACATTTGTAGTCAAATCTAGACTTTAGTTCTGGAGAAATTCTTTTTTGAAAATCTTCTTTTGAAATATTTGAAGTAAAAATAATAATGAACCCATTTAAATCTATTTGTTGCCCTAGAGAACCTTCAATTACACCTGTTTCTAAAACGTTTAAAAAATAATTAAATAATGCACTATTAGATTTCTCAAATTCATCAATCAAAAGTACCCCCACATCAGAATCTCTTACTTTCATAAAAATTTCACCATCTTCACTATCTCGATATCCTCGTGACGCCCCAATCAAAGAACTTAAAGAAAATTCACTACTATAATTTCCAAAATTAATTTTTGCTAGTCTTTTATTTCCTTTTAGACATTTAAAAATTGTTCTTGCAACTTCAGTTTTGCCAACGCCAGAATCACCCATTAAAAAAAGTGAAAGAACTTTGTGCTCTTTTAATCTATTAAAAATTCTAAATGTTCTGATTTGCTCTGCAAAATCATCTTTAAATTTTGGATGTCCGTACAAACCGTTATTAAAATCATCTAAAAAAACACTTAACTCATCATCTGTCAAATCAATAATTTTTCGGTGTTTCTTTTCTATTTTATTATGCGTAGTTTCTTCATTGCTACTTTCCTTATTTGTAACAAATAACTTTTTGTCTATAAAACCAAATTCATCAAATACAAATCTTAATTCATATTCAATAATGTTTCTTTTTAACGAATCGCAAATGAATAAAATACCATCAGAGAATTGGACAATAAACTGTTCTATCACAAACTGCATTTTGTCATATTCTGTTAAAACAGATAAATCTATGATTTCTGAATCACTATCAATGTCTGTTATTAAATCTGGATTTCGAGTATATTTTGAAACACTAAAAATCTCAAGACCTTCTTCAGCCATAGATTCTCTATAATCATAAAAATCTTCTTTATCATAAAAAAGTATTTTTTTCATAAAAGATTTACTGAATATTTACATTTTGCACTATTGCCAATAAATCAATATAGTGAAATTCCGTCTCGTCTCCAGAACTTTTAAAATAAAATTTTGAAGCATTAGCCTCATTAGAGTAATGACTTTCTTGTATTTCATCGTCTTCAGTATTTTTCTTTGACATTAAATTTTGCAATTCTCCTAATTCTTGAAAATATTGAAAAGAATTTTTTAATTCATCTACATTTATCTTGCCTTTATACAGTCCTATAACAGAAACTTTCCCAACAAATAAATCATCAACACTGTATGAACTTTCAAATTCACTTTCAAAAGTTAGAGGAATTTTAATCAAAATATTATCACCATTATTCATCATTTCCCCTTTAATTTTATAAGCATAATCTTTAAACATTGAATTGAAAAGATTGTTCATATCAAATCCATTAGTACCAGGAGCTACAAGATCTTTAAAAGCTCCACTATTTATGAATTTAACAACTCTTAATTCATCTTCATTTTCTAGACTTAACTTAACATCATCTATTCGAATTAGTTCGCCTTCTTTTACTTTTGAAAAATCGTTCTGAACTTTAGCTTTTTCCATTACATCACTTAAAATAACAGACTTTGTTGTTTTTATTTCGAATGTTTCAAATACCTTTCTTGATCCTGATCCTTTTAAATCAACCCCTGCTTCTGCATCTCCTAATTTAAACCAATCCATAAAATTTATTCCAAGTTTAGTTCTAGCTGATACTTGTCCTTCACCTGTTAATTCATTTGTCGTTTGCTTATTTATAGAAATGACATTACTAAGCATCATTTTTATTTCATAAACTTTCGGAAAGTTGATATAATAAATATTAAAAATCATAATTCAAGTTTTCTAGTATTTTTTAATTTTTGAAACATTCTCTATCATTACTAATAAAAAAGTAATAATTAGCAAAGTGTTTATTTTAATCCTCTACCGTTACTAATTCGGCTAGTTTAGAAGCAATATTAGTCATCGTATCTTCCTCGGTACTCAACCCACTTCGTGAACCAAGTAAAGGGCTTATTTCACGTAATTTCTCAAAAGTTGTATTGTGGACAATTGGTACAAGTAAATCTCTAGCCAATAGAGCTGAAAGCTCTTTGTCTGCAATACCTTCTCCTTTAACTCGTTCAAGAAAGTTAGGTGTTACTAAAACGATACCTACTCGAGATTTCGCTAATCCTTTATCAATTTCACGTAACAACGAAGAGCCTAACAAGACATCTTTTTCACTAAACCAAACTGTTACACCTTTTGATTCAAGTATATCATGTAACTCCTGAGCTGATTCTTTACGGTCATCCCATGCGTGACAGAGAAAAACATCTCTTAAATCAGGTAAATCTGAACGTTTTTCTATATTTTCACGGACTGGAGTAAGTGTTCTGATCTCTTTTGGAGTGTAGAGTATTGTTGAACCAGCTGAAGACCAGGTTGCTTTGGTTTTTCTTTGCCCTCCTCCACTATATCCGTTGCTTGCATAACTTCCGTAAGATGGAGAACTATATGGTGACGAATAAGAATTGTAACTTCTATAACTCCCCCCACATGCAGGGCAGTTTGCTCTAGCACTAGCTGAGCGATGACCATGAACTGGTGCTGTACATTTTGCCATAATCTATGTTTTTTTATATTAGTTTTTATTTTTATACAAGTCCATGGTAGATTTACTGATGTATTAATATTTATCTAGTTGTATTCAGTGTTATATCTCAATAAAACGTTATAATAACTAAGTATAGAATATATTAAGTTTAATCTTTAACCCCTAAAATGGTAAAAGGACTTTAACAGAGTCCTTTTACCATTTTAGGTTTGACAATATTCCTCTTTAAACTATTTTTATAAATTAAATTATCTATAACTAAACTTTAAAATTGTTAAGTTCTTGATGTAGCATGTTTATGCTTCTCTCTGCCATTTCAACATTGTTCTTATCGCCTGATGAACAAGAGATAAGTAACACCAGATGTGGCAATAAAAAGATTAGAAATCATTTTATTCATAACAGATTCTTAAATTGCTTTTCAAAAGTAAAACTCCTTTTTACATTTGTCAATAAGTAATTTTACTTAAATTTAAAACCTGGAAAATATACCTACCGCTTCACCACTTTAACTGTTCCGGTGTTGCCTTCTACAGTAACAATTTTTATAAAATAGACACCATTACTGTTATTTTCCATATTTATCTGGTTACTGCTATCAAACATACTTTCTTGTACTAGTCTTCCAGTAGCATCGTAGATTGTATAAGCAGATAACTGCTCTGTAGTTTCTACATTGATGATACTTGTTGTTGGGTTTGGATATACGTTAAACGATAATGTATTAAAATCATCGGTACTCACCGAACCACACGCACTGTTTGCTAGCTTCGCTACAAAAAAGTCTGCTTCGCCAGTGCTGATTAATGGGTTTATCCCCAACGTATTATTCATAAAAAGATTGGCGTTAAAACTACCTCCGGTAATATAGTTACCATCGTTATCAACTGCTACAGCCGTCATTCTCTTAGTACTTAGTGGCTCTCCTTCTATATCATGTACGCCTATCACATTTCCTGTTTGTTTATCTAAACGAACCAATATCGGGTCGGGCTGGTAGTTGGTGACTGGGCGAACTACTTCGATAGTTCCCCAAAACTCTGCACTTGCCTGTGCTGCAAAAGCTACTTCATCATTGTTTATAGCAATGCCCTTACCATGACGTAAACCAGGTGCTAGAACACCTGTACTAAAAGCAGCGGTTGCCTGTACCCATTGCACATCACCATCACTGTTGAATTTTACAATCATTGGAACTGTATAATCAGCTCCTGTAGTAATATTATAGGGTGTAACAGATGAGTCTGTAGGGTCATAAATTTTTAAATCAAGGTAGGTAGGATGTCTGAATCTGGTTCCTCCAATATAAACGTTCGAACTTTCATCAATTATTACAGAGCTAATTTTGTTACCAGTGAGATCACTACTTGTTCCAGGGTCTGAGTAAATCTCTCTTATCCATTTTTTACTGCCATCATTCCCATTAATAGCAATAATAAATGACCGATTCACAATAGTCTGTCCGTCATAGGTTAAGGGAAATAGAGGAGCACCTCTTCTTTCTCCAGCTATATAATATGTATTAGTACTTTCATCATAGGTAAAACGAGAAGTTCCTGTTGGAAACCCTGTTCCGTCTGTAACAGGCAAAAGAATACTGCTTATATAATTTAAATCGGTGTCGTATTTTGCTAAATAGTACTGACCAGCAGTCACTGTACTAGGTACGGTTATCTGATTGTCCAAATGTGTTCCGTTGAGTAATCCCACGACAAAATGTAATATATCGTCATTAATGGCAAGGTCTAAAATTTGTGCTCCAGAATTTGTGCTTCCCACATTGCCCTGCAAGGCTTTTTTTCCTTGATAGTTACCATCGCTGTCATATTTTACTAAATAAATTCTTTTATAGTAGTCGGGGTGATTGTTGTTCATAGGTAAAGAATCCGTAGAACTGAAACGTACTGGGAAGGTGCCTGCTGCATTAGTAACACCTGGGTTAAAATATCCTCCAATATATACATTGTTCTCGCTATCTAGCACTAAATTATATGCCAAATCTTGTGAGCCTCCGCCTATCGCCTGGCTCCAGCGCACATTGCCTTCGCAGTCAGTAGAAAATAAGAAAATATCTTCCAATCCTCCAGCCTGGCTATTGGGTTGATTGTTGGTTTGTACGGTCACGCCATCAAGCTGTGCGTTATGGTGCTGTCCTGTTCCAAAAATAGAAGCAATAAAATAGTAATTTCCATCGCTTCCTACTTTTACATCGTGAATGGTTTCTTTGTCGGTTCCTCCCAAACTTCCACCTCCTTTCATTGCCCACTGCCATTCATAGGGTTGTTGGGCGTTGGCTGTAAGAGATAAAAGAAGAAAGAATATGAATAAACAGGATATTTTGGGAGTTTTAAAAGGATATTCCTCACGCTGTTCAAAATAATAAGCTTTATGTATTTTTTGTTTCATATCTGTTAGTTTTTTCACTTCTTTAAAACATAGGAAAGCTAAAGACTATTGAGCTATTTCTTCACCACTTTAACCGTTCCGGCATTGCCTTCTACGGTAACAATTTTTATAAAATAGACACCATTACTGTTGTTTTCCATATTTATCTGGTTACTGCTATCAAACATACGTTCTTGTACTAGTCTTCCTGTAGCATCGTAGATTGTATAAACAGACAACTTCTCTGTGGTTTCTACGTTGATGATACTTGTTGTTGGGTTTGGATATACGTTAAACGATAATGTATTAAAATCATCCGTACTTACCGAACCACATGCACTGTTTGCTAGCTTAGCTATAAAAAAGTCTGCTTCGCCAGTGCTGATTAATGGGTTTATACCCAACGTATTATTCATAAAAAGATTGGCATTAAAACTACCTCCGGTAATATAGTTACCATCGTTATCAACTGCTACAGCTGTCATTGTCTTAGTACTTAGTGGCTCTCCTTCAATTCCGTGAACTTCTAAAACAGCACCCGACTGTTTATTGAGTAGTATTAGTGTTGGGTCAGGTTGATAGTTATTTACTGGTAAATTTATTTGAATATTCCCCCAAGTATCAGCACCAGCTTGTACCCCAAGGGCGACTTCATTGTTATTTATAGCTATTCCTTTTCCATAACGTGGACCAGGAGCAATATTTTCAATATCTGTTGTTGCCTGTACCCATTGCACATCACCATCATTATTAAACTGTATAATCATTGGAATAGTTGAAGTAATACCAGCTGTAAAAAAATATGGGTTAACAGATGAGTCTGTAGGGTCATAAATTTTTATGTTTGGTGAGTTATGTTGATGGAAACTTCCTCCTACGTAGACATTGGAATCGTCATCCACAGCCAATGAAAAAATACAGTTAACATTAAGCTGTCCTGAAGTAGAAGTAGAATAAATTTCTCTACGCCAATTTTCACTGCCGTCATTATCATTAATTGCTAGTATAAAAGAGCGTTCTACAAATGCATTACCATCGTATATTAATGGTTGTACAGCACCAGTAACCCCTCCTCGCATTCCTCCAATATAATATTGGTTAGAGGTTGTATCATAGACAAATCTAATTCGTCCATTAACAAATCCTGTACCATCTGCAATAGGTAAAACAATATTATTGATATAATTTAAGCCTGTATCGTATTTTACCAAATGATATTGAAAATTATATGTCCATGTATTAGGGTCATAGGTATATTGTGAAGGAACAGTTACCTGATTGTCTAAATGTGTTCCACTTAGTAAGCCTACTATAAAATGCAAGGTATCGTTATAAATGGCAAGGTCTAAAATTTGCGAACCATAATGTGCGCTGTTAGGATCGTTACTTACATTGCCCTGCAAGGCTTTTTTTCCTTGATAATTACCATCGCTGTCATATTTTACTAAATAAATTCTTTTATAGTAGTCGGGGTGATTGTTGTTCATAGGTAAAGAATCCGTAGAACTGAAACGTACTGGGAAGGTGCCTGCTGCATTAGTAACACCTGGGTTAAAATACCCTCCAATATATACATTGTTCTCGCTATCTAGCACTAAATTATATGCCCTATCTTGTGAGCCTCCACCTATCGCCTGGCTCCAACGCACATTGCCTTCGCAGTCAGTAGAAAATAAGAAAATATCTTCAGCCCCTCCAGCCTGACTATTGGGTTGATTGTTGGTTTGTACGGTCACACCGTCAAGTTGTGCGTTATGGTGTTGCCCTGTTCCAAAAATAGAGGCAATAAAATAGTAATTTCCATCGCTTCCTACTTTTAAATCGTGAATGGTTTCTTTGTCGGTTCCTCCCAAACTTCCACCACCTTTCATTGCCCACTGCCATTCATAGGGTTGTTGAGCATTGGCTGTAAGAGATAAAAGAAAAAAGAATATGAATAAACAGGATATTTTGGGAGTTTTAAAAGGATATTCCTCACGCTGTTCAAAATGATAAGATTTATGTATTTGTTGTTTCATATCTGTTAGTTTTTTTTACTTAAATTTAAAACCTAGAAAATATACCTACCGCTTCACCACTTTAACTGTTCCGGTGTTGCCTTCTACGGTAACAATTTTTATAAAATAGACACCATTACTGTTGTTTTCCATATTTATCTGGTTACTGCCGTTAAACATACGTTCTTGTACTAGTCTTTCTGTAGCATCGTATATCGTATAAGCAGACAACTGCTCTGTAGTTTCTACATTGATGATACTTGTTGTTGGGTTTGGATATACGTTAAACGATAATGTATTAAAATCATCCGTACTCACCGAACCACATGCACTGTTTGCTAGCTTAGCTACAAAAAAGTCTGCTTCGCCAGTGCTGATTAATGGGTTTATACCCAGTGTATTATTTATAAAAAGATTGGCATTAAAACTACCTCCGGTAATATAGTTACCGTCGTTATCAACTGCTACAGCCGTCATTGTCTTAGTACTTAGTGGTTCTCCTTCTATATCATGTACACCTATCACATTTCCTGTTTGTTTGTCTAAACGAACCAATATAGGGTCGGGCTGAAAATTAGCTCCTAAAGGACGAGCTATGTTTATTGCCCCCCAAGAGTCAGCACCGCCTTGTGCTGCAAAAGCTATTTCATTCCCATTTATAGCAATATTTTTTCCTCGACGTAAGGTAGATGCGGAGATAGTTGAGTCGTGAGATGTTGTTGCCTGTACCCATTGCACATCGCCATCACTATTGAATTTTACAATCATTGGAACTGTATAATCAGCTCCTGTAGTAATATTATAGGGGGTAACAGATGAGTCTGTAGGGTCATAAATTTTTAAATCAAGGTAGGTAGGATGTCTGAATCTGGCCCCTCCAATATAAACGTTGGAATTATCATCAATTACTACAGAGCTAATTTTGTTACCAGTGAGATCACTACTTGTTCCAGGGTCTGAGTAAATCTCTCGTATCCATTTTTTACTGCCATCATTTCCATTAATAGCAATAATATATGAACGATTTACAATAGTTTGTCCATCATAAGTTAATGGCATAAGTGGTGCACCTATTCGCTCACCAGCTATATAAAATGTATTAGTACCACTATCATAACCAAAGCGAGTATCTTTCATAGACAAACCTGTACTATTTGAAATAGGTAAAGAAATACTACTATTATAGTCAAGGTTGGGATATGTGTCATAGGTTACTAAATGGTATTGGTAATTGTATAGTGTATTAAAACTTGAAGGTACAGTTACATTTCCATCCAAATGCGTACCGTTTATTAGTCCAATAATAAAATGTATTTTTCCGTCACCGTCTATTGCCAAATCGGAAATTTGTGAGGTGAAATTATTCCCTGTTACATCTCCCTGTAGAGCCTTTTTTTCTATATAATTGCCATTACTATCATATTTTACTAAATAAGTAGTTTTGAAACCCTCTTGTGGAATATTTACTCCACCATTACTAAAATCTGGAAAAGGCACAAAGTCATTATCTGAAAAATGTAATGGTGGTCTAATACCTCCTCCTGAACCTGGATCTTCATTTCTAACATTTGCTCCTACATAAACATTGTTTTGATCGTCTAATACCAAATTATAGGCAGTATCATTTTTCCAGCCACCAATAGCCTGACTCCAACGCACATTGCCTTCACAGTCAGTGGAAAACAAAAAAATATCTTTAGTGCCACCAGCTATTGTATTAGAGGTATTGTATACTGGTACGGTGTACCCGTCTAAATTTGCATTTGATGCTCCTGCAATTGATGTTATAAAATAATAGTTATTATCTGTACCTACTTTTATATCATAAATTCTTTCATCATCAATTCCTGCTCCTGTACCACCTAGACTTCCGCCTCCTTTCATTGCCCACTGCCATTCATAGGGTTGTTGGGCGTTGACTGTAAGAGACAAAAGAAAAAAGAATATGAATAAATGAGGTATTTTAAAAGGATATTCCTCACGCTGTTCAAAATAATAAGCTTTATGTATTTTTTGTTTCATATCTGTTAGTTTTTTTAATTATTGGTTTCTAAAATTAATAAAAACGGTGCTAAAAGCCAAGCTCTTAGCACCGTTTACTCATTAAACAGTTTATTTCTTAATCAATTTTTCGGTCGCAATGCGTTTACCGTCTGCTTCTAGCGTAATGATGTAGGTACCCGGTATAAAACGGCTTACGTCCAGCGTAATTTCTCCGTCTTGTCCGCTTACTCTTTCATTGTAGCGCTGTAAGCCCATAATATCATATACTTTAATGCTTTGTGCATTATCGTATTCTGTACCTGTGCTAAACGTTACCACAGTGGTATCGTATGATGGATTGGGCGAGAGTGCCAAAGATGCTGGTTCTACCAGATTTTCCCAATGGGTTTCAGATAGTTTAACCTCTACAACGTCGGCACAACCTGGCCCGCTGACCACAAACATATCAGGCACACCCGGCATATAGGTGCCGTTGACGTAGAATTCTACTGCAAAAGAGTTGAATCCCGGATTCAATACCAACACTGATGGTACAAATGTGCCGTAGCCGTTATAACTACTCAGGTGTACCGCGATAGGGTTGCTTGTAGGGTTTGTCATTTGAACGTAGTACACAAAGCCCCCCGGTATGATTTCCATCAATTCAAATTGTACTTTGAAATCGCAAGATTTCGGCGGACATCTTTCAAGGTCTATAGTAATATCTGGTATGTTACTGCCATAGGTGCAACCTTGTTGGCTGATAAACAACTGATAAGTTCCTCCGGAAGTAACTGGTTGATTCGGGATAAAGGTGTTGTTGCCCGATTGGGTAACACTGCCGTTTACCTCCCAGCTGTAACTGTCGTAGGTACCCAGTGGCCCAATCAAATAAGCATCACAAACCGTATAACAACCCGCAGGAACTACCCATAAGGCACGTTCTGGATTGTGCGGTGCCTGTATATATCCGGTGGCACTGCAACCGGTAGTTTCGGTATAGGTTACACTATACGCTCCGCCATGGGTTACTTCGATGGTAGTTCCGGTCATGCCGTTGCTCCAGTTATACACACCAGTACTTGGCCCGGTAGCCGTTAATTGTATGGTATACGGGTCGCAGTTAATTACCGTGTAACTGATGGTTGGCGTAGGCACTTGCGGGTGTACTTCTACCGTAGTGGTAAAGCTGTTGGTACAAGACGGATCGCTTGCAGCACGGGTTTCAAACGTGTAGTTATATGTACCCGGAGTCAGTCCGGTCAACTCCAACACTTTGTTGGTATCACCAGCTACCCATGTTCCGTAGCCCGAAGGTAGTGACGGCCCGCTCCATCGGTGCTCCACCGCATTATCGGTAGTAATACCTACCAATATGGTGCTCTCGTCAAAACACACACTAGTATTGCCGCTGATGCTGGCAAACGGAGGCTGACGCAGTATATAGCTTTTAGCTTCGGTAGCCATGATATAACTTTTACAACCATTAGCATCAATCAACACCGGCCAATAACTGCCGCTTTGTGTTGGCTGATAAGTCAAACCTGTACCAACTTCTTGATTACCCAACATCCATATAATATCAACCGGCATAAGGCTACCAGAAAATGATAGTGGTGTAGGATTATTGGCACAGAAGTCAGCATTAAGAGGGTTAATAATACCTCCATTAAAATCAGCTTCATAAATGTTTACAAATACAGGATTGCTGGTATAAGTACACCCATACGGTGTGGTAACCGTTAATGTAATGAATTGGTTTGGTCCTGCGGGGAGCTGAATCAATGTATTTTCTTCACTGGTTATATACGATGTACCATTAAATACCCACTCATAGATGTTGCTTGGGTCATACCCCGGTGCGGTTAAAGTAATCACCTCGTCAGAACAATAGCTTAGAGGCGAAAGCGTAAAGTTAGGGTCCGGTTCAGGGTCTAAGGTTATCGTTAGCGTAGTTTCACACTCTGGTGTTCCACTGCCTGGTGAATTGACTTTCATGGTATAAACATACGTGCCCGGTCCTATACTGTTTATGGTTGTGCTGTTGCCTGAGGCTCCTGCCGTAACACCCGGACCAAAATATTCAAAGGTCAACGGATTAATACTGCCTGCATTATATGTTAATGAATGATTGTACAGCACTATTTTATAAGTTCCGTCTCCGTTACAGGTTATCTCTGGCGACATTTTGGCTTCGTAGTTTTTCTCTACCGTATAAGTCTTCACAATAGTACAACCGCTATAATTCAGGTATGCTGTTACTACGTGTGTGCCTGGTACCGTTGTGGTAAAAGTGGCATTGTCTGTTGTCTGTCCACCTGCAGGAGAAAGATGTGTACTGCCTGTCCAAACAATTGATGTTGGCGGGTAGTCGTAGTTTAAGTCGGTAATAATAGTGTTACAACTTGTCCACTGTGCCGATGCACTCGCATTCGGGTTTGGTGATACTATACAGCCACCTGGTCCACCGCCGGCACAACTTTCCGTTACATAAATATTGTCTGAGCGTACTTCACAACCGTTTTGGTCAATTACTTTTACGTAATAAGTTCCGCCTGGATTTGGTCCGGTAATGGAGAAATTTTCACTATTAGCCCCTGCTATCGGAGTAGTACTTGGAACTTTATACCATTCAAATACAGTAGAAGATGTGATGCCTGTAGATACCGTTGATGTTAAGCTTATAGATCCGTAAGTCGCAGGGCAAACTATATAGCTGTAGCTTGGCGATACATACACTTCTGTTTCCGGATATACAATTACATTTTGTGATGCCGATACGCTGTAGTTACATACGCCCAGCTGTAAGGTAAGATTTCTGGAAATATTACTGCTGGAACTGTTGGCAAAAGTGTTATTAATATTCAAAGTTCCCCCACCTGAATAAGAATATGTACCTTCATCAACACCGTCTATAAGCACCTTAATTGATACCGGATAAGGCGGACTAGGGGTTATCGTTATAGGCACAGCAACGGTTCCTGTATCTGCCGGACAAATATTAGCTACCGTTCCAATAGTCAATGTAGGGTTTTCTATCAGGTTGATAACGTATGTTTGGGTAAAGGTCTGTCCACATTTAATGACATCTACTTGTAAAATTCCGGTTGGTGAAGTACTGATTTCATTAAAACCTACGGTTGCTGTTGTGCTGTTAATACCGTCAGTGATACTTCCGAAATTGGTTGCACTTGTACTGCTTTTGATACTCCATGTAATGTGATCGGCAACTACGCCGCCCAAATCTACCGTAAAAGTAGCGCTGCTACTCGGACAAAATTGTGCCAGTCCGCTGTTATTGATAATAACCGGATTAATAACAATTTCGCTTACAGCAAATTCAACTGGATCTGATTCACATATCACTCCGTTTTTCACAGCTTGTTTTACCACGCTTACCGTTGCAGGTGAACCTGTAAACTGTACATCTGCCTGTGCGCCAGTATTGTCTCCAATTACTGCTCCGTTGGTAACGCTCCATACGTAAATAAAACCAGGTTCTTCTTCACTAAGCGTGTATGTATAAGGTGTGTTTAAACATACCTTTTCTGGTCCGTCAATAGTACCGGTCATCACTGGTAATTCTACAACTTCTACCATTACAGGGTCAGAGTCACATCCGTCATAACCCACGGTAATTACGTGTGTTCCCGAATCAGGGAAATCGTAATCCATTGTAGAACCAGTATGGGTATAAACTATATTTCCGTCCAGCATAATTTGCCATTCTACCGATACGCCGTTATGCGTTTGGAAACTCATAGTATTATTCTGACAATTGGTAAGGTCATCGTCAGTAATGATCTGAGGACGCTCTGCAACTGAAAATTTAATTTCAGCTTTACCCATACACTTACCATCATCAATCAACGTATTTGTGTATTGTACAGACAAAACATAAGCGCCGGGAGTGGCTCCGTCTACCACAATCTCGTTGCGTTGGTCAGTGTGTACCAGCATCGGGTGGTTAGGGTCTCCATCAATCATCCATTCAAATTCTGTAGCAGGCCACTGAGGCAGGGTAAAACGCCCCTGAGAATCTTGGCAAACTACACCTGGTCCTTTGATTAGTCCTCTACGTAAAACAACAGGTATTTTTACCGTAGTCCAAATCGGACAAGAACAGTTTGAACGATAGCTCACATAGCCAAAACCTTCTTGCGGATCAACGTTGTCCCAAACTACTTCGATTGAAGTACCGTTGTTGGCTATCATTGTTCCTCCAATTACTTTCCATTCACCGCCGCAACCATCAGTTACGCTGTATGTTTCGCGAGCATTTTCACAAACCACAGACGGACAAGTGATTTCAAACTCACGGGCGTCCATAACATTTACTTCCCACTTATAATAAGAGGTACAGTTACAACTGTTGGTAACAGCAAGTTCCACAGTATAAGTGCCCGGATGATCGTACGCGTGAGTTGGTTCGAAAAGGCTGGACGTAGTGCCGTCGCCGAAATCCCAAAGGTAATTAACAATGGCAGAACCGCCGTTGTCGTTAGAAAGGTTGTTAAAAGAAATGGGTAGAAAGGTACAAAACTCCTTTTGATGGGGTTCTGGTCCGTCTATTTCAAAATAGGCTTCTGGACTAATTACTTTTTCTACACAAACCGTTAATACATCAACGGTATTGTCGTCATAAGTTATGGTCAGTGTTAAACTTCCGTTTCCACCACTGTTCCAGTGTATTGTAGCTCCGGTATTACTGCTGCTTTGTAAGTTACCTCCGTTAACCTGCCACTGAACGTCTGTAACACCATTGGCTGTAAAGCCATAAGTTACTGTACTTTCTTCACAAACACGAAGACAAACACCCATTGAAATTTGTTCAATCAGCGTATAGTAGTCTTTTTCGCCTCTGTCGTCGTAGTCAATACACCCTACTTCCTGATCCCATGTCAGAACGGGGTTGTGTGCTGTTTGGGCCTTCATTCCTAAAGACCACAGGACAATCAGCATGATGCCCAATGCCCGTATGACGGGCAGACTGGTAATTTTTGCCATTGTAGTTAATGTTTTGGTTAGTATTCATTTTTTAAAACTTGATGATTATTTAAAGGTTAATACTCAGTTACTGATATTGCGGTACTCACTCAGGAGCACATAATTTATTTTTGTTTAATAGGGTAATTACAAAAATTATAAAATATAAGTTTTTCGACTTCACTCACTATTGCGCATTCTTCCATGATAAAGATTTGTAAGTGTTATTACATTTGTAATTAAATTTTTAACAGATGAAAGATTCTGCAATTTAGATGACTTAAATAAGCCAGTCAATAAGTGTTTTTACGTATTTTTACTATCAAAATAGTTAGAGTTTTCTTAAAAAATAGAACTGTAAATCTTTTCTGACAAAAAAAACAGAGTTTGACTACAAATAGTCAAACTCTGTTTTTGATAGTTTCTGGTTAAAAATGGAAAAACATTTTTATTACAATTTATTCTACATCGGAACAAATTTTAACACCTCCTACCATACCACTATGATGCATGGTTATAGTTTCTCCAGAAGAAAAGTTATCACTTAAATTAGTAAGAGTATTTTCAACACAACTCTGACTGTAACAGGTATTAACTAGCGACTGACCATCAGGGCATTTCCATTTTGCGAATTCCCATTCAATATCACTAATAGGTCCTCCAGCCTTTGGAGCATAATAATTAAAATTATGAAACTTAACTCCTCCTTGTTCTCTTGATACATCATAAATAACAGCTTCTATGTCACCATTGCTTTCATCAATAATCTTTTCTACCGCTTCATAATTTTCTATAATCACTCTTTGAAGTTTATGTACACTATCTTGTTCAACCGGAGCAAAATAATCTCCAAAAAAGTTTAATTTAGTGGAAAATCCACTAATAGCTTCGTCACTAAGAATTGATTCTTCTGTAACTTTGCTTCCCTGATCACTCTCACACGAGTAAAATACAAAGCCAATGGCTAAAAATAAAATCAGAAATTTTTTCATAAAATAAATATTTAAAGTTAACCGTTTTAAAAATGATAAATTACATTTATTTGTCTTAATAAGTTTATGAGTTAAAACTTTATTCTACTTTAATAAACTTTTGCGTTAATTCTAATTCAACATAACGTCCTTGTTCATCCATCCCATTTTCAGAAACTGCTAAATGAAGATTAGTTTCATTTAAATTAGAAATGGTAAAACTATAGGGTATCCCGTCTCTATTAATTGTTAATTCATCTTCTGTTTTTTGGTATGTTCCACTACCTACCTCCTCATCTTCGCCGGTATCGCTATCAAAAAAGCGATACTCTATTACTCCATCTTCTTTAAAATGGTATTGTACTCCACCATCTGGAATATCTTCTTCTTCATAAACCATTTCTCCATCAATAGACATCTTAATGTCAAATGCGTTGAAATCCCATTTCCCTAATAAGTATTCCTTTGGTTCATCATCTATGACCGGACTGCTATCATCATTGGAACAAGATGATAAAAAAATTAAACTAAATGCTATTGTAAAAATGTAAAAAAATCTATTCATTATTTCTATTGCTTTTTTAGTGTATTGATAATGCTAACCCCATAAAGAATCCATTTGCCGATGTTTTGGGACTATCATCATAAGAGTTTCCGTTAATTTCCCATTTTTCTTTTCCAAAGCCTATTCTATATCCCATTCTAACCCCAATTAAAATATCTCCTTCAGAATCAATTTCCCAATCGTAACCTGCTTTTAGAGCCGCATATGTATTATTTCTTGAACTTATTTTAGAACCATCATTTGTTTGTGAGATAGAATCAAAAAAAGAAGTGCCTTTTACATTGTTATATAAATCTACATCATACGATACGTTTCCGATAGCTACACCAAACAACAAGTAGTTTCGTTCTTTAAAATTGATATATTTACCATAACCTATTTCACTAAAAATAACCTGCTGTTCTAATGTATATTCTTTTTCATTATTCTTAGAATTGTTTAAACCTACAGTCACTTCCCAATAATCACGATTCCCAGAGAATAGTTTTATATTGAAAGATGGTGTAAATTGCAAGCCGTCTTTAATTTGTGGTAGCCCTTGATTTTCTAATACATCATTTATACTTCCAAAATTAAAATTTGACATTCCTATTATTGCTGATGCTTGCAAACCTTTCTTTTCATTAATATTTTGTGCAGTAGCATAACTACTTATACATATAACTACCAGCATCGTTAGTTTATTCCAAAATCTTCTCATTGTTTATTTTTTATAATTAAGTTTTGGTACATTTATTATGATGTGCCAAAACTTAAAGATTCATCACAATCTTACTTTCCAAAATAATAATCATATATTTGGACAGCTAATTCAGCAGCAGAACTTCCAAGAGCACCTGTAGCTGCTCCACCTAAAGCAGTCCCACCTCCACCAAATAATCCTTTAAAAAATCCTCCGACTGCTCCTTTTACATCTGCTCTTCCTACTTTACGCCAATTAATATCGGGCCAATCAATTTTAGAAGCCTGTTGATAATTTACTTGCGACCAATAACTATTGGAATCTACAACTTGTTGATTCCAATAATGTAAACTTGATTTTCCAACAGCTAAGCCTGCCAATAGAGGCATTTGTTCTTCTTCAGTAAGATCAGAATTGATAACTTTTTGAACCTCACTATTTATTTTAGTATTTATTTCGTCTATATGATTAAAGGGGGGCTCATAACCATCAAAAACCGCCTCTACCTGTTTTGCATATTCAATTTGCCGTTCTGTAAAATCAGATGGATAAGAATCTGAAAGAACATTATTATAAGCTAAAGTTCCTGCGGTTACTAAATTGTCAAAAGTAGCTCCAGGAAAAGAACTGCTGTTATTTACAAAAGTTGCTGACAAGTTAATTATCACTTCTGGTTCTGATGGTACTCTGTCAAAACTTGATAAATTTAATCTATAAATCTAATCCGTTGTTATGCAAATTTTCTATGTATGCATAATAGATTAATGCATCTGCCATAATTTTTAATCTTTTAAATTAACAATAAATATCATCGTAGCTACAAAATGATAGTCCAAATTTAGATGACTTAAATAAGCCAGTCAATAAGTGTTTTTACGTATTTTTTGGGTGTTTTTCGATAATATCGAGGTATTTAAAATCAAAAATGATGTAGATACTTTTATACTTTTATCATTTGATAGAATTATAAAAGCCGATTTATTAATTAAATTGGGGAGTTGCTTTGGAGAAAATATTCAGAAGAGTAAATAAATTATATCAGATAAAATCTGTATTGTGAGGTAAAAAAACTAATTAATAAAGATGAAAAAATAATTAAAAATCATAAAAAGCGTATTTTTAAATTATCTTTCATAATTTTCTTTAGGTATATATAAAGACACAAATAAGATAAGTAATTTGTCAATAAGTGTTTTTACGTATTTTGGATAGTATATCTTCTGTCTTTATTATTTTGTGGTGATAGCAGTAGGCAACTACCGTAATCATGGAATCAAAATCACTTTTTCCTAAGATGTTTTGTTTGTGCACCTCAACTGTACGACTACTGATATTTAAGACATCTGCTATTTCTTTTGCTTTCAGGCCTTGTGCAAAATGCTCAATAATATTAAGTTCTGATTCGGTAAAATTAGGCTGTCTTGATTCTGGTAATACAAAAGTTGAGTTGGATTTGATTTTCTTTATTTGTGAATAAAGGCTTTTTTCGGAATAAAAACCTTCTTCTTTTAAACCTATAATTGCTTTCTTTAATTCTTTTGGTGATGTATTTTTAGTAAATACACCATGAAGATCCATTTCTATAACCTTAGATATCATGCTAATATCATCCATTAGTGTTAGTATGAGTATTTTTACATCACGATATTTCCTCTTTATTATTTTTGCGGCTTCAAAACCATCCATTATGGGCATTTGTATATCTAATAATAGAATATCAATTTGAGTGTGTTCTAATTTTTCTAATAAATCTTTTCCGTTTGATGCTTCAAGCACAACATAAAGTTCTTCAGAAGTATTAATCCATAATGCTAAATTTTCTCTAAACAAAGTATGGTCATCAGCTATTGCTATTTTTAGTATATTTTCTGTCATTTATTTTTAATTTTTAAAGTAATTCTAAATTTATTTCCTTGATTTACCGGAAACTGTACAAGTTTGCCGTCGATATTTGATAATCTGGAAATAATATTTTTTATTCCCATTCCTTTTGAATTTTTTGATGATTTGTAAAAATCAAAGGATGTTCCATTATCAGAAGTGTCGAAAAAAACGGAGTCATCTTCCATCGAAATCGAAAAAGAGATTTTATTGGCATTACCATGTTTTATCATGTTTGTAGTCAACTCTTGAATTGTTCGAAACAGTTCGTGTGAAAGAGCTGTTGGGAGATCTAATTCTTTAGTGTGGTATTCTTGTGTAATTTCTATTGCGTATATTTGAATTATGCGCGCAAAATAGCTTTGCAATGTTAATATAAGTCCATAGTCTTGTAGCATTGGAGGCATTAAGTTATAGCTTATATTTTGCACATGATTCAATGTTTTAGATAGCATACTACTAATCTTGTCTAACTCTTCTTTTGTAATCGAACCCTTGTCTTGTTCTGCCAGACGGCTTACATGGTACTGCAATGCATTTAAGTCGCCACTTACCTCATCGTGCAGATCTGCTGCAATACGCCTTCGCTCCATTCTTTCGGCTTCAAAAGTGGCGCTCATTAGGTTTTTTGATTCTTTTTGTTTCATTCTATAAGTTCTTCTGTTGTAAAGTACAACTACAAGTAAAACTGTAATGACACTAAACAACATAATAGCAGTCGCAATCCAGAAAAAAATCTTCAAGCTGGTTTCATTTTCCATACCCCGATAGTTACAAGTATTCGCAAAATAAGTGTTGCCATTATATTGACAATGGCGAAATCATAAAAATATAAGTTACTGTCAAAAATAAAGCTACTCATCAAAAACAAAGGCATCGTAACTAAATAGTAGATATAAAAAGCTGACACAAAATAAAAAGTAGGATTTTGCCAGAGGTTTTGTATTTCATCGCTCCTAAACAAATCTCTTACACACCAGAAAGTCCCCAATAAAACAAGGAATGTCAAAGGTGTTTTATTAATAGCTTTGGCTATAAAGGAAGAGTATTCTTGCCAATAGTAAAATGAAAAACCATAAGTGACTGTTAATAAGATAAAAACAAAAAGGAAAGCCGTTTTAAATCGAGGTTTGAACAGTTTAAAATAAAAATAAAAAATAGCCAAAAATTCTAAAAAGGAATATATTTGAAACCAATAATCCACATTTATTTTTAAAATAATTGAACCTATTGACTCATATAAAGTAGCTATAGCCGTAACCCAAACAAAAGGAATAATAGGTTCATTGAAAATAAAGGCCCTTTTTTTGGAAAACAACACTAACAAAGGGAGTATTCCTACAAAAAGAGCCGTATATAAAAAGATATAATACAAAGTTATGGTTTTATTAAAGCACTGTTTTTAGGGCAATAATTAGGACAAGTTACTAAATCTTCTAAAATTACGCCTGAAGTTATATCTTCACCGTTTTGATTTACACCTACCAATACAAGATTATTCTTCCCTGTTACTGAATCTACCCCGTTATAAAAACGAATACCTATACAATCATCTTGCCCGAAGATACGATTAATTTTATTAATCCCTGCAAAGAAAGACTTAATTGCATTTGGGTTGTTATCCTGAAAAGTGTGTGTGTAATTAATCGCTTGGTCTAATGTAATAACCTCTCCGGTATTGTTGTCAATAGTCATAATTAAAATTTTTAATAGTTAAACAAGCAAAGTTCTCCGATAAAAACACAAAAGTCAATAAGTAATTTTACTTATATTTTATCATAAATAAGAGGTAATATCAAAAATGCAAAGACGTCCATCCAGAAGTGATACTTGAATAAAGAACATAAAAAGTGCTCCATCAGACAACATCTTTTATTAGGAATTTATCAACGAGGATGTTATTTTATTAAGTCTTAAATTTTATTTAATTTATGGTTTAAAAAAACTTATCTTGAAAAATATAAAAAAACAAGAAGCGTTTTGTTCTTATTTATTTAACTCTTTTCATCACTACCATCCATCAGTTTTCGAATGTCTTCGTAACGGTAATACATCAATCCACCCACTTTGGTATAGGGTAGTGTTCCATTTAATCTCAGGCTTTGGAGTGTGCCTGCCGAAATCCCCAATAATTTTCTGACTTCAAAGCTTTTTAACCATTCCTTTTGAACTTGATCTATTTTTTTGAAATGGAAACGGTTTCTTCTGATTTCTTCAAAAAGTTCTTTTTTAAAACTTTCCAAATCTTCCTTTGTAATTAGCTCTACCTTCATTTGCATTAATTTTAAATTATTAAAATATACTGATACAAATGAAGCCAAAATAAATATATCTATAATGAAACTGGCACTCAGAAGTATTATTTGGCTTTCAAAGGTAGTTTATTGAAAATTTATTTTTAAGAGGAAGTCATTTTTAGTTTTAGATTCTGCATATCCTCGCTCAGCTTATGTTCTACCACCTTGGCATAGATTTGCGTTGTCCTGATAGAAGTATGCCCCAGCATTTTGCTCACAGACTCAATCGGGACTCCATTGCTTAGAGTCACAGTTGTAGCAAAAGTATGTCGTGCCAGATGAAAAGTCAGATTCTTCTTAATCTTGCAAAAATCTGCAATTTCTTTAAGATAACCATTCATTCTTTGATTGCTTAATACAGGAAAAAGTGTTTCGTTTGCTACAGCTGCAGGGTGGTTTTTGTATTTTACAATAAGCTGGACAGCTTGTGGCAACAAAGGAACTTTGACTAAAATATTTGTTTTTTCTCTTTTTGTCATCAGCCAATCTTTTCCGTCAATTCCTTTACAGATATGTTCATGGGCAAGTTTGGAAATATCAATATAGGCAAGCCCAGTATAACAACTAAACAAAAACATATCCAATACTGATTGAAGGCGCTCTATCGAAAAGTTTTTCTTTTCAAGAATCGCCAATTCTTCTTTTGACAAATATCCTCTTTCAACCTTTTCAAAGCGCAACTTATATTTAGCAAAAGGATCTTTTTCCAGCCAATCCATTTTAACTCCCATATTAACGAATTTTTTTAATCTTTCCAAATGTTTCATTACACCATTATTACTCATCGGTCTTTGATGATCTGTGGGTTTATAGTTGTGCAAGAAGTTTTCAAAATCCAGCATAAACTTATAGTTCAGTTTTTCAAGATAAACATCTTTCTTGTTGTATTGTTTTCTGATAAACCTTTGTAGATACGAAACCGTGGTAGTATAATTTTTCATTGTGCCCGGAGCAAGTCTTCCAGTTTCAACCTGCTTATGATATTCCGAAAGTTTTATCAAAGTCATTCCTTCCTCTTTATCTTCTCCAAGGTATAATGATTTCACGGCTGCCGCGGTTATTTCCTGCCGTTGTTGAATTAATTGATGGTAGCAATCGGTAATCAGTGAACGAACCCGTTCAATGTGATTGTTAAGTTTAATCATATCATCATTTCTGCCTTTTGCTTTGCCTTTAGTCATATCCCAATTTTTAGGCAATACTTTAGTTTTCAATGAAATTTCAGTTTTTTTGCCATTTACCGTAACTCTTGCAAATACGGCTCCCATTTCATTTTTCTGCTGTTTAGTCACTCTGATGACAAAGTGAATTCCAAAGGTGTTCATTGTTTTCATATCCATTCATATTGTGTTTAACTGTTGTACTTTAAAACAGTTCACAAATTCTAATCATTAGTTGCTCGTAAAAAAGAAGTCAAACGGCGATAAAAAGTGTTAAAATAAATGAATTAATATTCTGATATACATTTATTTATATGTTTTTCGGTGAGTAAATTTAAGACATAAAATTTACTCACTCAATCGCTCACGGATAGATTGATATAAACTGGGATATTTTGATATGAAATAAAAACAAAAAAACCGCAAATCCTTAGAATTTGCGGGTTTATGACTTCACTTAGTGTAAGTGTTGTCGGGGTGGCAGGATTCGAACCTGCGACCTTCCCGCCAGGCGGGACGCGATTATATTTCATAAAATCCAATATCAAAAAGAAATCTTTTAGCACCTCTTTTTTTTATTTTGTTTTCGAGTTGAACCGCTTCACCTCTCGACTGACATTCAAAATAAGTTATTAAAATCCACGGGATGCCGTTTTTAGTTGCAATTTGTTGTGCCGCGTTGTGCCGATTGATTCTGTCGGATAAATTATTGGTTTGCCCAACATAATATTTCAAAGACTTGGTACTATATAAAATATAAGTATAAAACATAACACTGTTTTTAAAATAAAAAAAGACTTCCATTTTAGAAGTCTCTTTTTTGTCGGGGTGGCAGGATTCGAACCTGCGACCTTCCCGCCAGGCGGGACGCGATTATATTTCATAAAATCCAATATCAAAAAGAAATCTTTTAGCACCTCTTTTTTTTATTTTGTTTTCGAGTTGAACCGCTTCACTTCTCGACTGACATTCAAAATAAGTTATCAAAATCCACGGGATGCCGTTTTTAGTTGCAATTTGTTGTACCGCGTTGTGCCGATTGATTCTGTCGGATAAATTATTGGTTTGCCCAACATAATATTTCAAAGACTTGGTACTATATAAAATATAAGTATAAAACATAACACTGTTTTAAAATAAAAAAAGACTTCCATTTTAGAAGTCTCTTTTTTGTCGGGGTGGCAGGATTCGAACCTGCGACCTCCTGGTCCCAAACCAGGCGCGATGACCGGGCTACGCTACACCCCGAATTGTTTTCGATAATTCGAGTGCAAATATACATGTTTTTTTTATTTAATGCGTAAAATTTTAAAAAAAGATAAAAAAATATTTACTCATAGAGCAAATCGATTATACCATAGTTATTTATAACAGAACTTTCTTTTGAATCCATTGATAAATAGCTATTTTTGTAATCGTTAAAAAACAATGTAAAAAAATATGTCAACAACTATAGAAGCGGTAAAATGTTTAATAATAGGGTCGGGACCAGCAGGTTATACTGCGGCGATTTATGCAGCTCGTGCCAATATGAATCCTGTATTGTATCAAGGAATGCAACCTGGCGGTCAGTTAACCACAACAAATGAAGTAGAAAATTTTCCAGGCTATCCAGATGGGGTTACAGGTCCAGAAATGATGTTGCAACTACAAGCACAAGCTAAGCGTTTTGGAACCGATGTGCGCGACGGTTATGCTACCAAAGTTGATTTATCGGGCGAATTGAAAAAAGTATGGATCAATGACACGATTGAAATTCATGCAAAGACCGTAATTATATCAACAGGGGCAACAGCTAAATACCTTGGTATTCCGTCTGAACAGCACTATTTGCAAATGGGTGGCGGTGTATCGGCTTGTGCAGTTTGCGATGGTTTTTTCTACCGTAATCAAGAAGTAATTATTGTTGGTGCAGGCGATTCGGCTTGTGAAGAAGCACATTATTTGTCGCATTTATGTAAAAAAGTTACTATGCTGGTTCGTTCTGAAAAATTTCGTGCATCAAAAATCATGGAGGAACGCGTGAAAAATACACCAAACATTGAAATTTTAATGAGTACCGAAATTGATGAAGTTTTGGGCGACGGACAAATTGTTAACGGAGTGCGTGTAGTGAATAATAAAACCAACGAGAAAAAGGAAATCGCCGTTACAGGGGTTTTTGTGGCAATTGGTCACAAACCTAATACCGATATTTTCGCAGGACAATTAACGATGGACGAAACAGGATATTTAATCACCGAAGGAAAAACATCTAAAACAAACGTTCCCGGCGTTTTTGCGTGTGGTGATGTGCAGGATAAAGATTACCGACAAGCAATTACTGCTGCTGGATCGGGCTGTATTGCGGCTTTAGATGCCGAACGTTATTTAGCAAGTTTATAATTTTATACCAACAGGCGGCTTCGGTCGCCTTTTTATTATGCTAAGAGTTCAATCAATTTCGTTTTCTTACGAAGATAAACAAGTGTTGTCACAAATTAGATTTTCTGTTCTAAAAGGGCAAAGTATTGCGCTTATTGGAGAAAGTGGAAGTGGAAAATCAACCCTGCTAAAATTGATCTATGGTTTGATGGATGCCGATTCAGGTTCGATTTTTTGGAAAGATAAACAGATTTTAGGTCCTGCTTACAATTTGGTTCCTGGAATGGATTTTATGAAATATTTGGCTCAGGATTTTGACTTGATGCCTTTTGTTTCGGTTGCTGAAAATGTAGGTCGATTTTTATCGAATTTCTATTTAGAAGAAAAGAAGCAACGAGTTGATGAATTGCTGGAATTGGTTGATATGACGGAATTTGCCAACGTTAAAGCTCAATTTTTAAGCGGAGGACAAATGCAACGAACCGCTTTGGCAAGAGTCTTGGCTTTAGAACCGGAATTACTTTTGTTAGATGAACCTTTTTCGCATATCGATCATCATCAAAAAAGTAAATTAAGTCAACACGTATTTCAATATTGTAAATCAAAAGGAATCACGATTGTATATACTTCACATACACCCGAAGAGATTTTAATGTTTTCAGACGAAGTGATTGTAATGAAAGATGGAGCCATTTTGACTAAAGAAAGACCACAACATATTTATGAACTTCCTTCAAGTGAATACATTGCTCGTTTAACAGGTGAAATAAATTTAATTCCCGTACGCTATTTAGGCGTTCAAAATGATGAAATATTGCTCGTTAGACCACATCAATTTTTTATAGCAAACGAAGGCTATCAAGCCAAAGTTATTTCGTGTTATTACAGTGGAAGAGGGTATGTTTTAAAAGCACAATTTCACGATGTTGTTCTAACCATTGAATCGCGTGAGCCTTTAAGCGGAACGATTCATTTTTTAATTAGATAAAACAAAAAACGCCGACATTAGCCGGCGTTTCTACAATATTATTTTTTATTCTTTAAATGCTTGTCTAAAAACTGTTCTTGTTCCCAAAGTAGGTGCAAAATGTTTTCTTTGGCAACGTAACTGTGACTTTCTTTTGGTAAAATTACCATACGAACCGGTGCTCCCAAACCTTTTAAAGCCTGGAAATAACGCTCGGTTTGCAATGTAAAAGTGCCCGGGTTATTGTCGGCTTCGCCATGTACTAAAAGCAACGGAGTTTTCATTTTTTCGGCATTCATAAAAGGCGACATAGTGTTGTACACTTCAGGAACTTCCCAATAATTGCGCTGTTCGCTTTGAAAACCAAACGGAGTCAATGTTCTGTTATATGCACCTGAGCGGGCAATTCCACAGGCAAACAATTTGGTATGAGCCAATAAATTTGCAGTCATAAAAGCACCGTACGAGTGTCCGCCCACGCCCACACGGGTTCTGTCAATATACCCTAATTTATCCACTGCATCAATCGCAGCTTCGGCATTCAGCGCCAATTGTTCAATAAACGTGTCGTTTGGTTCTTGTGTTCCTTCTCCAATAATCGGAAAAGCAGCATCGTCTAAAACCGCATAACCTTTTGCAGCCCAATACACAAACGAACCGTAATAAGGAAATGTAAATTCATTAGGATTTGCAGATGACTGTCCCGCACTGTTTTTATCTTTATATTCAGCCGGATATGCCCAAATTAAAAGAGGTAATTTTTCGGTAGGATTTTTTCGGTCATAACCCGCCGGTAAATACAAGGTTCCCGATAATTCCACTCCGTCTTTGCGTTTGTATTTAATTACTTCTTTATGCACATCTTTAATACTTTCAAACGGATTTTTGTTGAATGTAATCTGCTTTAAATCGTTTTTAGATTTGATGTTTCGGAAATAGTAATTAGGATAATCGTTTTTTGACTGGATATTCACCAAAACAGCCCCTTTTTTAATATCGATGATTTCAGAAATTGATTCCAAGCGGTCTGTAAGTTTTGATTGATACAAACGTTTTGTTTTTAAAGTAGCTAAATCCAATTCATCAATAAAAGGAAATTGCCCTTCTTTAGTATGCCCTTCGCCAATTAAATACAATTTGTTGTTTTCTTTTTGCAAGGCGTATCTTCCCAATGCATTCTTTTTTGTTTGAAAATCACCCGGATCGCTGTAAATATCCTGATAATTTCGATCCCAAATGGTCACTAATTCCGATTTTTTAGTTGGATTAAACAAATAAGTTTTTATGTTTCGGGTATCATACCATTGATCGTAAACAATTGCCGTTTCTTCATCGCCCCAAGCTATTCCACCAAAGCGTTGCGGTGTTTTTGTGAGCAACTCAGGCTCATTATTAAAAGGCGCTTCCCAAGTGTATAAAGCATCGCGTTTTTCTACGCTTTTTGCAGGGTCGCCGCCGTCTAAAGCTTCTACAAAAAACAAAGTAGCTGGTTTATCACTTCTCCAGTTCATGCTGCGTTTTCCTTCGCGAACTGCCATAAAACCTTTTGGCATCACTTCGTTCAAAGGTACATCGTTTACCAATTTCACTTCTTCACCATTTGCTTTATAAGCAATCGTTTTCATTGGAAACCGACTTAGTGGTACCAAATATGAAAAGGGTTTTTGAATAGTTGTTAACAAAACATAATTTCCATCGGGCGAAAAAGTTTCACCAGCAAATAAATCGGCTTTTTTAAACAGTTTTTTGGTTCCGTTTAAATTAATCGTGTATAATTCAGAGGTTATAATGGTCTCGAAATTGGCTTCGTCGGTTTTGTTTTTCAATAAATCTTGATAGGTTCTGTTTTGCGAAACCACACCTTCTTCGGCAGTAGAAACAATAGGTCCGGTAGGGATCGCTTTTTTAGCATCTATCAATGGTTTTCTGTTTTCCGGAATTACCTTAATCAATAATTCGTTGCTGTTTCTAAACCAAGTAATCGGGTTGCCCAAATTGGCATTTAAAATGGCATTGGTCAGTTTTTTTGCCGTTGCTGTTTCTAGGTCTAAAACCCATAATTCGTTTCCGGTTGCTGTGGTATTCGTAAATGCCAGTTTGGTTTCGTTTGGCGCCCAAGATACGTTGCTGATCTGTGCATTGGCAGGCAAACCTTTCACAACGGTTTCGGTTTTATCGTTGATTTTTTTGATTTTTATGTTGTTGATGAACGATGCTGTGCTTGAAATATTTGTGTTTGGATTGATACGCAAACCACCCAAACGCAATTCGTCTTGATTCAATTCATCAAGCGATTTATAGGTATTTCGATACGAGAGCACCATCCACTCTTTATTCGTACTTATAGAAACAGAAGGGGCACGTTCATAATCGGCTAACTGTAAAATTTCTTTTGAAGGCTTTTGGAACGTAATGTTTTCTTGTGCAATCATAGGCGCTGTGGCTAATAATAATGCTAATAAGGTTTGTTTTATTCGTTTCATTAATAAACAATTGATTGTAAAATTATGTTTTTAAAGATACAATTATTTATCAAAAATCAATCAATAGTAATGTATTTCCTGTGATTTAATCTAATAATTGTTTAGGATATTCGATTAATGAATACCTTAGTATCGTTTTAAAAATAAGTGTAAATTTGTATGAATTCCAAATAAAAAAGTAAGTATGTATCATTCAAAAATAACCGGATTAGGCTTTTATGTACCGGAAAATGTGGTAACAAATGATGATTTATCACGACTTATGGATACCAATGATGAATGGATTCAAGAGCGAACTGGTATAAAAGAACGTCGCCATGTAGTTTTACCAGAAGATACCACTTCAGGTATGGCGCTAAAAGCATCGAAAATTGCCATTGAACGTGCAGGAATTGATAAGAACGATATCGATTTTATTGTATTTGCCACTTTAAGTCCCGATTATTATTTTCCAGGTCCGGGAGTTACTCTTCAAAAAGAATTGGGCATAAAAACTGTTGGAGCATTAGATGTTCGCAACCAATGTTCGGGTTTTATTTATGCGCTTTCTGTGGCCGATCAGTTTATCAAAACGGGCATGTATAAAAATATATTGGTGGTTGGCTCTGAAGTGCATTCAAAAGGATTGGACATGACCACTCGCGGGCGTGGTGTTTCGGTGATTTTTGGCGATGGGGCAGGAGCTGCTGTTTTAAGCCGAACCGAAGATTTATCAAAAGGGATTTTATCAACCCATTTACACTCAGAAGGCGAGCATGCAGAAGAATTGGCGTTAATTGCTCCCGGAATGGGCAAGCGCTGGGTGACCGATATTATTAAAGAAAATAATCCAGACGATGAATCGTATTATCCGTATATGAATGGTCAATTTGTATTTAAAAATGCAGTGGTTCGTTTTTCAGAAGTGATTAATGAAGGACTGCAAGCAAATAATTTACAAGTTGCAGACATTAATATGTTGATACCGCACCAAGCCAATTTGCGAATTGCACAATTTATTCAGCAAAAATTTAAACTGACTGATGAGCAAGTGTATAACAACATCATGAAATACGGCAACACCACAGCTGCATCGGTGCCTATTGCACTCACCGAAGCGTGGGAACAAGGCAAAATTAAAGAAGGTGATTTAGTGGTACTTGCAGCATTTGGTAGCGGTTTTACATGGGCAAGTGCTCTAATTCGTTGGTAAAAAAGTTGTAATTGATAATAGTTCTCAGTAAATTCGAATAATAAAAAAGGTTATGAAAGGTCATAGAGTACAAAATTCAGGACAAGCGCAATTGTTTAAAAATCCATTTTTGGAATTGTTAACTAAGGGGCATCCTGCATTAAGTTGGGGTATTCATGTTCCCATCTTGGTGTATTGTTTTTATTATGGATACAGTCATTATTTTTTAACATTGCCAGAAATGTTTGCTATCTCCATTTTTGCATTGCTTTTTTGGACATTTTTTGAGTACATCGCACATAGATATGTGTTTCATTTAATAAGTGAAAAGGAAAATTTGCAAAAGTTTGCTTACATCATGCACGGTAACCACCATCATTATCCAAAAGATAAATCGCGTTTATTTATGCCACCTGTGCCTAGTTTAATTATTGCGGCTGCGCTTTTTGGTATTAAATATCTGCTTTTAGGAAAATATGCTTTTGCTTTTTATCCGGGTTTTATTTTAGGATGGTTAATGTATGCTTCGATGCATTATTTGATTCATGCCATCGAACCTCCTTTCAAGTTCTTGCAACCCTTGTGGCGCAACCATCATTTGCATCATTACCGCAATGAAAACCTTGGTTTTGGAGTGAGTAATACTTTTTGGGACAGAGTTTTTGGAACTATGTTCGATTTTAAAAAAGACCGTATCGATAAACAAAAATCTAAAGATTTAATGTTTGATAGAAAACAAAAAAGTGAAGCTTAAAATGCTTCACTTTTTTTATAAACGTAAGTAGTTATCAAAATAATAATTATTAAAAATAAGGTTTTTGTGCAAACTGAATTGTGATTACATTACTGTCTAGATAACCTGCACGTTTTGCTTGAACGGTTACCGTAGTTATAGTATTGCTTGTGTATTGGTTACCCATTATTTCTTTGCCGTTCACATAAAAAGTGGCATCGGAAACAGCAGATCCACCACTCGTTGCTGATAACATCACCTGATTTCCTAATGGCGAAAAATACCTCTTTTTTTCAGTTGAATAAGAAGCGTTTGCAGTAAGTGTTAATTGCTGCCCAATATTTGGATTTTGATTTGGAACGGGTGTTTCTAATACAGTGTCATCTTCAGAGCATGAAGAAAAACCAATCACTGAAAAACTAGCTATTGCAATAAAGAATAAAATCTTTTTCATCTTAAATATATAAGGTTAATCGTTTACTAACTAAATAATGCTATAAAAATACAAAAAATATTGGTTAACCAAATTTTTTATGTTTGTTTTTTATAATATAGTTAATTTTTTTACGATTTCAATGATAAAGGATATGGTAAGTTATTTACCTTAAACGGCATTTCGCTTTAATTGTTAATTAATTGAAAAGGCAGACAGATGAAAATTCATTTTCTTGCTATCTTTGTTTTATGAAACGACTAACTATTTATGTTGCTAGCTTATTAAGTACAGGAGCTTATTCGCAAATTGGCGATGCTATTCACTGTGGGTACGACTTTACCAGTTATATTGTAGTAAAACCTCACGAAGACGGCAAAACACAAACCATAAACGGTTTAAAAATGACTATTTGCGATGAAGATGGCAATGAAGTAATAAATAAAGATTTTAAGTTAAGTTGGAAAAATAACAACCAACCGTTGCATTTTGTTCGCAATTACAAAATTGATTCTAATAATAAAAAATTAGAAGGTTTTGACGAGGGTAAATGGTTTTATTATTTTGCCGATGACCATTATTTGGTAACAGTTTCCAACACCTTTAATGCCGAAGATTATTATTTAAAAATCGAAGATACAGATGGCGCCGAAAATGGCGGACATTTTAAAACCTTTATGATGCAATTGGCACCTTATAATATGTATATCTTATGCACGTCTGAGGAAAAGCAAAAAGCCATGCAGTTTGGCAGAAGAATGAACAAACCTATTGATGTGGTTTTGGAAAAATATTAAATGAAAAACGGAAGAACAATTGTCTTCCGTTTTTTATGATTAGTTGATAACTGCTTCTTTATCTTTAAAATACATTTCTGCAAAAGTAATGTTTCTGCCGTGTTCAATACGTTTATGAAATACCTCTGGGCTTATTTCATTTGGTTTAGAGAAACCGCAAGCTCCAATAAATTCTCCAAAAGCTTTCATGGTGTTTTTATGAAAAGTGGCTACACGCACTGATTTGTCTGTAATATCCATACCTTCATACAACAAAGGATCTTGAGTGGCAATACCAACGGGGCAGTGTCCGCTGTCGCATTGCAAGGCTTGAATGCATCCCAAAGCAAACATCATTCCTCGGGCACTGTAACAAGCATCGGCACCTAATGACATATTTTTGGCTAAATCAAATGCTGAGATAATCTTTCCGGCAGCGATGATTTTAATTTGGTCACGCAAATTGTATTGTTTCAATATCTTGTTTGCAAAAACCAATGCATCCGATAGTGCCATTCCCATATAATCGATAAATTCTAATGGTGCAGCCCCGGTTCCACCTTCAGCGCCATCGATTGTAATAAAATCGGGATAAATTCCGGTTTCGCTAAACGCTTTTATGATATCTGTAAACTCGTCTTTTCGTCCAATACAAATTTTAAAACCTACGGGTTTACCACCACTTAAATTACGCATTTTTCCAATAAAGTATGCCAATTCAATAGCATTGCTAAAGGCAGAGTGCGATGATGGCGAGTGTACGGTTGTAAAAGGTTTTACATTACGAATTTTAGAAACCTCTAAAGTGTTTTTCTCAGCAGGTAATAATCCACCATGACCGGGTTTTGCTCCTTGAGAAAGCTTTAATTCAATCATTTTAACGTCGTCATATTGCGCTCTTTCGGCAAACAAAGCATCGTTAAAAAAACCATTTTCATCTCTACAGCCAAAATATCCGGTTCCAATTTGCCAAATTAAATCACCTCCTGATCTGTGATATGGTGAAATACCACCTTCTCCGGTGTTGTGCGCAAATCCTCCTAATTTAGCACCTTTGTTTAACGAAATAATCGCTTTTTTACTTAATGCGCCATAACTCATTGCACTAATATTATAAATACTTGCACTGTAAGGTTTGGCACATTGATCATTTCCAATTAAAGTTCTAAAGTTAAAATCAGAGATGTTTTTAGGATAAACAGAATGCGAAGCCCATTCATAACCAATGCGGTTTGGGTCATCTTGCATACCAAAGGATACGGTTTGCTTGGCATTTTTAGCACGTTGGTAAACAATAGATCGCTCACGGCGGTTAAAAGGTTTACCATCTAGCTCACCTTCCCAAAAATATTGACGCAATTCTGGGCGAATTTCTTCTAAAATGTATCTTAAACGCCCAATAATTGGATAGTTTTTGCGAATGGTATGCTTCGTTTGAAAAGCATCTTTAAACGCTAAATAAAACAAAACTGCAGGCAATATGAGTGATATTATACTCCAACTTCTAAAGATTACGAGGTACAATGTAACAATTAAATAGGTAATAACAAATGCCCAAATAACTTGCCTAATTACAAAACGATTAAAAAATTTTTGATGTAACATACATTCTTAAATGCAAAAATTGTTGTTGTTTAATAATTGATTTTAATACCTATTGTTCTTAATTTTTTATAAAATAACCATCAAGCTTCTCTTTCAAATTCGATGTCTTTATTTTATTCTAGAAAATCTGTTCATTTTCTAAAATGAAAAAAAGAAAAATAGTGTTCGCAAAGGTAAGAAACATTTTGATTTTAAAGTGTATTTTTCCATTTAATATTACACCCGATACTTGGTTTTTGCAAAGGATTAACACTTCGGTTGTACAAGATTGAATCAATGGCGTTGCGAAGGTCGTTTCCATTGGTGGGAATTCCGTTTTTTGGGCGTGAATCATCTAATTGACCGCGATAGATTAATTTGTTTTGTGCATCGAACAAATACAAATCGGGAGTGCATGCTGCATCGTATTTTTTAGCTACTTCTTGCGTTTCATCATATAAATAAGGAAAACCGAATTTATGTTGAAAAGCAAACTCACTCATTTTATCAGGTGCATCATCAGGATATGCAACAGCGTCGTTGCTGGAGATGGCTACAAATCCAATTCCCTGTACGCGGTAATCATTTGCCACACGAACAATTTCTTCTATTACATGCAACACAAAAGGACAGTGGTTGCAGATAAACATAACAACTGTTCCGTGGTTTCCATTTATGTCATTAAACGATTTCCATTCGTTACTATTTGTATCGGGCAGAAAAAAATCGGGTGCTGTTGTACCTAAGGCTAACATGTTTGAAGGTGTTCGTGCCATTTTTTTTTGAAATTTAGTAAAATAAAACAAATTAGGGAAACATAAATAATTGAAGTATTAGTAATACTCAATCTCTGTTTCATATATGTTTCGAACAGAATTGTTTTCTGTAATAATCATTTTTGTAACATTATTTTTTGTATCATAAAAATATTCGTATTTCAAAATACCTTTTTTTGATAATGGATTAAATAAAATGAATTTGCCAATGTCATCGCTAATGAACGTACACACAATATTTGAAATGTTTTGATTTTCATTGTATGAAAAAATGGCTTCTAATGTATCATTATCGACACTTTTTTCAATAATTTTATCAAGCATTTTATTATTGAGATAAGAATAATCAATTGTTCCCATTTTTCTTACATCATTGAGGCTACCAAGAGACAAATTATAACGCTCGTTTATTAATTTTTGATTATTATTGTAGGTGTAATGATGTTCGTCATCAGAGAAATAAGTCGAATAACGCTTGGACAGTACTTTAATAAGATTGTTTTGATGATCATAGCTATAATCAACATCTTGTGAAACAGTTTGTTTTATTTCTTTGTTGAGTAATTCCTCAAAACGAATCATGTTATAATTAATGAGTTTTCCTTGAGAGTTATAAGTGTAATTTAAAGAAGTTTCTACAAAGCCTTTGTAAATATTCTCTCTTTTTATTAGTTTAAGACCGTCATAATAGTATTTATACTCCTTAATATCTGTATCTTTACCCTCCATATATTTTACAATTTGGTAAATTATATTTTTATCTTCATATTCCTTTAATATTTCTTCAGAATATCTTTCATAGATTTTTTCAGAATTACTATAATATTTTTTATAAATACTTTTTTCTCGATTATTCTCCCTTGTGTAAACTCCTAGTTTTGATTTTTTATTTTGGTTATAATATATGTGTTTTGTAAACTGACCGTCCATATTATATTCTCGAACTTCTATAGTATCTCTTCTGAGATTAGTATATGAGTTTGATTGAAAATAAGTAATACGTTTTATTTTATTTACTTTAATTATAGAATCATTGTCATACTTATTTTGGACAAAAATATTAAAAAATCTAGAAGGCGTATTATCAAGATATATTTGACTGTATGAGGTAAAATATAATAAATTTATAAAAAAAAATATGTAGAGTTTTCTTATCATTTTTTAGTTTTATGCTAATATAGAATAAAAAAAGCCAACTAAAAAGCTGGCTTTAAAATATGTTGTGTATCTACTAATAGTAAACGTATCTGCGTACTTTAGCAATGTGTTTTGCTAAACGAATCACTTGGTGGCTGTAGCCATATTCGTTGTCGTACCAAATGTATAATACAATGTTTTTACCATCGGCTGAAACAATTGTTGCGTTAGAATCATAAATTGCTGGTGCTGATGTTCCAACGATGTCTGATGAAACCAATTCGTTGTTTAACGAATATTTAATTTGCTCTACCAATTCACCTTCTAAAGCATATTGTTTCATTATTTTGTTTAAATCTGCTACCGAAGTTTGTTTTCCAACTTCTAAATTCAATACAACTAATGAACCATTTGGAACAGGTACACGAATGGCATTAGAGGTTAGTTTACCTGCTAAACTTGGTAATGCTTTTGCAACTGCAGAACCAGCACCCGTTTCGGTAATTACCATGTTTAAGGCTGCTGCTCTTCCACGACGGTATTTTTTGTGCATGTTATCCACCAAATTTTGGTCGTTTGTATAGGCGTGAATGGTTTCTAAATGTCCTTTCACCACTCCTAATTCTTCTTCAATAACAGCTAAAACAGGTGTGATAGCGTTTGTAGTACAAGAAGCTGCAGACCAAATCGGAGTTTCGTCGATATTATAATCTTCATGGTTTACACCATAAACAACATTCGGAACACCTTTTCCTGGTGCTGTAAGTAAAACTTGTGTTGCACCTTTAGATTTTAAGTGACGAGATAAAGCGGCTTCGTCTTTAAAAACACCTGTGTTATCAATAACCAATGCATCGTTGATACCATATTGTGTATAATCGATATCTTCTGGTTGAGCGGCAGAAATCATGCGAACAGGTGAACCATTGATAATCAACGATTCGTTTTCAACATCAATTCCTACTGATCCTTCAAAATCTCCGTGGATAGAATCTAATCGAAGTAAAGATGCACGCTTTTCTAATGAAGCTTCATCGTTTTTATCGCGTGTTACGATTGCTTTTAGGCGTAATTGTTGACCTTTACCAATTTTAGCCATTAATTCACGTGCTAATAAACGGCCAATGCGACCAAACCCGTATAAAACAACGTCTTTTGGCTCAATTGTATTTCCTTCTTTTGCACCTTTTAACTTGTCCACAACAAATGACAAAGAATCGTTGTATTTGTTGTCTTCTAGATGGAATTCATACGTTAATTTACCAATATCAATGCGCGCTGCTGGCAAATCTGCGGTTTGAATGGCACGAGCAATTTCAACAGTGTCAAAAATATTAATTGGTTTTTCAACAAATTTTGCAGCATATTCATGTAAATTAATAATGTCGCTCACGCTACGGTCAATTAATTGGTTTCTAAATAAAACCAATTCAATTGATTTGTCATACCATAAATCATTAACGATTTTAATAAACTCTACGCAAGCTTTTCTTCTGTCTGCTTGGAAAGCCAATTCTTTTTCGTATAAATTATTTTCCATTTGGGGTGTAAATTGTGTTGTATTTTAAAAAGTTGTACAAAAATATTAATTTTTATGATATACAAGCACATATAATTAAAAAAGTAGCTTTTTTATAAGCTACTTTTTATCAACACATTACAAAATCAATCGTAATCGTTCGCCTCTTGGAGTGATTAAATCCATGCGGAGTTGTTCCTGATTTAGTTTTGAAAGGATTTCGTTGGCGTGTTCCGTATTTTTGATTTTAGAACCATTCACTGCCAAAATAATCGCATTTTTCAATTCACTTTCATATGCTTTAAAACGCTCATTGGATATACCGTTGATTTTAACACCGTAATTAATTCCCAATGTTTTTTGTTCTTTTGGTGACAAATTTTCAATTTCGAATCCGTTAAATTGAATTTGGGCAATTTCTTTTTTACTTAATTTAACTACTAATTCTTTGTCTTGATTGTTTCGTTTTAAAGAAACTGTTACTTCGTCGTTCGGACGTTTGGTGGCAATGATGCTGTTTAAATCTAGAAAAGAATTGATTCCTTTGCCGTCTATTTTATAAATAATATCGCCTTTTTTGATACCTGCAGCTTCGGCTCCTGAATTTTTTGTTACGTTTTCCACATAAAATCCTTGTTTAAAGGTGAGCTTGTTTTCTGCTGCAATTTGACTGTTCACTTCATAACCTTGCACCCCCAAAATACCTTGTTGCACTTTTCCGTATTCCATTAAATCGTTCACTATTTTTCGAGCTAAATTAGAGGGAATAGCAAACGAATAACCTACATAAGATCCCGTTGCAGAAGAAATCATGGTGTTGATACCAATTAAATCGCCGTTGCTGTTTACCAATGCACCGCCTGAATTTCCCGGATTCACAGCCGCATCGGTTTGAATGAATGATTGAATACCGTTTTCTGATAAATTGCGGGCTTTGGCTGAAACAATTCCGGCTGTAACAGTAGATGTTAAATTGTAAGGATTTCCCACTGCTAGCACCCAATCGCCCACACTAATGGCATCAGAATCGGCGAAAGTTGTAAACGGTAGTTTCTCAGACGTATTGATTTTTAAAAGGGCAATATCCATTTTAGAATCGGTTCCTACCAATTTTGCTTTAAAGGTGCGGTTGTCGTTTAGCGTAATTTCCAATTCACTTGCACCTTGAATTACGTGATTATTCGTAATGATATATCCGTCTTCCGAAATAATCACACCAGAACCCGTACCCACTTGTGCATAGGTTTGCCCACCGCCTTGGTATCCATAGAAATATTCCATTATGGGGTTTCGTGGTGCATTTCTAAATGATACATTTTTAACGTGTACCACCGAATGAATGGTTTTTTCTGCGGCCAACTTAAAATTAGGCGCTTCAAAAACCGAATTGTTCACATTTCGAAAAGGTGCACTTGTGGTAATTTCTTTTGCGTTTTCAAAATAATTGGTATCTTCAAAAAACAATTTGTACGACCCCAATGTTACAACACCACTTAACAACGATGTTGCTAAAATAGTTCCTATATTTTTCATATAATTATTTAATGTTTATTTATTTAACAGTAAAATTACAATAGTACTAAATCATTAAAAAACAGTTTAACGCTTGTTAACACTACTTAACGAAGCTTTAATATTTTATATCTTTGCACAATGAAGCAATTAACATTTTATAAATACCAAGGCACCGGGAATGACTTTATTATGGTTGATAACCGCAGCCTTTTCTTTCAAAAAAATGATGCAGCAACAATCGCTTTTTTGTGCGACAGAAGATTTGGAATTGGAGGTGATGGATTAATTTTACTAGAAAATGATGCTACTGCCGATTTTAAAATGGTTTATTACAATGCCGATGGAAACGAAAGCACTATGTGTGGCAACGGCGGACGTTGTATTGTTTCCTTTGCGCATTTTTTAGGAATTTTTTCAAATGAAACCACTTTTAATGCGATTGATGGTTTGCACCATGCAACTATTAATAAGGAAGATGTGGTAGCTTTGCAAATGATTGATATTGCAAAGGATACCATTAAGAATGAAAACAATTTTACGTTTTTGTTTACCGGATCGCCACATCATGTGGAACTAGTCAATGATTTGAAAAATTTTAATGTTTTTGAAAACGGGAAAAACATTCGTTACAGCGACCAATACAAACCCGGCGGAACGAATGTAAATTTCGTTGAACAATTATCAAACGATTCTTTTAAAATACGAACATATGAGCGTGGCGTGGAAGACGAAACCTTATCTTGCGGTACCGGAGCAACGGCTGTGGCACTTGCAATGAACAGTTTAGAAAAAACTACTGCAAACAAAATCACTATTCAGGTTGAAGGTGGAGAAGTGCAAGTTTCTTTCGATCAAAACGAAGAAAAATACTACAACGTTATGTTAACCGGAGCTGCTCAACAAGTTTTTAAAGGAGAAATTTCTATCGATTGAATATGTTTTTAAGAGGAAATAAAGTTCATTTACGTGCATTAGAACCCGAAGATTTATCATTTTTATACGAAATTGAAAACGATGAATTGTTGTGGGAAGTAAGCCATACCCAAGCTCCTTATTCTAAATGGTTGCTTAAAAATTATTTGGAAAACAGTCATCAGGATATTTACGAAGTAAAACAACTGCGGTTAGCTATTGCCGAAAATGGCTCTAATCATTTAATAGGGTTAATTGATTTATATGATTTTGATCCTAAAAACAGTAGAGTTGGTTTGGGAATTGTTGTGAAAAGCAGTGAAGAACGAAACAAAGGTTTTGGCAGCGAATCGGTAGAACTTTTGTTGGGATATGCGTTTCATATCTTAAATGTTCATCAAATATATGTTAATGTTGCTGCAACAAACCACGCAAGTATCAAGCTTTTTTCTAAATTTGGTTTCGAAAAAGTAGGCGTTAAAAAACAGTGGAACAAAATCGGAGCTGTATATGTTGATGAACTGCTGTACCAATTAATAAATCCTTTAAATGAAAATTAATAAATTAGTTAGCTATGTAGCTGTACTTGGCGTTTTTGCTGCCTTGATTTTTGGTTATAGTCTGTACAGAAAAGCTTTCACGCCCAATACCAATTTTGCAGATAAAAGTATTTACATTCATATACCTACCAATGCCACTTACAGCCAAGTGCAAGACTCGTTAAAAAAATATGTAAAAAACTACACTTCTTTAGAAGGTCTTTTTTCAAAATTGGGTGAATCGGCAACAGTAGAACCTGGAAGATACCTTATTGAAAATGGTTACAATAACTACCGAATTGTTAAAGCACTGCGCAGAAACGTGCCTGTAAAACTTACATTTAATAACCAAGAAACCCTTGAAAAGTTATTGCAACGTATTTCGTCGCAAGTGGAACCCGATATTGCAGATTTATACCAAACTTTTACGGAACCTGCTTTTTTGGAGGAAATGGGCATGAATAAAGACAATGTTTTAGCCATGTGCATGCCCAACACCTATGAAGTTTATTGGAATACCACCCCCTTAAAAATTAGAAATATTCTGCAAAAGGAATACATCCGTTTTTGGAACGATGAACGAAAAGCAAAAGCAAAAGCATTAGGTTTAAAGCCTGTTCAAGTGGCTTCTTTAGCTGCAATTGTTCAAAAAGAAACGGCAAAAGTAGATGAGCGTCCACGAGTTGCAGGTGCATATTTAAACCGATTGAACCAAGATATGCTGCTACAAGCAGATCCAACGGTGGTTTATGCTAAAAAAGCATTATCGAATGATTTTGAACAAGTTATAAAGCGTGTTTATTTAAAAGATTTAACATTAAACCATCCATTTAACACATATAAATTCAAAGGAATACCCAACGGATTAATCGCTATGCCCGACGAAAGTTCAATTGATGCGGTGTTAAATGCAGAAAAACACAATTATATATATTTTTGTGCCAGTGTTGAACGAATTGGGTATCACGAATTTGCATCAACTATAGACGAGCATGCCAAAAATCGAGAAAAATATACCAGTTGGTTAAATAAAAGAAATATTAAATAAAAGAAAGGTTGCTTTAAAACAACCTTTCTTTCTTTCCTAATTAATTCAATTTCTCAACCGTTGTTCTCCAAACATCTAATTCTGGGATACCTGGTTTGCGTTTTCCAAAGAACTGAACAATAATATCGCCCATTTCATTAAAAACTTCAATTGCTGTAACCACGCCATCTTCGGTGGGTTTGCGAACCACCCAAGTTTGTGCAATTTTACTCATATCTAAATGCAGGTTAAAATCGGGATCCATGATATTGTACCATTCTTGATGCCACATGGTTTTGCGAATATTTCCTGTATGAATTTGGATGTTTCCTTTGTTGCCCACAAAAACCATAATTGGTGTTTTTTCTTTAGCAACTTCTTCTAGCATGGTGACAATTGCATCTTTTGAGATTTGTTTTGCATGAAAATCAGACGGAGCCAAACGCAATGCTTGTGTACGAGAAACACCAAATTTACGCAACATTCCAAAAAACTCGTGGGTATCTTTTAAATCTATCCATGCTTGTTTAAAACCTTCTACATCAATTTCGTTGTCTGGTTTTTCGTCTAAGTTAACTGTATAAGCTTCGGTGGTTTCATATGGTTGCTGATCTTCGCTTTTGTATTTTTCAACTAATGCATCAAAAGCCGTTTCATTACTTTCGGCTGTTAAAAATATTTTGTGAATCGCTTCGCCATCTTTTCCAAAAAACTGAATACTTTTTGATGTTCCTCGTGCATTTTCTTCTGTTACTGCAAATGCTTTTTTCCAATGCGACAAGAAAATTCGTAAGTCAATATCTTCGCCCACAAATAAACCTGCATGTGGATTAGAAAAATCTCCGTTCAAATAAATTCCTTTGCGTTCATGTACACATTCGTCGTTTCTGGTTAAAGCCATCACTTTGCCCAACGATTCCATTTCTGATAAAATTTCTTTAAATTCCGGGCGTAAACGTGTAACACCATTGTCTATTTTTGTTGCCAATAATTCCATTTCACTAACGCCTAATTGTGCTGCAGCGTTGCGTATTCTTAAATGTGGTTGCTCTTGTTTTAGCAAATCCCATTGTGTTTTTAAACTTTCTGTTGTATTCATAATTGATTAAAATTTATCCAAATAATATAATAGGTTGTTTGTTTTTAGGATGAGGTGTAATACTGCACGGATATTGATACACCCTTGAAATACGTTCTTGAGTGAGTACTTTTTGGGGTTCATCGAATATCTCCACGCAGCTTTTGTTCATTAATAGTAAGCGATCGGCAAATTGTGCGGCAATGTTTAAATCGTGTAAAACCACCAAAGCCGAATTGTTTTGTTGGGTGAATTCTTTTATTAAATGTAAGGTTTTGAATTGATGCGCCACATCGAGATTATTCAAAGGTTCATCTAACAATAATAATTTATTTTCAACAGAATTTTCTAATTGAGCAAAAACGCGTGCTAAATGTAAACGCTGTTTTTCACCACCAGACAATTGTTCATATTCGCGGTCATTTAAATGATTGGTTTGGGTATTTGCCATCCATTTTTCTACAATTTTTAAATCGTTTGCATGTGGTTCTGCATTAAAGTAAGGATACCTGCCCATGAGCACAATTTCATCGTTTTTTAAGTTGATTTCATTGGAATGATGCTGCGAAAATTTTGCCCTATGAAAGGGAATTTCGTCTTTTTTGTAGGATTTAATCTCGGTGTTTTTAAAAAAGAATTTTTCAGATTGATACGAAATTTCGTTTGCCACACAACTTAAAAAGGTGGATTTTCCTGCTCCGTTTGGACCAACAATGGCAATGAGTTCGCCTTTATGAATCTCTAAATTGATATTTTTTAAAAGAAAGCGATTGTTTACTTGAACGTTTAAATTGTGAATTTGTATCATTTTAATTTTCTTTTATAATTGATTAAAATTGAAATAAAAACAGGCGCTCCCATTATAGCTGTTAAAATACCAATGGGCAATTCTGCCGGAATCACAATTAATCTACTAATGGTATCGGCAATTAAAAGCACAACGGCTCCTAAAAGCATCGACAAAGGCAAAAGTATGGTATAGTTGGAATGAAACACAAAGCGTAATATATAAGGCACTACTAAACCAATAAAACCAATGGTTCCGTTGAAAGAAACCACGCAACCCACCATTAGTGAAGATGCAATGATGATTTGTTTTTTAGTTTTTTCAATGTGGAAACCTAAGTGTGCCGCTTCTTTTTCGCCTAACATCAAAGCGTTGAGCACTTTGCCTTTTTTAAGTAAAAATATACTTCCGCCCGCAACAACAATAAATACCAACAAAACTTTCCACCAATTTGCTCCGGCTAAACTACCCAATGACCAAAAGGTGATGTTTCGCAGTTCTTCTTCTGTTGAAATATAGGTTAAAAAACCGGTGACAGCACCTGTTAAAGCTGTGATTGCCACACCCGAAAGCAACAAAATGAGCACATGGGTTTTTCCGTTTGAAGTGGCCATTTTATATACAAACCACATAGTTAATAATGCACCTATAAACGCCATAATACTCAGCAATATGTATCGAAAAAAAGCAGGAAGCAAAGGCATTATTGCCGAACCAAAAACAATTGTTAAAGCCGCAAACAATACCGCTCCTGATGTGATGCCAATTAAATCGGGCGATGCCAACGGATTTTTAAACAAACCTTGCAAACTGGTACCGCTAATTGCCAATGCAGCACCTGTTAAAATGGCCATTAAAATGCGCGGAATACGCAGCTCTATTAAAACAAAAGAATCGGGTGTATGTGTACGTGTAGAAAAATAGGTGCTGATGATTTCTGTTATCGACGTGTTAAAATCATAAGCACCCAAATACAATGCTGTTACCAAAGCAACCAGTAAAACAATGTAAAACAAGCGTTTGTAAACAGCAATTTTCTTTTTCATTATTGTAATTTGTTATGTAATTCAATAACTGCTTCTCCTAAACGAGGACCAAAACCAGAAAGTAATTGCCCGTCCATGGTAACAACTTTTTTATTCTTACCAGCATTTGTTGCCGCAATACCGTCTATTTTCAGTAAACCATCTACGCCACCAACACTTTGCAAACCGCTATCGAACATTAAAATCACATCGGGATTTGTAGTAAGCAAAGCTTCTGGAGTTAACGGTTTAAAATCGGTTAAAGCTGCGGCTGCATTTTCAGCACCTGCCAACTCTATCATGTTGTGCAAAGGCGTTTGTTTACCAGCAACCATTAAATTTCCTGCACCACGCGCATAGATAAAAAGCACTTTAGGTTTTTTTGCAAAAGGTTGAATGGTACTTATTTTCGTTGAAATATGATCTAAAAGAGGTTGATAATTTTCTTTATTTAGTTTTGATGCAACTTGTGTAATTAGCTGCTTAGTACCCTCCACGCTATATTCTTGGTCAATAAGTACTAAGGGAACATTTGCTTTTTTTAATTGCTCGTTTAAATTGGGATTCATGTCCTTCGTTGTTCCAAAAACCACTGTTGGTTGCAGTGCCAAAATACTTTCTGCTGTAATGGAGCGAACATGTCCCAAATCGGTTGCTTTTAAATCATTCGGAAAAGTAGAAGTAACATCTCTTCCTACAATTTTTTCTGATGCATCTAATGCCGCTAAGGTTTCAGTTACTGCACCGTTTAATGACACAATTCGCGAGGTGTTTATTGCTGGTTCATTGGCTGTGTTTGTACCATTATTCTCGGTACTCGATTTTTGATTGCAGCTTACTAAAACCATTGTAAATGCAATAACAGTAAGAACTTTTTTCATTTTACTATTTATATTAAGATTAAATTAAATTCTTTTACGCATCACAAAATTAGATATAATTTCTAAAAAAACAACATTTATTTAGAATAAATAAAAATAACTTTTTACTTTTGCTTTCGTTATTTAACATTAGAATAAATAAAAATAATGAAAATTAAATACATATATCTTTCTTTAATTTGTATGAATGGGCTTGTACTGCAAGCACAAGTTGATTCATTAGAACAAAGGATAGATGATACAGAGCTTGAAGAGTTGGTTATTACTAGTCAAATAGAACCACAGTCGCTGAAAAAAGCGATCAACAATGTTCGTGTAATCTCTAAAGAAGATATTCAAAATTTAGCAGCAGTTACTTTAAGTGATGTTTTAAATCAATACATTAATATAACAGTGACTCCAAGCGGAACTTCAGGTAGATCAACTGTTTCAATGTTTGGTTTAAATGCTGCTTACTTTAAAATTCTGGTTGATAATGTTCCTTTGGTAAATGAAAATGGTTTAGGAAATAATACCGATTTAAGCCAGATAAGTTTGGATGATGTGGAACAAATTGAAATTATTGAAGGCGCAATGGGGGTAACTCATGGAGCCAATGCTGTGAGCGGTATTTTGAACATTATTACTAAGAAAAAATCAGACTATAAGTGGGAGATTTCCGCTAATCTTCAAGAAGAATCAGTTGGAAATGAATTTAATTTTTTTAACGAAGGTAAGCATATTCAAAACATAAAAATAAATCATAATATAAACGATAATTGGTTTGTAACTTTCGGTTTCAATCGAATTGATTTTCAAGGATATATGGGTGATCAAGTTGGTGCATTTCACGATTTTAACGATGGCAAGCGCGGGTATCAATGGAATCCTTATAAGCAAATGCAACCCAATGCTTTACTAAGCTATCAAAAAGAGAATCTGCGTTTGTTTTATAAATTCGAGTATCTATCGAAAGAAATCGCATATTTTCATCCAACAGTTCAATCTGGTTACAATAACACTTTTGGAGCCTATAAATATAGCAACGATGAACGCTTTTTTATTGATAGAATTTACAATCATTTGAACGCTTCAGGTACCATTTTAGATCAAATTCATTTTAATGTCTCAGCATCCTATCAAACGCAAAAGCGCGAAGAAGAAACATTTCGCTTTAATCTAACAAACCATACCGAAAGTTTGAACAGCAAATTGCGAGACCAATCAATGGAAGTACTTTATTCAACAGGAACTTTCAGTAATTTTTTCGATAACGCTGCATTTAATCTTCAGTTGGGATATGAACTAGTAAGCAATAAAGGCTTTTCAGTGGTTGATGCAGAATTGAATCAAAAAAAAGAAATTAGTAAAACAATTAATAATTACGACTTTTTTGCTTTGTCTGAGATTCATATAAGCGAACGTTTCTCTATTCGTCCAGGTGTTCGTTATTCTTTGCAGTCGATGTTTGATAACCAATATTCTTATTCTTTTGGTGGAAGATATCTATTAAATAACGGTTTTGAAGCCCGTGCTGCATTAGGAAGGTCTTACAGAACTCCCGATTTTCAAGAGTTGTATTTTAGGAATATTTTTGATGGACACTATTTCGTAGGAAACGAAAATCTAACGCCTGAAACAAGTAATTCTTTCGAAGCAAGTATTAAAAAAATCTCCACTTTTAAAAATTCTTTACTGTCAAATCATCTAATGGTTAGTATGAACCAAATTAAAGACCGTATTACCAGCGCTTATGTTGGAAACAACGGAGCTACACCCATGTATGAGAATATCAATGTAAGCAAATACAAGAGCATTAATATATCAACTACCAATCAGTTTAAAATGAACAACTGGAACTTTGCATTAAACAGCTCATTCACTTGGATTTCGCAGTTAATAGATAATGCCGAATATAGAACGTCAGACGAATATTTATTCATGTATAGTGCAAACGCAAATGCATCCTATTACATACCTAGATGGAACACCACATTTGCGGCATATTACAAATTTACAAGCAAAATGCCTCAGTGGGTCATAGGTTCCAACAATTATGTTTTGTCAGAAATAGCATCTTATAGTTGGTTTGATGCGTCTATTCGAAAAGGTTTTTGGGAGAATAAATTAGAAGCAACAATAGGAGCTCGGAATTTATTTAACATTGGCAATGTAAACCAAACCCGCTTAAACGAAGGCGGAGGACATGCAATAGACTCAAATATCCTGTTGGCATACGGACGCAGTTATTTTATTAAGTTAACATATAATTTCAATTTTAATTAATATATTTTAGATATGAAAACATCAATTTTCATTTTAGCAGCCGCTTCTTTTATTTTTACGTCTTGTTCAGACGACAACAACACAGCAAATGAACCAATCATTAAACCAGTTGACAAGGGTACAATTGCTGCACAAGTAGGTGGTCCAAACCAACCCAATCAAGTGTTTGTAGATTTAAGCACAAATAAGCAAACAAGTGTTCAGCGCGATACGTGGGATTTAGGTTTTTCAACTGGATCTGATTTTAGAGTAATTATTAACGGTTCTGTAAAAATGGCTGTTAAAAAATTGCAAACTACCAATATAGATGCTGTTCAAACCGAAGATCCTACTGTGGCAGTAGGTTATAGTACAATGGCTAGTTGGGGATATGTGGATAACCCCACAGGTATTTTAACTGGAAATGGTGGCGGAACCGGTACTGCCATCTCAGAGATTTCTGCGACAGCTGCTGATAACTATGTGTATTTAGTCAACATGGGATTTGAAGTAGGTACAACTGCACCAAGTCCGGGTTCTGTAGCTTTAGATGGGGAGCCGCGTGGCTGGAAAAAAGTGCGAATTACTAGAGATGGTAATGATTATATTGTAGATTATGCAAATTTAGCTGATACAACACACAAAACGGTTAAGATATCTAAAAAAGCAGATTTTAATTTTACCTTTTTAAACTTAACTACAGGACAAGAGGTTGCTGTGCAACCAGCTAAAAAGCAATGGGATTTGTCGTTCACTGGTTTTACAAACTATTTTCCTTATGGTCAAGATCAAATTACATATTATTTTGCCGACTTTATCACCACAAATATTCATAGTGGAACAAAAGTTTATATGGTGCAATCAACTGCAGCGAATTTGGATTCTGAATTTGCCGCTTTTTCGAAAGCTAATGTAGAAGAAACGCAATTCACCACATCTATCACCGATCAAAGAGTTATTGGAGATACTTGGAGAAATGGTGGAGGACCTTCTTCACAGCCAAGTATTAAAGACGATCGTTTTTACATTGTGAAAGATGTAGATGGAAATGTATTTAAAGTTAAATTCATTGCAATGAGTAACGATGCGGGCGAAAGAGGTAATCCTGTTTTTGAATATGAATTACTTAAGTAAAACCCATATAAGTTTATAAAGAAAGGCTCACGTTTTTGTGAGCCTTTTTTTTTATCAAATGTTAATGAAATCTTATAAAAGTGTTGAAAATCAGTATTTTAAAAATTAATCGTATCTTTGCACATTGAAATTCAAATAGTGACAGTGTTTGAGAAATGATTTAGAATGATAAAAAAATGTTCTTATTTTATTGTAATTGCTTTTGCAGTTGCCCTCATTACAATGGCTTTTAAAGGTGTTGAATCACCTGAAACAGTGAGCAATTATTACAAAGTAACCACCCCATTGGCGTATAATGTGTGTACCGAAAAGGAAATCTTAAAAAACACAAAAGAAATCGAAAACAAAGAACCGTTCTCAATAAAAACTACTGGTTCATTTATAGATTTTAAAGAAGCTTTGGCTTTGCAGGAATCAAATGTAAATTACCAATCGGTTAATTCGTATGGATATATGGGAAAATATCAATTCGGTAAGGGAACCTTGAAATTTATAGGCATAAAAAATACCGATGATTTTTTAAATAATCCAGCGCTGCAAGAAAAAGCGTTTGTTGCTTATATCCAAAAAAACAAATGGATATTACGCAGAGAAATTAAAAAGTATGCTGGTAAAACCATCGCAGGAATATCGATCAGCGAATCAGGCATGCTCGCTGCCGCCCATTTAGGAGGAGCAGGTGCTGTGCAAGATTTTTTACGATCAAATGGCTCAGTGACTTTCGTGGATGGGTATGGAACAAACATCAGAACCTACTTAGCTAAATTTGCAAATTATGATTTAAAAGAAATTAAGGCAGCTAAAAATCCAAGGGTTATTTAAAAAAAATAATACTCCGATAAATTAATTATCAGAGTATTATTTTAAGACCTTTTATAAATGAAGAATAGGGATTAACCTCTTGCTTTTTTCTTACCGTTTGATTTAGTAACACCTACTTTAGTCATTGCGTTTCTAAATCCAACAAAGTCTGATGCAGAGTATTGATCTATGAATCTGCGTGTTGCAGGGTCCAACCAATAAGCTCTGTCTTTCCATGAACCACCTTTAATAACACGTGAATTATTGTTAATTAAACTGGTTCTGTTTGCATCATCTAAAGTATAAGTTAAGTTCCCCTCAGCGTCATAAGCTGCGGTGTTTTGTGGTGCGTTATACATTTTAGATTTTGCTTGACCCACTCTTGCAAGATTATCACCATCATTATAACTAATGCTGTTGTCACCTTGAAAATTGCGTCTTAAGAAGGTGTCTTCTGTACCAACAGCTTCTTTTTGAACTTCACCAGGTAAAGCACGTGGGTGCAATTTACCATTTGGCAAGGTGTCGTATTCAATATTTGTACTTACAACTTGTACTGTTCCGTCAGGAGCAATCACACTTTTGTTGTAAACATTTCCACGGAAATAGTTAATGTCATTCACCTCAGAAGAAATTGCCGGACGATATACGTCTGCAACCCATTCTGCCACGTTTCCTGCCATATCATATAATCCCCAATCATTTGCTGGGAACGATTTTACAGCTGTAGTAATTTCACCTGCATCTGTTGACCAACCTGCGATACCACCGTAATCACCGCGTCCTTGCTTAAAGTTAGCTAAATAATCACCTTTCGATCTGCGAGAGTTGGTGCGTGTTTGATCTGATCCCCAAGGATATTTGTTTCTTCCTTGTTGATTATTGTACACACGATCCGATTTTCTAACGCTAGCTGCGTATTCCCATTCAGCCTCGGTTGGTAAACGAAATTCAGCAGAAATAATACCGTATTCCATTTTTGCGTAAACACCACTTTGACCAGGTTGTGCACGGTTTTTTACTCCTCTAAGCACAATGCTATCGTTGCCGGCGTATGCTTTTGTAGGAGCACTCAAGTAGGTGTCCGTAGAGAACGATTGTTCTCCATATACTTTATCAGTTTTAGCGTTTTTAGCAATATAGCCTGCACGCTCTAAATTTAATTCATTTACACGATCAGTTCTCCATTTAGAGAAATCGTTTGCCTGAACCCAAGATACACCAACTACTGGGTAGTTTGCGTATGCCGGATGGCGCAGATACGTGTTGGTTAAGGTTTCTGTAAAACCTAATTGATTACGCCATACTAATGTATCTGGCAAAGCAGCATTGTATATTTGACGGTATCTTGCTTCAGAAGGTGGATAAACTGCTTTTGTCCACGCCAAGTATTCGGTGTACATTAGGTTGGTAACCTCAGTTTCATCCATAAAGAATGATTGCACATATTGCTGTGTTGCACTGTTGTTCCATTCTCCCATTACATCGTCTTGAACGCGTCCCATTGTAAATGTACCCCCTTCAATAGCTACCATTCCATACGGAACTTCTGTGCCATCGTATGACGTGTTATATTGGAAACCACCTTTTTTGTCGTTGATCTTCCAGCCTGTAGCCGAAGACATACTTGCATTGCTGTTTCCACAACTTGTTAGTCCAATTGACGCTGCTATTACAGCTATCAATTGTAATGTCATAATTTTATTAATCTTCATTGTTAAAGTAGGTAATAAATTTCGTTGCAATATAATAATTAGCTTTTGATTAACAATATCAAAATCAAAAATATTTAAAAAAAACTTAAAAAATGTAAAATATTAGTCTCTTACTATTCGTTTTAATGGTCAATGTAATTATTTTATTTATTTTTATCAAATTATTAATAGATACTTATTTTTCTATAAAAATGAAAAAACTATTACCAGTTTTTGCGATGCTTGGCAGTTTTGCCTTAAACGCGCAAACAAAAGATGTTCGTTTGCAATGGACTGAACAAAACTTTACCATCAGTAACGGAGAAAATTTCTTTGTTCCAAGTTTTCAACAGGAATATTTTAATTATAATTCTGGAGAACGCATTATTGGGGCAAAGGTTTTTATAAATAATGTGCAAGGAAATCAGCTACGCGTGGTTTCTGAAAATGTGCAACCTATTGATTTGTCTAAATACAAAGACATTAATCCGAAAAATATTCCTAGTTCCATTGATCCTAAAATACAGTTTTATGTTACAAAAGGCGTGCAATCGGCTATTGTAACATTTAATCCTATTATTAAAACAAGTAATGGCTACAGTAAAGTAACCAATATTACATTTGATATTTACGGAACGAAAACAGCTGCTTTAAAGAACACTGTTTTTACGGTTCAGAATTCTGTTCTGACGCAGGGGAATTGGTTTAAATTTAAAATCAATGAAACAGGAGTTTATCGTTTAGACAAAAATTTCTTGAATAAATTGGGTGTTCCGAACGATGTAGACCCTCGTACTATTAAGGTTTATGGATACGGTGGTGGCATGCTTCCGCTTGAAAACAATAAAAACGAACATTTTGATGTACCTGAAATTGCAATTCAATTTCAAGGTGAACAAGACGGCGTTTTAAATGATAACGATTTTGCATTGTTTTATGGAGTGGGTACGAAAGGATGGAATGCACAAAACGCCACGCACTTAAATTTGTACAGCAATGATGCATATTATTTTGTAACCTATGGCGGAACAGTTGGCAAGCGTATGCAAACATACGTGGAACCAGCTGGTGCTTCAACAGTAAACTATACCGATTATCTCGAAAGGGTTTTCGATGAAAAAAATATTGAAAATATTGTACAGCTTAGCCGGAAAACATTTGGTGAAAATTTTGGACAAAGTTTCACAAAGCAAGTAGTTTTGCAAACACCTTTAATGAATAGTTCCAAACCGGCGACAGTAGGTATCAATTTAGCTGCCATTTCGCAAAATCAAACATTTTTTAATATATCCTTAAATAATCAGCAGATAGGTTCGCAAGCTATCAATGGAAAAATTAGTAATGCCCAAGCAAACGAAGGCTATTTTTCCAACACGTTAAATTTAAGCGGTGAAACACATACGTTTGCCATAAATTTTAATAATAACGGCATACCATCGGCTCGGGGATATATCGATTTTGTTGCAATAGATTACTATAAATACTTGGCTGGAAACAATAAACAATTCCAGTTTAATTTTCCCGATGCCGTTTCACAAGTTGGTGTGGGCTCTTTTCAGATATCAAATGCGCAAGGTATTACACAAGTGTGGGATGTGACCGATCAATATAATCCCACATTCAAAACCAATACAGCAGGATTAATAAATTTAAAAATGCCTTTAGGGGCGTTGAAAGATTTTGTGGCTGTGGATCAAAACGACATCTACACGCCAATTGAAGTGGGCAATGCAAAAATTTTAAACCAAAATTTAAAAGGAACTATTTTTGCCAATGGAAACGTAGATTATCTAATCATTACCAATAACAACCTGCTTTCAGCAGCCAATCGTTTGGCAAATCTTCACAAAACGCAAAGCAATTTAAACGTAAAAGTGGTTCCGCTAGATGCCATTTATAACGAATTTTCGTCGGGTCAGCAAGATGTAGTGGCTATTCGGAATTTTATTAGATATGTGTATTTTGCAGGAAATCAAACGCTTAAATATGTAAACTTGTTTGGTGATGCTTCTACAGATTATTTCGACCCAACATCGAATATTGTGCCTATTTTTCATTATTTGAACAACACACTGTCTCCCAATTCAAGTGAAAACTTTAATGACTGGCACACCTTTGCAACCGACGATTTTTATGCCTTGCTAGATGACCCGGAAGGGTTGATGAATAACGATACTTACACCGGTATCGATGTAGTTATTGGTAGAATGCCTGTTAATAATGTTCAAGAGGCAAACGCAATGGTGAATAAAGTAGAACAATATTTGAGCAAAGAAAATGCAGGGCGTTGGAAAAATGTTTACACAGCCTTGGCAGACGATATAGACGCCGGCTTTGATGCCGTATTGCAAGTGGCCTTAAACAATATGGCCGATGAACTTGTAGCCAATAAGCCTTTTATGAATGTAAAGAAAATTATTGCAGACTCATATCAGCAGCAGGTGGTGGCAGGCGGGCCAAGATACCCAAAAGTTAAAGAAGATTTTTTAAACGGAGTAAATTCCGGCAGTTTAATGGTGAGTTATTTGGGGCATGGCTCTGAAACAGGATGGGGTGCCGAACGTTATTTTGAAATTCCTGATATTGAAAGGTTAAATAATATCGATAAATATCCGTTATTTGCAATTATGACTTGTGATTTTACTCGTTTTGATAATCAAAAGCTAAAATCAGGAGGGGAATATTTGTACCTGCGCGAAAATTCAGGCGCTATTGGAATACTAGCAACCAACCGAAAAATTGGAATTGGCAGTGCAAGCGATTTTACCGAGAATACGTCAGCTTGGCTTTTTAATTACAATAATATATTGCCCAATGCAACCATGGCAGAAGCTTTAATGTACACTAAAAACGATCTTGTAAAAAACGTTGGAGAGCAAGCAATGATTTCATTTGTGGGTGATCCGGCATTAAAATTAGCCATTCCAAAACCAAATATTACCATCACACATGTAAACGATGAACCTATAGAGAATTTTACAGGCAGCCTTCGTGCGTTAGATAGAGTAAAATTAAAAGGACAAGTGACTACTGAGGGCGGACAATTAATTAGCAATTTCAATGGCGATTTAGCAGTTCAAATGTTCGACAAAAACCAAGAAAAAACAACATTGATGAACGATGGGAACGGCCAACCAATGACCTTTACCACTTTAGGAGAGACCGTTTTTCGAGGAAATGCATCGGTTACAAACGGTGGATTCGAAATAGAATTTGTGGTTCCAAAAGATATAAAAATCGCAGTAGGTGAGGGCAAAGCCAGTTTTTATGCTGTAAAAGAATCCAATGTTTTAGATGAATATGCAGGCGCAAACACCACAATAAAAATTGGAGGTGTAAACGAAAATGCAGCCGAAGACAATAAACCACCTCAGATAAAACTGTTTATGAATGATGAAACGTTTATTTCTGGAGGTATCACTAATAGTTCTCCATTGTTTTTAGCACACTTAGAAGATGAAAACGGAATGAATACAGCCAGCGGAATTGGCCATGATATGGTAGCTATTTTAGATGGTGATGAAAACAATCCCATTGTGATGAACGAGTTCTACGAAACCGAACCAAACAATTTTATGAAAGGATTTGTGGATTATCCGTTCAGCAATTTAAAAGAAGGTTTGCATACCATTACATTTAAAGGTTGGGATGTGTACAATAATTTAGCAACTGCAACGTTAGACTTTGTAGTGGCGGCAGAAACAGGATTAACATTAGAGCGCGTGTTAAATTATCCAAATCCGTTTGTAGATTATACCGAGTTTTGGTTTCAGCACAATCGTCCGAATGAAACCTTACAAGTACAAGTTCAAATTTTAACCGTTACTGGTAAAATAGTAAAAACCATTAATCAAACCATTGTTTCTGAAGGATTTTTATCCAAAGATTTAAAATGGGATGGCCGTGATGATTTCGGCGACCGAATAGGTAAAGGAGTTTATATTTACCGATTAAAAGTTAAATCAACCGTTTCTGGTGAACAAGCAGAAAAAATTGAAAAATTGGTAATCTTATAGTTTATCAAAAACTATTAAAAACTAATTTTTATATTTGTTCCATATAATAAAAGATAAATGAGAAAAATTTCAATAGCAGTTGTTAGTTTATTTACAGTAAATGCAGCATTTGCACAGCAAGAGTTACCAATGCCCGATGGTACACCACTTTCATATAATCCGGCAATTACAACAGGTGTATCTTTCTTAACAATCACCCCCGATGCGCGTTCAGGTGCTTTAGGGGATATGGGAGTTGCAACATCAGCCGATGCTTTTTCGCAGTTTTATAACCCAGCAAAATATGCTTTTGCAGAAAAACAGCAAGGTTTTGCATTGTCATATACACCTTATATGTCAAAAATTGCCAGTGATATTTCTTTAATGGGAGTGAGTTACTACAACCGTGTAAATGAGCGAAGTGCTATTGGTACAAGTTTGCGCTATTTTACATTGGGTGAAATTAACTTAACGAATAATCAAGGAGAATTTCAAGGAGTTGAAAAACCAAATGAATTTTCTGTTGACGTTTCTTATACCATAAAGTTTTCTGATAATTTTGGTATGGCAGTTGCAGGTAGATACATCAGTTCCAATTTAAGATTGCGCGGTGATGGCGAAACAGCAGCCAATACTTTTGCAGTAGATGTAGCAGGATATTATGAAAGCGACCGTATCCAAATGAGTAATTCAGAAGGAAGATTGCGTGCCGGTTTCAATTTTCAAAACATGGGACCAAAAGTAAGTTACACAGGCGATACGAATTTCGCAAGCAATATTCCCACTACCTTGCGTTTAGGAGTAGGTTACGATTATATTTTAGATAATTACAATACCGTTACTTTTTACGGGGAAACAACAAAATTAATGGTACCTTCTAATTTACAGCCAACTTTTACAGATGCTAATGGAAACGGTGAATATGATGCTGGAGAAGATGTTAATTCACGCTTCCAAGAATACCGTGACATTGGTTGGTTTTCAGGGATGTTTAAATCGTTTGGCGATGCACCAGGTGGTTTTGGCGAAGAAATGCGCGAATTTACATGGTCATTAGGTGCCGAGTATTGGTATCAAAATTCATTTGCATTCCGTTTAGGTTACTTTAACGAAGCCGAAGATAAAGGCGCACGTAAGTTTGCTACATTGGGAGCTGGTTTCAAATATAATATCGTAAATATCGATGTGTCTTATTTATTAGCAACCGGTAAAGTGCAAAATCCATTAGAAAACACATTGCGTTTTTCATTAACCTTTAACTTTGGTAGAGATTATTATAAAAATTAAACGCTCATACAAATCATTACAAAGTCCAAGCAAATACTGTTTGGGCTTTTTTGTCTTTTTTTATGCAAGAAATTAATATACCAACAAAATTATACAGCTATAAACAATTGACCGAGTTGCCATTGTCCATTCAAAATTTAATGAATCAAGCAGTAGCAGCCCGGTTAAAAGCATACGCACCTTATTCCAATTTCCAAGTAGGAGCAGCGATATTATTAAAAAACGGAACAATTGTTTTGGGGGCTAATCAAGAAAATGCAGCATATCCTTCAGGACTTTGTGCCGAACGAACAGCTGTTTTTTCTGCAGGAGCCAATTTTCCAAATGAACAAATAATAGCTATTTGTATCTCCGCATCATCCACCTTAAAAGATACATTAGAGCCCATTCCCCCATGTGGAGCCTGTAGGCAATCATTATTAGAATACGAAAACAAACAAAAAAACAATATTCCAATTTACTTTATGGGAAAAGCCGGCGAGATCATTCAATCACCCTCTATAAAAAATTTGTTACCTTTTACATTTAGAGAAGATAGTTTATAAGCATAAATAAAAATCATTTAGTAATTTTGACTTTTAAAGCAACAAATTTGTTGCACTATTTTTAAACAATTCTATGATAAAATCAATTTGTTGTATTGGTGCAGGCTATGTTGGTGGTCCAACAATGGCAGTAATTGCATTAAAAAATCCACATATAAAAGTTACAGTAGTAGATGTAAATCAAGAACGCATCAACGCTTGGAACGCACAAAACTTAGACAATTTACCTGTTTACGAACCCGGGTTGGCAGAAATCATTGCACAAACGCGCAATGTAAATTTATTTTTTAGCACCCAAGTAAACGAAGCCATTCAACAAGCCGAAATGATTTTTATATCTGTAAACACTCCTACAAAAACCTACGGAATAGGCAAGGGCATGGCAGCAGATTTAAAATATATCGAGCTTTGCGCCCGCCAAATAGCAAGCGTTGCCACCAACAATAAAATAGTTGTAGAGAAATCAACCTTACCCGTTCGCACGGCATCAACCATTAAAAGCATACTCAAACAATCCCAAAACAATGTACAGTTTGAGATTCTCTCAAACCCCGAATTTTTAGCAGAAGGCACCGCTGTCAATGATTTGCTAAAACCTGATCGCGTTCTAATAGGTGGCGATTATCACACCCCAGAAGGTAAAAACGCCATTGCTGCGCTCTCCGAAATATATAAAAATTGGGTCACTACCGATAAAATCATCACCACCAATATCTGGTCTAGCGAATTATCAAAACTCACAGCAAACGCCTTTCTTGCCCAGCGCATATCTTCTATAAACGCCATGTCGGCAATATGCGAAGCCACAGAGGCAAACATTGACGAAGTGGCATTTGCCATCGGAAAAGACAGTCGGATTGGTGACAAATTCCTAAAAGCCTCTGTCGGGTTTGGAGGCTCATGTTTTCAAAAAGACATCCTCAATCTGGTGTACATTGCCCAAACTTTTGGTTTAAACGAAGTTGCCGATTATTGGCAGCAAGTAATAAGCATGAACAATTATCAAAAAAGCCGATTCGCCCGCAAAATTGTACAAGAAATGTTCAATACCGTTTCAGGTAAAAAAATTGTGCTATTAGGATGGGCGTTCAAAAAAGACACCAACGATTCGCGCGAATCAGCAGCCATCGATATCGCCAATTATCTCATAGAAGAACAAGCAGAATTACATATATACGATCCCAAAGTCACCGCACAACAAATCTTTACCGATTTAGAAATAAGCACCAGCATTCCGCAAGAAGAACTAGCAACCAAAATAAAAATATACAACCATCCAGACACTATTTTTCAGCAAGCACACGCTATAGTAATAGTAACCGAATGGGATCAATTCAAAACATTTGACTATACCCATATCAAAAAACAAATGCAACAACCCGCATTCATTTTTGATGGAAGAAACATACTAAATCCGGCCGAAATCACACAAATAGGCTTTCAATACATTGGTATTGGCAAGTAAAACAATATCCCGTCACCTTCAAAAGTGGCGGAATTTTTTTATGATATGGGCGTTCCCCTTCCATTCCGTTTCAAAACAAAGCTCAGGGTACACATACCATTTTGTCCACCACAGAAAAATCCAAGCAAACAGTCGGGTCGGGCTATTCGCTACAATCTTTTTGTTCGCGAGCTCACAAAAAGGATTTTCGCTGCTATCCCTAACGCGGTTTTTACTGTATAATGTAAATTGTATGTTTTAAAATTGTACAACTTTGCCAAAGTTTAGAACTTTGGCAAAGATTAAAAACATTATCAACGAAGAAGTTTCAATGCGCAATTGGTTGCAGGAAATGAAATAAGATTTTATACAAAAACAAAAAAAAGCTAAAAAGAAATTTTTAGCTTTTTTTGTTTTTATTTAACAACATGTTAATTTTTTTATTATATTTACAATTCAATCAACTTAAATATAATAATTATGAGCAAATTAAGCAAAATTTTGTGGGGGGGGTAATAGGCCTAACCCTTACAGCATGTACAACCGACAGTGTATTTGAGGACAATGGTCAAGCAAGTACTTCAGAGCATCCTTCTAATCCCGGTTCACAGTATGCAACTTATAGCATGTCTGATTCTTATGAGTCGCCATGGGATATTGATTCATTGTATAAAGTGAAATACGAATTATACAGCGGTACAATGAACGACGGTGTACACGTCCGGGTAACCCCTTATATAGGTTTGGCATATTATGATGGTGCTAATGACGGTTTTTACAATACCCCAACAGGTGGGTTTAACTTGGCAAGCGGTGCCTATCCAAATCTTTTTGCCAGTGGAAATGAATACGGCGATTATGTACAAGCAAATCCTATTGTATTAACACAAGTGCCTGGTACAGGTTGGTACACCCACGAGTTGTGGGTGCAACACGATGAAGATCATTGCCCGTTAGTAAACATACCAGTGGGTATTAATTATAATTTAAACAGTATTGGTTTTGATATTGTAAACAACAATATTGTACAACCTATGCAGTTAGGGTATCCATTACCTGCGCCGCCACCTGCTGGTACGGGTGCAGAAGAACGTTTGTTGCGCGAGTATGGCAAAGTGTTTTATTACAAAGTAGAGTTTGGTACCGATATGTATAATTTTGACCCCGATGCGTATTATGTATTAGCCTTAGAAAATAATGTTACTACAAATGGTGATTGGTCTCCAATGGGGCTTTCAGATATGCCTTTTGGCAGCGTTTTGTTTTATCACGATAGCCCCAGTGGTGTAAGCACAAAAGAAATTGTTGTTGATCCCGATACGTTTACAGGTCCAGATCCTCAACATCGCAAAAGGTCTAGAGAGTTGTTTGGTACTGCTACCCCAGGCAGCGGCACTTGTATTCGCAAAATAACTACCGTGCCGTTTTATGATGAGTGGGTTCAAATTCCGGCTCTTACCGGTCCTTGGGTGCCAAAGCCTAACAGACAACCTCGTGGAGTAAAAATTTATATAGAGTAAATAGTTAACTATGAAAAAGATTCTCCTTATTATAACCACCTTATTAGGCGTTTATAACTTAACTGCCCAAGTACTCTACACCGAAAATTTTAACAATTATCCTGTGGGAAATATAGGCACCGATTATAACGGCACGGTATCTGGTGTAGGCGGTTGGTTTACCAAATCTGTAAATGTACCATTTACAATACGCCGCTTACCAATAACGACTATAAAATTGTAGCCGAGGCCAACAAAGGGAATGTTGCACAAATAGGACCCCTCACCAAAAAAGGCGAAGCGAACCGTACTTTATTCCGTACCGATTTAAACACCTATTGGCAACAACGCACGGCAGGTAATAATGTTTTTAAGTGCAGTTTTGATTTGTATGTAGATGATAGTTATATAAGCTCCACTCCTCCATCTGATCCAATACGTATAATTTTATACAGCAAGGAAGGAGGGTTGACCAGGTTTTCATATGAACCTGATTATCATCGTTTTGGTGCCGGTTTTGATTTTTCTAGGGGTAATTTTAATCGCGGAAGTGGTGAAGCTGTATTGGTAAGCCCCGGTACCCCCTTACAACCGCCACCAAATGGCAGTTGGATTACTGTAGAAATGTATATAGATTATGATAACAACAAAGCGTATTTCAGCATACCAACTTTAAACTATACGAATGTTAAAAACATTGCATTTACTTTAGAGTTGGGTGGTTTAGATACCGAGGGCAACCCCTTGCCTGATGACAGCCCTGTTGAATTAGTGTTTTTTTACACGAAGTCTGGCGATGTTGATGGTACTTTTTATACCCCCAAAATAGATAACATTAATTTAGTAGCTCAAAACACGGTACCCACTTTAGCAACTACCGAGCAGTTGGCTGCAAAATTTAACTTATACCCCAACCCAGCAAGCAATGTTGTAAACATCACCAACGCTGAGAATATGCAGATACAGCAAATCACGGTGTATGATGTTGCAGGCAAACAGTTAAGCACCCAAACCTACAACAACGAAACCGATATACAATTAAACGTAGAACATTTAGCAAGTGGCACGTATATGCTGCACTTGCAAACGAATCAGGGTACAGCGGTTAAAAAATTGGTGAAAAAGTAGTTTTTTTTTCTGTAGCTTCAAAACAACTTTGCCAAAGTTCCAAACTTTGGCAAAGATTATTTTTACCTAGCTTAAACTTCAAAACCACACGCTGTCAAACAATTACAAAAAAGATTAAAAAACTTTCAAAAAGCATTTGGAAAAGCCAAAAAAAGAGTAGTATATTTGCAACCGCTTTCAGGACAACGAAAGCCACGTTCCTAGAAAAAAAAGTAAAAAATAAATTTGGATGGTATAGAAAAAGGTTATTATCTTTGCAGTCCGTTCAAAAAAGAAAAAGGGCGATTAGCTCAGCTGGTTCAGAGCACCTCGTTTACACCGAGGGGGTCGGGGGTTCGAACCCCTCATCGCCCACAAAAAAAACTTTTTCAAAAAAAAAGCAAAAATAATTTTGCTGATTAAAAAATAAGTTTTACTTTTGCAACCGCTTTGAGAGAGAAGCGAATGTAAGAAGAACAAGTTCATAGACATATTGGATTAACAGAGAATTAAAGAGTAAAAGCTCTTGGGCAACCAAGAGGTTTTAAACGACACATCAACAATAAAAAAAATTATACGATGAAGAGTTTGATCCTGGCTCAGGATGAACGCTAGCGGCAGGCCTAACACATGCAAGTCGAGGGGTATCCCGCCTTCGGGCGGGAGAGACCGGCGCACGGGTGCGTAACGCGTATGCAATCTACCTTATACTAAGGGATAGCCCAGAGAAATTTGGATTAATACCTTATAGTTAATAGAAATGGCATCATTTATATTATAAAGATTTATTGGTATAAGATGAGCATGCGTCCCATTAGTTAGTTGGTGTGGTAACGGCATACCAAGACGATGATGGGTAGGGGTCCTGAGAGGGAGATCCCCCACACTGGTACTGAGACACGGACCAGACTCCTACGGGAGGCAGCAGTGAGGAATATTGGTCAATGGGCGCAAGCCTGAACCAGCCATGCCGCGTGCAGGATGACGGTCCTATGGATTGTAAACTGCTTTTGTACAGGAAGAAACACTCCCATGCGTGGGAATTTGACGGTACTGTAAGAATAAGGATCGGCTAACTCCGTGCCAGCAGCCGCGGTAATACGGAGGATCCAAGCGTTATCCGGAATCATTGGGTTTAAAGGGTCCGTAGGCGGCTTTATAAGTCAGTGGTGAAAGTTTTTGGCTTAACCAAAAAAATGCCATTGATACTGTAGGGCTTGAATATTTGTGAAGTAACTAGAATATGTAGTGTAGCGGTGAAATGCTTAGATATTACATGGAATACCAATTGCGAAGGCAGGTTACTAACAAATGATTGACGCTGATGGACGAAAGCGTGGGTAGCGAACAGGATTAGATACCCTGGTAGTCCACGCCGTAAACGATGGATACTAGCTGTTCGAGCTTCGGTTTGAGTGGCTAAGCGAAAGTGATAAGTATCCCACCTGGGGAGTACGGGCGCAAGCCTGAAACTCAAAGGAATTGACGGGGGCCCGCACAAGCGGTGGAGCATGTGGTTTAATTCGATGATACGCGAGGAACCTTACCAGGGCTTAAATGTAGTTTGACGTATTTGGAAACAGATATTTCTTCGGACAAATTACAAGGTGCTGCATGGTTGTCGTCAGCTCGTGCCGTGAGGTGTCAGGTTAAGTCCTATAACGAGCGCAACCCCTGTTGTTAGTTGCCAGCGAGTCAAGTCGGGAACTCTAGCAAGACTGCCAGTGTAAACTGAGAGGAAGGTGGGGATGACGTCAAATCATCACGGCCCTTACGTCCTGGGCCACACACGTGCTACAATGGCCGGTACAGAGAGCAGCCACTTGGCGACAAGGAGCGAATCTATAAAACCGGTCACAGTTCGGATCGGAGTCTGCAACTCGACTCCGTGAAGCTGGAATCGCTAGTAATCGGATATCAGCCATGATCCGGTGAATACGTTCCCGGGCCTTGTACACACCGCCCGTCAAGCCATGGAAGCTGGGGGTACCTGAAGTCGGTGACCGCAAGGAGCTGCCTAGGGTAAAACCGGTAACTAGGGCTAAGTCGTAACAAGGTAGCCGTACCGGAAGGTGCGGCTGGAACACCTCCTTTCTAGAGATGGTTTAAACATCTTTTACTCTTTAACTGTTGGTTCAAAAAAAAAGCAGAATAAAAAATACAGAGTCTCGTAGCTCAGCTGGTTAGAGTACTACACTGATAATGTAGGGGTCGGCAGTTCGAGTCTGCCCGGGACTACTTTTTGCAGTCGAAAGTCAAAAGTTCGAAAGTCAAAAGATCTGTACACTATTTATTCACAAGGAAATTCTAGAAGTTAAGAATCCACAATTCGTAATTCGTAATTAGAAAAATTGGGGGATTAGCTCAGCTGGCTAGAACGTCCCGCTACAGGCGGGAAGGTGAAGGGTTCGACTCCCTTATTCTCCACGAGATAGTATCAAGATGATAGTATCAAGTATCAAGACTAAGTCTTAATACTTAATACAAAAATCTTAATACTAAAAAAAGTTCATTGACATATTGAGATACATTTAAAAAGTAGAAATATTTAAAAATATTTTCAATAGGCATCAGTTTTAACTGGTGTTGAAAATAATATAAAGCACATTTTTTGTGTCATAAATTTTTTTAAAGTAACAAGTTTAACTTGAAACCTTAAAAAAAGAAACATGAAACAAAAAAAATAGAGCACAATAAGCAAAATAAGGGCGTATGGGGAATGCCTAGGCTCTCAGAGGCGAAGAAGGACGTGATAAGCTGCGAAAAGCTACGGGGATCGGCACACACGAATTGATCCGTAGATATCCGAATGGGGCAACCCGGCATGTTGAAGACATGTCACATCGATAGATGAGCAAACCCGCTGAACTGAAACATCTAAGTAGGCGGAGGAGAAGAAAACAAAAGTGATTCCGTAAGTAGTGGCGAGCGAACGCGGAAAAGTCCAAACCAAAGTTGTTACGGCAATTTTGGGGTTGTAGGACCACGATATTGTATGCAAAGCGAATAAGAATCATCTGGAAAGATGAACCGCAGAGGGTGATAGTCCCGTATTGGTAAGCGATGTAATACATAGTGGTATCCTGAGTAGGTCGGGGCACGTGAAACCTTGATTGAATCCGGCGGGACCATCCGCTAAGACTAAATACTCCTGAGAGACCGATAGTGAACCAGTACCGTGAGGGAAAGGTGAAAAGAACCGTGAATAACGGAGTGAAATAGAACCTGAAACCATACGCCTACAAGCGGTCGGAGCCCATTCGTTGGGTGACGGCGTGCCTTTTGCATAATGAGCCTACGAGTTACCGTTGCTGGCAAGGTTAAGTAATTAAGTTACGCAGCCGAAGCGAAAGCGAGTCTGAATAGGGCGCATGAGTCAGTAATGGTAGACGCGAAACCGTGTGATCTACCCATGGGCAGGTTGAAGTTTGGGTAACACCAAATGGAGGACCGAACCGGTTGACGTTGAAAAGTCTTCGGATGACCTGTGGGTAGGGGTGAAAGGCCAATCAAACTCGGAAATAGCTCGTACTCCCCGAAATGCATTTAGGTGCAGCGCTGAAAAAGTTTAATAGAGGTAGAGCTACTGATTGGATGCGGGGGCTTCACCGCCTACCAATTCCTGACAAACTCCGAATGCTATTAAATGATTTTCATCAGTGAGGGCATGGGTGCTAAGGTCCATGTCCGAGAGGGAAAGAACCCAGACCATCAGCTAAGGTCCCCAAATGTATGCTAAGTTGAAAAAACGCGGTTTGATTGCCCCGACAGCTAGGATGTTGGCTTGGAAGCAGCCATTCATTTAAAGAGTGCGTAACAGCTCACTAGTCGAGCGATCGAGCATGGATAATAATCGGGCATAAGCATACTACCGAAGCTATGGATTGTACAATGTACAGTGGTAGGGGAGCATTCTAAACTGGGTAGAAGGTGATTTGTGAGAATTGCTGGACTGTTTAGAAAAGAAAATGTAGGCATAAGTAACGATAATGCGGGCGAGAAACCCGCACACCGTAAGACCAAGGTTTCCACAGCTATGCTAATCAGCTGTGGGTTAGTCGGGACCTAAGGCACACCCGAAGGGGGACGTCGATGGCCAACGGGTTAATATTCCCGTACTTGTAATAGTTGTGATGGAGTGACGCAGTGGTGAAAGTACCGCGAACTGACGGAATAGTTCGTTAAAGCACGTACCTATATCCTTTATAGTAAAATGCGTAGAGGATGGAGAAATGCGATAGTACTCGGAGCCTTCGGGCAAAGAGATAGTGTACCTAAAGGCTGTCAAGAAAAGCTTCTAAACTTAGATTATTACAACCCGTACCGCAAACCGACACAGGTGGTCGAGGAGAGTATCCTCAGGTGCTCGAGAGATTCATGGCTAAGGAATTAGGCAAAATAGACCTGTAACTTCGGGAGAAAGGTCGCCCCCGCCTCGGCGGGGGCCGCAGTGAAAAGGTCCAGGCGACTGTTTATCAAAAACACAGGGCTCTGCTAAATCGTAAGATGACGTATAGGGCCTGACACCTGCCCGGTGCTGGAAGGTTAAGAGGAGATGTTATCTTCGGAGAAGCATTGAATTGAAGCCCCAGTAAACGGCGGCCGTAACTATAACGGTCCTAAGGTAGCGAAATTCCTTGTCGGGTAAGTTCCGACCTGCACGAATGGTGTAACGATCTGGACACTGTCTCAGCCATGAGCTCGGTGAAATTGTAGTATCGGTGAAGATGCCGATTACCCGCAGTGGGACGAAAAGACCCTGTGCACCTTTACTATAGCTTAGTATTGTTCTTGGATAAGTGATGTGTAGGATAGGTGGGAGACTATGAAGCGGCGTCGCTAGGCGTTGTGGAGTCATTGTTGAAATACCACCCTTTGCTTATCTGAGATCTAACCCCGCTATGCGGGGGACATTGCTTGGTGGGTAGTTTGACTGGGGTGGTCGCCTCCAAAAGAGTAACGGAGGCTTCTAAAGGTTCCCTCAGCACGCTTGGTAACCGTGCGTAGAGTGCAATGGCAAAAGGGAGCTTGACTGAGAGACCTACAAGTCGATCAGGTACGAAAGTAGAGCATAGTGATCCGGTGGTTCCGCATGGAAGGGCCATCGCTCAAAGGATAAAAGGTACGCCGGGGATAACAGGCTGATCTCCCCCAAGAGCTCATATCGACGGGGGGGTTTGGCACCTCGATGTCGGCTCGTCACATCCTGGGGCTGGAGAAGGTCCCAAGGGTTGGGCTGTTCGCCCATTAAAGTGGCACGCGAGCTGGGTTCAGAACGTCGTGAGACAGTTCGGTCTCTATCTACTGTGGGCGTTAGAAATTTGAGTGGATCTGATTCTAGTACGAGAGGACCGAATTGGACCAACCTCTGGTGTATCAGTTGTGCCGCCAGGTGCATCGCTGAGTAGCTACGTTGGGAAGGGATAAGCGCTGAAAGCATATAAGCGCGAAACCCACCACAAGATGAGATTTCTTTAAAGGGTCGTTGGAGATGACAACGTTGATAGGCTATAGATGTAAAGGCAGTAATGTCATAGTCGAGTAGTACTAATAGCCCGTATGCTTATGTGCTCTGGAAGTTGCTTTGTAAAGAATAGTATTAAGATTTTAGTATTAAGTATTAAGACTGGAATATCTACAAAAAAAAGTATCGAAAATATGTTAACAATATTAGCCCGCCATTGGCGTGGCGTTTAAAGTTCAAGGTTTAAAGTTCAAGGTTGTAAACCTTAAACAAAAAAAACATTAAACTTTAAACAAAGATTTAAGGTGGTTATAGCATCGGGGCTCACCTCTTCCCATTCCGAACAGAGAAGTTAAGCCCGATAGCGCAGATGGTACTGTATCTTCATGTGGGAGAGTATGTCGCCGCCTTTTTTTTAGTAAAGCCTGTCTTTAAAAAGACAGGCTTTCTTTTTTTATAGGTACGGCGTGTCCCTTCGGTCGATCCGCCGCCTTTTTTTAGAAGTCTTTTACTGAAAAGTAAAGGACTTTTTTTGTTGTATGTAGTACAGCACAACACTTACCATTAATAACAGCCTCAATACGTTTGTAAAGAGGCTGTTGGTTTTTATTGTTATAGGCACGGATTGCAAATCCGCGCCATCGGGTGTTGGTTTTTATTGTTATAGGCACGGTTGCAAATCCGCGCCATCGGGGCAATTCGCAAGCTCGGGTCGCCGCCTTTTTTTAGTAAAGCCTGTCTTTTTCAAGACGGGCTTTCTTTTTTTGTTATTTACTACGTACCGTTCGCTTCGCTCGGGTGGTGCGGCGCAATTCTCCGCCTCGGCGGATCGGGTCGCCACCTGCTTTTATTAACACCAGCTTAAAAGGCTTTTTATTGTTTTGTAGAATTTAGTTTGACCACATATTTATAGATTTACACTAATTTCTTTTCTAAAATGTACAGCAATACAATTTACATTATACATTATACATAAAATGTGGCTAAAGCCAATTGTAAATTTACATCATAATCATTGAAATAAAGTTCGAGGCAATTGATTTAAGAGAACTTGAAACTTTAAACCTTAAACTAACTCAGATCACGAAAATTAACTCAGATTTTGTACAATATACAATAATACAATTTACATTATACAGAAACTGTGGCTAAAGCCAACTACTTATTGCTTAATAACATCAGGCTAAAGCCCGACGCAATTCATCTTTTAAAGAATCAAATCTAAAACATCCAACATCCAACATCCAACATCCCGCATCAAACCTTAAACTTGAAACTTTAAACCTTTAACTACAAATTTTTATAATCATCAAACAATAATATCAAACATCAATATCAAATATCAATTTCAAACACCCAACACCCAACACCTAACATCCCACATCAAACACCCAGCAATAGGGATTGCAGCCTTGTTGGAGCTTTTTGTTTTTGCAAAAAAACAAAAGCGACGGCGGAAAGCCCGACCTGAAACGTTAGTGGAAGGGATTGCCCAAGAAAAACAGCAGTCAATAATCTTTAAAAATCTGTTTGAGTATGATTTTATACTTGTATTTTTGTAAAAATGTTTTAAATGAAATACGCACGTTTAACTAAGGAACAATTGGAAGAATTACATGTGGAATTTACCAATTTTTTGGCATCGCAACAAATTGATAAATCGGAATGGGACTTACTAAAGACTCAAAAACCGGAGGTAGCAGAACAGGAAATTGATATTTTTTCGGATTTGGTTTGGGAAGGTGTTTTAAAATCGGCTCGTTATATTGAGCATTTTTCGGCTACGCATATTTTTTTGTTTCAGTTTGATAATGAACAAATTGATACAATTGTTTTAAAAACTACGAATGAAACGGTTAATTTTTTAACGAAAAGTGGTTTGGAATGGTTGGGTGAAAATTTGCATTCCAACGAAGTGGAGATTCGCTACGGAGCTAAAAAATTTGGGGGCGACCGAAACGGTGAAATTTTTGAAATTATTCAGCAAGGTGGTATTTTAAGTCAGGGTGAACTGTACGAACAAATTAAGAATATTTTAGGGAAATAATTGAAGTTATGGAAAATGCGAATGTTTTGGCACAAATCAGTTTGTTGCGTGAGGAATTGAACGAACATAATTATAACTATTATGTGCTGGATCAACCGGTGATTTCGGATTTAGAGTTTGACCAGAAATTAAAGAAGTTGCAGGAACTAGAGCAACTGTATCCTGAATTTTTTGATGAGGATTCGCCAACGCAACGAGTGGGTGGAGCTGTTACTAAAAATTTCCCTACAATTGTTCACGAAAACCGTATGTATTCTTTGGAAAATTCGTATTCTAAGGAGGATCTAATTGATTGGGAAAATCGCATTCAGCGAGTTTTGGGCAATGTGCCTGTGGAATATGTTTGTGAGCTGAAATATGACGGTGCTTCGATTTCGATTACTTATGAAAACGGTAGATTGGTTCGAGCGGTGACAAGGGGCGATGGTTTTCAGGGTGATGATGTAACCAATAATATCAAAACAATAAAATCGGTTCCTTTAAAATTAAAAGGCGACTTTCCTGAAAAATTTGATATTCGTGGGGAGATTGTACTGCCTTTGGCTGGTTTTGAAAAAATGAATATGGAATTGATCGATATTGGCGAAACACCTTATTCTAATCCAAGAAATACGGCTTCGGGTAGTTTGAAATTGCAAGACAGTGCCGAAGTTGCCAAGCGCCCGTTAGAGTGTTTGCTTTATAATATTGTTGGGGCAAATAATTTTTTTAATACCCATGCACATTCGTTGGAAGCAGCGCGTTCGTATGGTTTTAAAGTTCCCAATCATTCCAAACTGGTTAAAGACTTAGACGAAGTTTTTGATTTTATTTCCTATTGGGATACGCATCGCCATGATTTACCATATGAAACCGATGGTGTGGTTATTAAGGTAAACGATTTGTTTCAGCAGGAAGAATTGGGCTATACGGCAAAAAATCCGCGTTGGGCAATTGCTTATAAATTTAAGGCCGAACAAGCCAGCACTGTTTTGGAGGTGATTTCGTATCAAGTGGGCCGTACCGGAGCTATTACGCCCGTAGCTAATTTGCAACCGGTGCAGTTGGCAGGAACAATTGTTAAAAGAGCTTCTTTGCACAATGCCGACCAAATTGAAAAGTTGGATGTGCGCGAAGGCGATACCGTCTTTGTTGAAAAAGGCGGAGAGATTATTCCAAAAATTGTAGGGGTTGACTTTAATCAGCGACAACCAGATAGCCAGCCTACGGAATATATTACCCACTGCCCGGAATGCCACACCGAATTGGTGCGAAAACCAGGTGAAGCTCAGCATTATTGTCCGAATTTTTACGAATGTCCGCCGCAGATTATTGGTAGAATTGAACATTTTATCAGTAGAAAAGCCATGAATATTGATGGGCTAGGGGGGGAAACCGTTGCTTTGCTCTACAAAAATGGATTGGTTAAAAATTATGCTGATTTGTATGAATTGACAAAAGAGCAAATTGTTCCACTGGAACGTATGGCTGACAAATCGGCTGATAACTTGCTGAATGGTATTCAAGAGTCAAAAAAAATACCTTTTGAGCGCGTGCTTTTTGCTTTGGGAATTCGATTTGTTGGTGAAACCGTTGCTAAAAAACTGGCGAAACATTATAAATCTATCGATGCTTTAATGCAGGCAGATTATGAAGCGTTGGTTCATGTAGATGAAATTGGCGATAAGATAGCCTTAAGTATTCGGTCTTTTTTCAAAAATGAATCTAATTTAGAATTGATAAACCGATTGAAAAATTACGGTTTACAGTTTGTAGTTGAAACTAAAGAAAATACGCAAGTTTCCACAAAATTTGAAGGGATGACAATGGTTGTTTCAGGTAAGTTTGAAACATTTTCTCGAGATGAAATCAAGCAAAAGATTGAAGATTACGGCGGGAAAAATGGAAGTTCTATTACCGGGAAAACATCGATTGTGGTGGCAGGTGCAGATATGGGACCGGCAAAACTTGAAAAAGCAACCAAGTTGGGAATTCCGATTTGGACAGAAGAGGAGTTCATTGATCAACTCGAAAATTAAATAATTCGCAAAAAAGAACATAATAATTACTTAATATTTAGAAAATACTCAAATAACTCGGCGTTTAGATCTTTGTATTGTAAAAAATAAACAATATGAAATCTATCGAAATGAAATGCGTTTTTAAAGGAATTTTAAGTTTGTGTGCTTATGTGGCTTTGATGCTATTGGTGTGTTCTAACTTGTAAAAGCAATTAAAAAGTGTAAGAGTATTATTTGAATTAGTAAAAAAAAACACAAAACGTTCGATTTTCCGAACGTTTTTTTGTTTTATGAAATCACACCTTTATAACCCTTGCGGTGGTTGACTTGTTTTTTAATTCATCAAAGTAAAAATCGATTTGCCCCACGCGAACACCATAACAGCCAACTTGGTTTACAATTACTTCTTTTCCTTCGGCATTAATTGCAACAGTAGGCTTTTCGAGAAAAGTGTGGGTGTGTCCGCCAATAATTAAATCGATATTTTTGGTTTGTGCGGCTAAATCCAAATCAGAAATCATTTGCGATTTACTGTTGTATTGATAGCCTAAATGCGACAAACAAATGATTAAATCGCACTTTAAATCATCTTTTAAAATTCGGGATACATCTTGCGCAATTTCTATGGGGTTGTTCCAAACTGTTTCCCCATATTCGCTTTTATTCACTAAACCTTCCAATTTAATTCCCAAACCAAACACACCAATTTTAATTCCATCTCTCATGAAAATTTTGTAAGGTTTTGTAAATCCGTTCATTAGTGTGTTAGTGAAGTCGTAATTGGCGTTTAAAACCGTGAAATCAGCTTTCGAAATTTGCTCGGCTAAACTGTTCACACCGTTGTCAAACTCATGATTGCCAATAGTTGCGGCATCATATTGCAACATATTCATGATTTTTATTTCCAATTCACCACCATAATAATTAAAGTAGGGCGTACCTTGAAACATATCTCCGGCATCTAAAATCAACGTGTGTGGATTTTCATTTTTAACTTGATTGAAAATCGTTGCCCGCTTTGCTGCACCACCCTGATTGGCAAATTTGGCATCGCTAGCTGGGAAAACATCCAAATGGCTGTGGGTATCGTTGGTATGCAAAATGGTGATGCGTTTGGATTTTGCCGATGAAAAGCTGCTCAATCCAAAACCGGTAAGGGTTAAAGTTGTTGCAGCTGCTGTTTGTATGATAAAATCGCGACGTTTCATTATTCAAAAATTATTCTTGGTTTTACAGAAGGATTCAATGAGTCAATCTTTGTGAAATACGCAATAAACATGTTGCGCAATTTATAATCTAATGAATGATTTTCAGTAGCTTTTAAAAGAAAATCCATTTTATCGCCGCCTTTTGCCAGATAATCATTAGTTACCACAAAATAGCTTTTGTTTTTGTCGATAGATTCATTGTTGATTTTTATATCTTTAATCAACTGATTTTGATCAACAACGATTTCAATTCCGCTTAAAGGATGTGCTGTTTTATTGGCAATAATGAATTGTGCCATTTCAAAAACCACATCGCCTTTTAAAGCTAAAACCACTGCGCTGTTTTCAAAAGGCATAATATCATAAGCAGTTCGAGTGGTGATATTTCCTTTGGCAATAGTTGCTCTAATTCCACCATAATTCAGCAAGCAAAAGTCGATTTTTTTATTCCATTTTTTTTCAAAAACAGGTTGTGCAATTTCAAAAATGGCATCGGCATAAAAATTAGTCATTGGGTTTTGCCACTTTCCAGCAGCTTTATCTAAATCATTAGGATTATATGTCAAAACTTTCAATAAATCATTTTGGATATGATTTCGATACGGTTTTAGAAAATTTTCAACGGTAATGTTTCCCTCAACAGTATCATTCAGTTCAATGTATTTAGTAGCAATATTTGTATTTACATATTTTTTTGATGCACAGTTTGTAGCTAAAAGCGCAGCAATACTTACAAAAAACAGATAAAAATATTGTTTGGGTAAGTTTCTATATTTCATGTTTATTTTAATGAAAATGGTTAACTTTGTTGGTAAACAAAATTACAACGAATAATTTGTAACTTGTTTCATTTAGTTTATATTTAATTACTAATTTATAAAAATGAAAGCATTTATAGGTACAGGTGTTGCTTTAATTACGCCTTTTAAACAAGATTTATCGGTTGATGTTGAAGCACTAAAAAAAATTGTACAATACAATATTGATGGTGGTGTGGAGTATTTAGTGGTGTTGGGAACGACAGCCGAAACCGCTACATTAACCAAGGAAGAACAAGCGTTGGTAAAGCAAACCATTATCGCTGCAAATAACGGAAAATTGCCTTTGGTTTTGGGCGTTGGTGGCAACAATACTGCAGACATTGTAAACCAATTAAATGCGGATAACTTAAAAGGATTTGATGCCATTTTATCGGTTTCGCCTTATTACAACAAACCAACCCAGGAAGGTATTTACCAACACTTTAAAATGATTGCCGAAAAATCACCGCTACCTATCATTGTTTACAATGTACCCGGAAGAACAGGTAGCAATATGCTTCCAGCCACGGTGGTTCGCTTGGCAACCGATTTTAAAAACGTTATTGGAATAAAAGAAGCAGCAGGCGATATAGTGCAAGCAATGGAATTAATCCGCATCACACCGAATGATTTTCTTGTAATTTCGGGTGATGATATCATTACCTTACCTATGGTTTTAGCAGGTGGCGCTGGTGTAATCTCTGTAATTGGCGAAGCTTTTCCAAAAGAATTTTCAGAAATGGTGCGTTTAGGTTTAAACAGAAACGTGGACGAAGCTTTCAAGATGCACTACAAGTTAACCGACGCCATTAATATGATTTTTGAACAAGGAAACCCAGGCGGTGTAAAAGAATTGTTCAAACATCTGAATTTATGTGAAAACTATGTACGTTTACCTTTAGTAAATGTAAACCAAGATTTATCAAATCGTTTGGCAGATTATCTTAAAAAATTTTAACCTAAAAAGTAAAAACTATGTTATCGAAAGATTTACAAACAGCTTTAAACAAGCAAGTGAAAATCGAAGGCGATTCTTCGCAAATATATCTAGCAATGGCATCTTGGGCAGAAAATCAAGGTTTCGAGGGAATTGCAACCTTTATGTATGCTCAATCTGATGAAGAGCGCATGCACATGCTTAAATTAATCAAATACATTAATCAACGTGGCGGCGAGGCAATAATTCCGAATGTAGAGCAACCACAGTTAGATCATACATCATTTAAAACTTTGTTCAAACAATTATTTGAACACGAAGTTTTTGTTTCAAAAAGCATCAATGAATTAGTGCACATATCTCTTCAAGAGCGCGATTATGCCACTCATAATTTCTTGCAATGGTATGTGGCAGAACAAATAGAAGAAGAAGCAACCGCACGTACAATTTTAGATAAAATCAATCTAATTGGTGATGATAAAGGTGGTTTATATCTATTTGATAATGATATAAAAAACTTTCCACAGCAAAATGACCAAACGGTTTAATAATTTAACGAATCGTTAAGTTTAAATATGGAAAAAGATGCCTTATTTTAGGGTGTCTTTTTTTATTTAAAAAGATATTGTTCATTAACAAGATAAGTAGTAACTTTGCGTTTGCTATAAAACATATAGCTTTTGTATAAACAACACCAATTTATGAGAAAAATTTCGTATATCATTTTCACAGCATTAGTATTTGCAAGCTGTTCACCGCTTCAGAAAGCTTTAAAGGTTGATGATACCGCTTATAAAAACGAAGTTGCCGACCAGTTATACGAAAAAGGAAAATACAAACAAGCTATTCGATTATACGAACAAATCGAAGCAAAAGAAAGTTGGACTCCTAATTTTCAATCAATGTATTATAAATACAGTAAATCGTATTACAATGCAAGAAAATGGGAAGCTGCAAAGCCTATGTTTCAAAAGTTTAATTTGGTTTATATCACCAGTCCAAATCGTGAAGAAACCATGTACTTAGAAGCCATGTCGGCCTATCAATTGTCAGAAGTTTATTCATTGGATCAACACGCAACCTACGAAGGAATAAAGAAATTTGAAACCTTTTTAGCAGCATATCCTGAATCTTCGTACAAGGAAGATGCCAACACTAAAATGCGCGAGTTGAACGAAAAAATTGAGCGTAAGGCATTTGAATCGGCACGTTTGTTCAATAAAATTGGCGATTACACCCGCGATTACAATGCTGCAATAGTTGCTTTAGACAACTTTTTGCTAGATTATCCCGGAACTGTGTACAAAACTGATGCATTGTTTTATAAATTCGACTCGGCTTACAAATTAGCACTAAACAGCGTGTACTCTAAAATGGAAGAGCGTTTAAAAAATGCAATCAGTTTGCACGATGATTTAATTTCATACGCACCTGATACAAAATATAAAGAAGAAGCAGACCAAATGCTTGTTCGTCTAAAAAAAGAATTAAAACAATTTTCAACAAAATAAGAAAATGGACTTGAAGAAAACAAATGCTGCGGTAAATACCATTACCTATAACAAAGCCGAAATTGAAAAACCAACTGGTAATATTTACGAGGCGATTACAATTATTGCAAAAAGAGCCAACCAAATCAATACCGAAATTAAGAAAGAACTGATTGATAAGTTAGATGAATTTGCTACTTACAATGATAGTTTAGATGAAGTTTTTGAAAACAAAGAGCAAATCGAAGTTTCTAAATACTACGAAAAGCTACCAAAACCACATGCATTGGCAGTAGAAGAGTGGTTAAAAGGCGATATAACTTTTAAAGAGTAAGCAAAAAATGCAACACATAAGCGGTAAAAAAATTATTCTGGGAATTTCAGGGGGTATTGCCGCTTATAAAACGGCAAGTTTTGTACGATTATTAATAAAAGCAGGTGCAGAGGTTCAAGTAATCATGTCACCTGCTTCTTGTGCTTTTATTACACCATTAACCTTAGCCACATTATCTAAACGCCCCGTATATTCTCAATTTGAAAAAAATTTTGGTGAATGGACCAACCATGTAGAATTGGGTTTATGGGCCGATTTAATGATTATAGCGCCCGCCACAGCAAATACTTTGGCGAAAATGGCAAACGGTTTGTGCGATAATTTATTGTTAGCCACTTATTTATCTGCAAAATGTCCGGTGTTTTTTGCTCCGGCGATGGATTTAGATATGTTTCAACACCCAGCTAATCAGAAAAATATCCATACATTAAAAAGATATGGTAACATAGAGATTGAAGCCGGATTTGGCGAATTAGCCTCGGGATTGGTAGGAAAAGGAAGAATGGCCGAGCCCGAAGAAATGTTGCAAAAAATTTCCGACTTCTTCTTGAAAGATACTACTTCAGATTTAAAAGGAAAAAAAATTTTAATTACAGCAGGTCCCACATACGAACCAATAGACCCCGTACGTTTTATAGGAAATCATTCCACTGGAAAAATGGGCTTTGATATAGCCAATGAAGCTGCCAAACGCGGAGCAGAAGTGTTATTAATCACTGGACCCACTTCGCTAAAAACTAACAATCCGGCTGTTCAAGTGAAGCACATTGTTTCTGCAAACGATATGTATCAAGCGTGTCATGAAGCATTTCAAACTGCTGATATTGTGATTGGTGCAGCAGCAATTGCAGATTATCGTCCTAAAACAATCGCATCGCAAAAAATTAAAAAAAGCGATGAAGAAATCACCATTGTTTTAGAAAAAAACCCAGATATTTTAGCTTCATTAGGTGCTGTAAAGAAACATCAATTTTTAGTTGGTTTTGCATTGGAAACCGAAAACGAAATAGAATATGCAAAAGGCAAACTAAAAAAGAAAAATTTAGATTTAATTGTATTAAATTCGTTAAATGATCACGGCGCAGGCTTTGGAAAACCAACAAATAAAGTTACCTTTATAGACAAAGATTTTAATATCTTTCCTCAGGAATTGAAATCCAAAGAAGCGGTGGCAAAAGATATTATAGACCAAATTGTTAAAAATTATGCTGAATAAAATTGTTTTTTTTCTTGTATTGCTTGTTGGTACAAATGCTGCTGCACAAGAGTTAAATGCAAATGTGGTGGTAAATGCTGATCGAATTCAACAATCGAATAAGCAGGTTTTTAGTACCTTACAAAATGCTATCCGCGATTTTTTTAACAATAATAAATTCACCAATTACAACGTAAAGAGATCGGAATTAATTGATTGCAACGTGCTTTTGGTTGTGAATAGTTACGACCCCAATACCAATGCTTTCACAGGCACTTTACAAATTCAGTCATCGCGACCAGTTTTTAATTCAAGCTACGGAACCACCCTTTTTAATTTTAGCGATAAATTCATCACTTTTAATTATTTAGAATTTGAACCATTGGTATATTCAGAAAATGCCATCAGTTCCAATTTGGTTGGTTTGCTAACCTATTATGCCAATTTAATCATCGGATTAGATGCTGATTCGTTTTCCTTATACGGCGGAACAGCTAATTATCAAAAAGCTTCAAATGTAGTGGCAATGCTGCAACAAACCGAAGACAAAGGCTGGACAATGGGAGAACAAAACAATCGCTATGCTTTAATAAACGATCTGCTTTCAAACTTATATGCACCTTACCGAGAAGCCTTATACGAATACCATATTAAAGGTTTGGATATCATGGCAGAAAATCCAGAACAAGGTAAAAAAGGTATTGCAAACGCTATAAATATTTTAGCAAATACGCACAAAACACGTCCAAATGCTTTAACAACCCGAATTTTCTTTGATGCAAAAGCCGACGAGATTACAAAAGTTTTTGGCGCCGGACCAACTTTTGATACCACCCAATTAATTGAAACTTTAACACGCATAAATTCTACAAACGGAACCAAGTGGAACCGCATGTAAACCAACTATAAATGTTAACACACTTATCAATTAGAAACTACGCGTTAATCACACACGCATCGGTTCAATTTGCAAATAACCTTACCATCATCACGGGAGAAACAGGTGCTGGAAAATCTATTTTGCTTGATGCATTGGGTTTGGTGCTTGGAAAACGTGCCGATTTAAACGTTTTAAGAAATGCAGATGAAAAATGCGTCATCGAAGCACATTTTAATATCGCTTCGTATCAGTTGCAAAGTTTGTTTTCAGAATTGGATTTAGATTATGAAAAGGATACTATTGTAAGACGGGAAATTCTTCCATCGGGTAAATCAAGAGCTTTTGTAAACGATGTTCCTACCACATTACAAAACTTACAACAATTGGGAAATGTGTTAATTGATATTCATACACAGCATCAAACACAAGATCTTTTCAGTGAAAAATATCAGTTAAATTTAATTGATGTTTATGCCGATAATGGAAATCTACTTAAAGATTACCAACATCATTTGCAACATTTTAAAAAGCAACAACAACAATTACATCTTTTAAAAGAACAACAATCGCAAGCCGCAAAAGAACAAGATTACAATGCATTTTTACTTGATGAATTAACTCAGGCAAATTTAAAAAGCGGCGAACAAGAAGAATTAGAAAGTCAGTTTGAAGTATTGGCGAATGTTGAAAAAGTGGGCGGATTTTTAGAACAAAGCTATGCCATTTTATCAAACGAAGAATTCGGAATAACCAAACAGTTGTACGAAGTAAAATCGCACATACAGAAGTTGGCACAAATCAGTACAAAATACGAAAATCTGTATCAACGTTTAGAAAGCAGTTTTATTGAGTTGGAAGATATTTCTGATGAATTGCAAACCGAATTGCAACAACTTATTGCCGATCCACAACAATTAGAATTAATCAATCAAAAATTACAATTGATTTATCAGTTGCAAAAAAAGCACAATGTTGCATCAATTGACGAATTATTGGATATTCAAAACGAACTATCACAAAAAGTTGTCGGTTTAGAAGCAATAGATGAGCAAATAAGCACCTTAGAAAAACTGTTACAAGAAACCGAAATTAAGCTAAATAATTTAGCAGAACAGCTGCATCAAAATCGAACAGCCGTTTTGCAGCAATTAAGTAGCGAAATAAGTAATCTGATTGCACCATTGGGTATGCCAAATGCCCAGTTTGACGTTCAATTAAGGTATGGTGAAGCTTTTCTAAGCAACGGAAAAGACGATGTTAATTGGTTGTTTTCTGCAAACAAAGGTATGCAGTTTGGTTTGTTGAAAAAAACAGCATCGGGCGGTGAGCTTTCTAGAATTATGCTTGCCGTAAAATCGATATTAGCCGTGAAAAGTAACTTACCAACGATTATTTTCGATGAAATTGATACCGGAGTTTCGGGAGATGTTGCCGATAAAATGGGAAATATCATGAAGGATATGGGCAAACACATGCAAATTTTTGCCATAACACATTTACCACAAGTGGCATCAAAAGGAAACCAACATTTTAAAGTAACCAAGTTTGATGAAGACCAGCAAACCACATCAACCATAAAATTGTTGAGTACCGAAGAACGTATTCATGAAATTGCACAGATGCTTTCTGGCAACACTATTACCGATGCGGCTTTGCAACACGCAAAACAATTGCTTAACTAATAATTATGAAGTTTTGCCTTTTCGTTTTAAGCTTCTTGTTGTTTATGAGTTGCCAGAAAACAACAACCGTTACAGCAGACACAACCGTTTTACTTAAACAGTATGAAACATTTCCAAAAAGTCAAATAGATACAGTAGCATCGATTTTACAAAAGTTTTACGGCGTTAAAACAGTAATTTCTCATAAACAAAAATTATATCCGGAAGCATTTATAAATGTAAAATCTCCAAGATACAGAGCCGACAGTATCATTAAATTTCAACAGAAAGAAATTAGCAGTAATATTGATTATGTTTTGGGGTTGACATCTCAAGACATTTCTGTTACCAAAAAAGAAGCTTCAGGAAACATCAAAAAGCCAGAATACAAATATAAAGATTGGGGAATTATGGGATTGGCATATTGCCCTGGAGAAAGCTGCGTTGTTTCTACTTTTCGAATAAATAGCAAAAATAAAGCTGTTTATTTTGACAGATTAAAAAAAGTTACAGTTCACGAATTTGGTCATAATCTTGGTTTACCACATTGTCCCAACAAAAAGTGTGTGATGACCGATGCCGTGGAAAGTGTAAAAACCATTGATAACGCAGAATTAAAACTTTGTAGTGATTGCGCAGGGAAAATAAACTTTCATTAAATACCTGCAAGGTTTTTAAAACCTTATAGGTATCAAAAAATAGTAAAAACCCACAAGGTCAGTAAAGACCTTGCAGGATCAATCTTAATAATTCCCTTTTAGCAAACTTCCGCCAATAGTAGATTTCGCTTCAATTCCCAATTTTTTCATCATTTCGTAAGTGGTACAAACAGCAGCCGATGTTACCGGAATACCAATTTCTTGTTCAATTTGGTCAATTGCTTCTAACGACGGCATTTGTACGCAGGCAGATGCTACCAAAACATCAACTCCTGTTAAATCTAACTGTTTGTAAATATCTAATAAATTCAAGGGGTTTTGAGCCGCAACTTCTAAATTATCAGGAATTTCCAAAGCAATACTTTCCTTAACTTTAAAACCTTGATGTTCAATGTAATCAACCACCATGTCGGTCAACGGACGCATATACGGCGTAATCACCGAAACCGTTTTGGCTCCCAAAACATTCAAACCGTTAATCAATGCACCCGCAGAAGTAACAATTGGCGTAGGAAAACCATTAGCAATTGTTTCCTGATGTAGATTCACTTCAGACACGCAATGATACCCGCGACCCATACTCATAATCGCCACCAAACACGCATAACCCATCACGTCAACCTGTGCGTCAGACAATTCCAGCGCACATTTTAAACTCATCGCATCCATGGCTTCCAACTCTTCTTTGGTTACTTTTTTCATGCGCATGCGGCTACTGTGAAACGTAAAACGTTCAGGTAAAATGGTTTCGCGCGCCTTGAATATTGCCGGAATTTCGGTTTCCATGGTAACGTTACTCGATGGAACTATCTGACCAATTCTATATTTTTTCATTTTTATTTTCTATATTTTGGGCGTTCCCCGCTGAGGCGGGTCGGGCTTTTCGTTTCAATCTTTTTGGTTTTTATGCTTCGACAAGCTCAGCATGACAAACAAAAAAGGATTTCCACTGCAATCCCTAACGCGGTTGATTGTTTATTTTGAAATTTCTTTTACCGTATTCACAATGGTACCAATACCTTCTACAGTAGCTTCAACCACATCGCCATCGTGCAGCCATTCTTGCGGATCACGACCTGCACCCACACCAGCTGGAGTTCCTGTGGCAATAATATCGCCCGCTTCTAAGGTGAAAACGGTACTTAAATCTTCAATCAAATCGTTGATATTGAATAACATGAATTTGGTGTTTGAATTTTGTTTTTCAATGCCGTTTACTTTCAACGATAAATTCAAGTTGTGTGGATTTTCAATTTCATCTTTCGTAACCAAAAATGGGCCCATGGGTGCAAACGTATCTTGACCTTTTGAAACAATCCATTGACCTTCACGGCGACAATCACGCGCCGATATATCGTTAATTACGGTATAACCAAAAACATAATCCAGAGCATCAGCTTTTGAAACATATTTTCCTTTTTTGGAAATAATTACACCTAATTCACATTCCCAGTCTAATTGTGAAGTCAACTTGGTATTTTTAATGATTTCTGTATTTGTACCTGTAACCGTAGTTGGTGGTTTAGAAAAAATAATTGGTTTAGTTGGAAGTTTACCTGTGGTATCCAATGTACGCGCGCTTTCGGCAACGTGCTCGGTATAATTCAATCCAATACCGATAATGTTTTTTCGAGGTTTTTCAATTGGAGCCAAAATTTCCACATCGTTCAATGCGTAAGAAATATTTTCAAAATCAACATCGCGGGTGTCATTTATTAGATTGGTAATTTCAGCAATCACTTCAATTCCCATGTCAATTAATTCCAACATATCATTTGGTAAAGGGAAATTTGAAATTCCACCAAAATCTTCCATATCAACAACCATATTGTTGTGAATAAATCCTAAACGAGAATCGCTGTCTTTTGTTTTGTATGTAAGTAGTTTCATTTTTTTATAAATTTAAACCATTAAGAAATTAAAGTTCATTAAGTTTTTTGAAATTGATTTTTGATTTTGTTATTGAATTTTTTGATGCCCATTATTTTCCTCTAATTCTCTTGATTGATACAAACCTAAACTTTCAATAACAGGTAAATCATTAAACGAAAACAGACAAGCATCTTCGGTATCAGATAAATTATGATGTTCGTGCCAAGCCCAACTCGGAACACAGAAAATATCACGCTCTTTCCAATCGAAACGTTTGCCGTTGATGATCGTGTAACCTTTTCCTTTTGCACACTGATACACGAATGAACCGGTGTGTTTATGCGCTTTTCCGTTGAAACCTTTTGGCAACAATTGAATGGAAGCTCCCATGGTTTGCATAACGTGACCACCCGTTAACGGATTGCTGTACTGCATGATAATTCCATCGAACCTATTTACATCGTTCACTTTTTCGGCTTCTAAAAGTGCCGGATAAACCGTTTTCCAAGAATATTTAAATAGGGGAGAATACGGTTTGTTCCATTCTTTATCAGGCGGAATCAATCCGGTTCCGCCGTAAGTCATTGGTGAATGATTGATAGGTGCAGTTAAAGGCTGCGTTCCATCGTAAACTGCGTAATCATTGGCTTCCAAAGCATTTACGAGAGGAATATCCAACCCATCTTGCCAAATGCAGGTTTTTCCGCCTTCTTCTACACCATGTTCATGCCAAGTGGAATTGGGAGTAATGACAAAATCGTTAACTTCTAACATAATTTTGTTACCATCAACAACCGTGTATCCGCCTTCTCCTTCCATGATAAAACGTAATGCCGAAGCTTTGTGACGATGAGCCGAAGTAAATTCTCCGGGACGCGTAACCTGAATTCCGGTGTACAGCCAGCCCACAGCAGCACTTACATCTCTGCGTTTATCGTTCACTAAATAAACAACGCGACGACCTGCTTTTTCGGGTGTAACCAGTTCGGAAGATTTTAAAACCAAATGCCTTAAATCTTCGTATTTCCATAACATTGGAATCGATGAACTTCTTGGTTCCCAAGGTTCAATATCGTTGGCAACCGTCCATAAAGCACCAGCGCCCAATCCTTCTAATTCTTTATAATATGCTTCTAATTCCGGCGTGTCTTCAACTCGTGCACGACCGTAAATATCGTCTGATTGTGGTGTATCCATACAATTTATATTTTAGTTGGTTTTATCGTTAAATTCTTTAAATCCAAATTTTTCAATTAGTTCTATATATTCTTCTTGAAAAGATTTTTTTGAATGATGAACCTCTTGATTTTTTATATAATTTCTTACTTTATCAACAATAGATTCTGACACTGAAACTGCAAAATATTCCTCTTGCCACTGAAATTTTTCTTCAATATATTGTTGTTTATTAAACCAATTTGCCGATTCACCTTTAATAAGCTGCATTATTTTACTTATGGTTTGATCTGATCCTAATGAAATTAAACAATGACAATGATCGGTGTAACCACTTATAAAATCAATAAAAATACCTTTCTCTGCTGCATTTTGCTTTATATGTTGCCACATGGCTTCTCTTATCTCGAGTGTTTTGAGAAAAGGATTTCTGTTTTTTGTACTCCAAACAAAATGTATGTAGACTTTTATAAATGGCATTTTAATTTGGCTAAAGCCTTTAATGTTCTATTATTTTCTTCCACAGGTTGAAACCTGTGGCAATTCAAAACCTGTGGCAATTCAAAACTTGTGGCAATTCAAAACCTGTTACAACTCAAACTTTTGAGAATTGAAATCTATCTTAATAATTCAAAATTTAAAGCGATTGAAAAACTGTATAAATTCTGAACCTTTTATAAACTAAAATTTCTATCTATTTGTCATATCAAAAATACTAATGATATTTTAAGATTTTGATTTTGTAATCAATTTTGAATTGCCTCCAGATTTATCTGGAGGAATTAAATGATTTGTAAATATTGACTTTAGTCAAAATTAATCTTCTTTATTTATAAAGGTAATTTTTTTTGTGGGAGCAACATTCACTCTTAAATCAAAAATATCAAAACGATTGTAATGCCCCAGAATATCATGCATTTGCTTTGGTTGGATACATTTTGAAAGATCGATATCGGCATAAATAATTCCTTCTTCATCAATTAAAGGCTGACCGATCACAGCTCCGTTCGGACCGATAAATCCTGAAAAGGCACTGCTTTTTCTGTCTAACATTTCATCAACATTGGGAACATCGGCACGTAAAGCATCTTTAATTTCCTGTGAAATCGTTGAACACGAAACAATGGTAAACAACTTTCCTTCAAAAGAATGCGCTGCAGCACGAATTTTTATCGCTTCTGCCATATCGTAATCAGGTGGGGCAACTGGCAATGAAATATAATTGGCTATGTGGATTAATTCGCCTTGAGAAAGCAATGTAAATCGCGCCAAAGTGTTGGTGTTTTCGCCACAAGCCAATGTTCCAACCGGACCAACTTCGGTAGGATATACTTTTAGCGAAGAACCGTCGCCCGATGTCCATGTTAATTTTTCAGCCCATGTTGGAACTAGTTTTCTATGCTTACCGATAACATTTCCGTGATTGTCTATAATTAAATTGGTGTTGTAAATTTCACCAAAACTATCGCCGCGTTCGTTAATTCCAATCACAATATTCATATCGAAATCTTTTGCTGCTTTGTATAGTTTCTGCATAGATGCATCGTTCACAGAAACTGAATTTTTGTACAGTTCTTCGTACCATTTACTGCCTTGAACCGGAGTCATAATCCAGTTCCAATAAGGATATCCGGCAATAAAAACCTCGGGAAAAGCAATTAATTTTGCTCCGTTTTCATGCGCTTCTTTTATGAACGATATAGCTTTATCGATTGTTTTTTCTACGTTAAGAAAAACAGGTGCGGTTTGAACCGTTGCTGCTTTAAATTGATTGAATTCCATAATAAGATTGTATTAAGATTGGAGTATTAAGTATTAAGACATTTATAAAATGGACTTAATCTTGTTTATTTTGTGACAACATTTTCTTGATAAGGACAATTTGCCCTAAATGATAATAACTGTGTTCAATCATGGCTTCGATGTTTCTTCGATAAGTTCCATATTTTTCATCAACAAAAACCGAATTTAATTTATCATCGCTCATCGTTTCAACTTTTCGAATAAATTCTTCAGCATCATTCCAAAATCGATTTAAAAACAAATTCCATTGTTCTTGAGATTCAACCGGAGAAAAATCGAAACTGAATTGATCTTTTATATCTAATGTTCCGCCATTAAAAACATTCAAAATTCCTGAAATATAATAATGTATATGCTGCGCCAAAGCGGCAATGGTGTTTAAGGAATCTACTTTTTTTGTTACGATTTGCCAGTCTGAATCAACCAACTGATCTTTAAAATTAGTATTGGCAATCCAAGTTCCGTTGAGAATTACTTCACGAAAACGATTAGCTAATTGTGTTGACTGATTCATAAATTATAAATGATATTTCTCAATTTTTGCTTTCACTTCGTCATTAAAAGCTTCGGCTTTAATCGTTTTTCTGTCTTCGGCAATAGCAACATTTACCAAGGTAACTTCGCCTTCTAAAACCGTTTTATCTTGCTGATTGATAAATTGAAAACCGCAAACTACCGATGAACTTTTCAATTCTTTTACCCATAATTTTTTGGTTAGAATTTCACCAATTCGCGCTGCATTTTTAAACTGAACCTTTAAATCTACTGTAGGAATTCCGTTGGTTTCATGGATTTTAGAAAAAGGTCGATCTAAAGCTTCTTCAAACCAATCTTCAACCAAATCATTCAACATTTCAAGAAATCGTGGATAAAAAACAATTCCTGCAAAATCGGTATGTCTAAAACGTATTTGTTCTTCTTTTATAAAATAACTCATTATATATGTCTTAATACTTAAATCTTAATACTACTTCAACTTAAAACGTTGAATTTTACCTGTTTCGGTTTTTGGCAATTGGTCAAGAAAATTAATTACCCGCGGATATTTATAAGGTGCGGCATTTTCTTTAAACCAGTTTTGAATTTCCTTTGCTAGCTCTGGAGAAGCATTCGCTTGATTTTTTAGAACGATATTCGCACAAACCAACATGCCACGCTCTTCATCGGGCAATCCCACAACGGCACATTCTAAAATTTCATCGTGCATTAAAAGCACGCTTTCCACTTCAATCGCAGCAATGTTATAGCCCGATGAAATAATCATATCGTCGCCACGAGCCACAAACCAAAAATAACCATCTTCATCTTGCTTAAAAATATCGCCGGTAATATTCCAACCGTTTTGTACATATTGTTGCTGTTTTTCAGGTCGGTTTAAATATTTACAGCCGGTAATTCCCCGAACAGCCAATCTTCCAGGTGTATTGTGTGGAACGTTGTTTCCGTTTTCATCGATGATTTTCGCTTCGTAACCTGTAATTGCAATTCCAGTTGCTCCCGGTTTCATATTCTCTTGGTTCGATGATATAAAGATATGAAGCATTTCGGTAGCACCAATGCCATCGATGATTTTTAAGCCGGTGGCGTTGTACCAATCTTCCCAAATTTTTAAAGGAAGCGTTTCTCCTGCCGAAATACATCTTCGCAAACTTGACAAATCGTAATCTTTTGATTTTTCTGTAAGAATACGCCAAGCAGTTGGAGCGGTAAAGCAAATCGTGATTTTTTCGTTTTGAATGACCTGTAAAAGTACATCAGGACTTGGTTTTTCGATCAAAAAAGAACTCGCTCCAAAATACATTGGGAACAAAACCAAACCACCCAAACCAAAGGTAAAACCAATTGGCGGACTTCCTGTGAAAATATCTTTTTCGGTTGGTTGAAGTGAATAATTTGGAAAAGCTTCGCAAATATTCAGAATGTCTTTATGGTAATGTGCCGTCATTTTTGGATTTCCGGTCGTGCCGGAAGTAAATCCAATAATAGCAACATCGTCTGCTTTAGTGTTATAGTTTTGAAACGTTTTTGGTTTCGATTTCATTAATTCATCAATAGAACCATTTCTATAAAAAGAAACCGATTTTAAAAAATCTGATTGTACCAGATTCATTTCATCTGCCAACGAACTGCCGCAAATTACATGTGAAATTTCAGCACAATCGATCAAGGTTTTTAATTCTTTCGATCGCAATAAAGGCATGGTTGCAACTACAATGCCACCCGCTTTTAAAACGGCAAACCAACACGCAACCATCATTGGGTTGTTGCAAGATCGTAATAAAACACGGTTGCCGGGTTGCAATCCTAAATCATCGACCAAAACATGCGCAATTTGATTTGCTTTTTCAAACAAATCGTTATACGTCCATGTTTCGCCAAATGTTTTCAAACAGATATTTGAACCTTTTCCGTTTGCAATGTGATGGTCTAAAAGACGTTCCACACAATTCACATTTTCCGGATGGTTAAACTGCGGCAAATCCAAAAACAAATAATCGGGTTGAAAATTTGGTTCAGGTAAATTATTTTGAGCAAAATTGTCTTTCATAATTATTTCTTGTTGCTTTTTGGTTTCAAAGCCTTCTTCATACGTTCGGTTTGCTTTCTTTCAGAAACTATTGAACTGTATAAATTTTCAATTCCTTTTTGATAGGGATTTGGAATATCTGTAACAGTAATTTGTTCGTAAGCTTGCGCTTTTCTAACAAAGTAAGGATCTAACAATAAGGGTTTTCCAAGAGCAACCAAATCGGCTTTTCCGCTTAAAATAATGGTATTTATCTGATCGATATCGGTAATAGTTCCAGTGGTAATGGTTGGAATATCTGCTTCGTTTCGAACCATATCAGAAAAAGGAACCTGCCACATTCTACCGGTTTTCGGGTTTTGATTTTCAACGGTATTTCCTGTTGATACATTAATGATATCGGCACCTGCTTTCTTAAATTCCGAAGCGATGAAAAGAACATCTTCTTGTGAAATGCCGTTTTCTGCCCAATCAGTTGCTGAAATGCGGACTGATATAGGTTTTTCTGAAGGAAAATTTTCTCGAATTACATTAAAAACTTGTAATGGAAATTTTAATCGATTTTCAACAGATCCACCAAATTCATCGGTTCTGTTATTTATTAAGGGCGATAAAAATGATGCCAGTAAAAAGCCGTGATGTGCTTGCAATTCAATCATATCAAAACCTGCTTTTTCTGCATTTATAGTCGCATTTGCAAATTGTTTGATGACATTTTGCATATCATTTACAGTCATTTCTTTAGGAACTGCCATTTTATCGTTAAACGCAATTGCCGATGCCGAAAGTAATTCCCAAGCATTGTCAATTGGTTCATTTGTACCTTCCCAAGGTTTTTTCACAGCACCTTTTCTGCCGGAATGCCCTAATTGAATTCCGATTTTTGTTGCCGTATGTTCATGAACAAAATCAGTAATCTTTTTCCATTCTGCAATTTGCTCTTCATTGTAAATTCCGGCACAACCCAAGGTAATTCTTCCGTTAGCATCAACCGCCGTCATTTCGGTGATAATCAAACCTAAACCGCCAATTGCACGCGAGGTGTAATGCTGAAAATGCCAGTTGTTTACCAAGCCGTCGGTAGCAGCATATTGCCCCATAGAACTCATAACGATTCTGTTAGAAAGTTCTAAACCACGTAATTTATAGGTGGAAAAAGCAGCAACTTTGCTATTGCCATTGCCATTGCTATTGTTAAATTCGTTTAAAACTTTATCGGTGTACGATTGATCTCTTAATCGAAGGTTTTCGTAGGTTACTTTTTTAGATCGAGTCATGCATCCGAAGGAGAATTGATAGAACGGATATTTTTCGTATCGATTCATATTTTCAAACCACTCCAAAGAAACCGATGCAGCGTACTGAATCATTTCTACCGGATTTCTTCGAGTTTTCTCGTATTGCTGAAAGGTATTTTGAACATTATCCGGATTTGCCATCAAGGCATCGAACAAACCAATTGCGCAATCCATTGTCAGTTTTGTACCTGAACCAATTGAAAAATGCGCCGTTGCTTTAGCATCGCCCAATAAAACAATGTTGTTGTGGTGCCAATTTTTATTAGTTACGTGCGGAAATTGTCGCCAATGCGATTTATTGGTTATCAGCGGATGACCGTCTAATTCCTCCTTAAATATTTCGGAAAGTTTGGAAACAGTATCTGCTTCGTTTTCTATTTCAAATTGTAATTTTTCCCACGTTTCATTAGTACATTCAAAAATCCAGGTGCTCATGCCTTCTTCGTACTGATAGGTGTGTGCAACAATGATTCCGTAGGGCGTTGTTCTAAAAAAATAGGTAAAAGCATCTAACGGTTTAGTGGAACCCATCCAAACAAATCGATTGGATTTTAACTGAATATTCGTTCCAAATTCATTTTGAAACTGGGTGCGAATTCCGCTGCCAATTCCGTCTGAAGCCACAATGATATCTGAATCTTTAAACTGCGAAAGATCGTCAACGTTTTGTTCAAAATGCAATTTCACGCCTTCTTCTTCGCAACGCTGATGCAATAATTTAAGCAACGTTTTGCGCGAACAACCGCAAAAGCCGTTACCGGCAATGCTAACTTCTTGTCCGTCGCGCGCTACAATAATATCGTCCCAATACGCAAATTTGCTGCGAATTAGTTCGTATGACTGCATGTCGCGTTTCAAAAATTCACCCAACGTTTCATCCGAAAAAACCACTCCAAAACCAAAACTGTCATCGGGTTTGTTGCGTTCATAAACATTAATTTCCCAATTGGGCATTGCCTTCTTGGTTAAGATTGAAAAGTAGAGTCCGCCCGGACCACCGCCTATAACCGTTATTTTCATAGATTTCGTTTTATAGAGAAAGTTTCGCCCAGTTTGCTGTAGTTAGATCCGGCTAAACGGGCAACAGGTTGGTATTTGTCTAAATTAATTCGGTAATTTTCAAGCAGAATTTCATCGGCAATGTGCATCATCAACACTTTGCCAATCACTACGCATGCACCGCCATTTTTGTGATCTTCCAAAAAATAATGATGCACCATTTCGCATTCAAAATGGGCTTTTGCTTCGGCAACACGCTTTGGTTCAATCAACTCGCACGAAATGGGTGTAAGGTTTGCTAACTGAAATTCATCAATTGTGCAATCAACTGCATTAGAAGTGGTATTCATTTGCTCCACCACATCTTCGGTAACTAAATTCACCACAAACTGCTTGTTTTTCAAAACATTGTTCAATGTGTCTTTGTTTTTGTTACCTGTGCGAACGGTTGAAAACATTACATGCGGCGGATCTTCACCCACTACATTAAAAAAAGAAAAGGGCGCAAGATTATTTACACCGTTTTGATCAACAGTAGAAATCCAGCCAATAGGGCGCGGAATAACCAAACCTGTGAGTAATTTGTAAAGTATTCCTGAATCGGTTTCTTTTATTGAAATTTGCATAAAATTATCGTTTACACAAATTAAACAAAAAATAATTAAAAAGTTTGTATCTTTTAGTCAGGAATTGAATTATTTTACGATATAATTATATTGATTTCTTTTAGCGATATGGAAATAACCTAGTGCAAAATTTGCTTCATTGGTTTGGTTGATAATGTTTCCTTTAATCGTACCAACGGGGCTTGCAAACGGATTGCCGGTTTCGCCCGAAATAGAAAACAATTTTGCTAAATAATTGTAATATTGTTTATTGATTGATGCAATATAATGCGTTAAATCATCGCCCGGTTTAACATCTTCTTTTTCATAAAAATACAAATCACCCATGATGTTTCCATTTGAAAACTGGTCGTTAATCACACCAAAACTTTTATCTGCCGGAGAAATAATTTGCACTAAATAATAGTTTTCTTCGTTGGGATTGTCTTGAAAGTTAAAGGTAATTTCATAAGAATCGCCTGTAAAACCGCCATCGTTTTTTTGATCCACGTTTATTACCTCGGGCGAATCAATCACAGTTGATGTAGCTTTATAGGTTTCATTGTTGTAAATCACGGTTAGCTCATAAGTTCGGCCTATTTCAGGTAAAAAAGTAGTGTTTAAAAAATCGCCATTATTATTGTTTACGAATTCATACACCGTGTTATTTGACAAATCTGTAATAGAAACTTGCGCATTGTTTACAGGCGGTTTAATGCTTGAATAAAAATCGGTAGTAGTAGATAATGTAATTTTATTAAAGGCAGGTTCTCCCACAAAAATATTACCTTCTATCACCAATCTTGGAATAGTTTCACCAAAATCTAATACGATTTCTTCTTCGCAACTTATCAATAAAAAACTAAAGAGCAGACTGAATAGGTACAGATATTTTTTCATAACTAAAATTTAAAATTGTAGGTTACACTTGGCACAATACCAAAAATAGAAAGCTTGGTGGTTTCGGTTAAATTGTTTGACCCTTCCACAGTACGGAAACTGATTGATGCTGCATTTTTACGATTATACACATTGTAAATTCCAAAAATCCATTCGCTTTGCCATTTGCGGTTTTCGTTTTTAGTTGGCGTATATGTTGCCGATATATCTAAATGGTGAAAAGCCGGCATGCTGTAATTATTTCGTTTGTTGTAGTTTGGAACTTGAAAACCTAAAAACTCATATTTACCATCGGGATACGTTACAGGGCGGCCAGATTGCAAAACAAAAGCTGCGTTGAAACTCCATTTTTTGCTATATTCATAATTTGCCACCACCGATAAATCTTGCAAGCGGTCGTGCGGTGTGCGGTACCATTCGCCGTTGTTAATTCCGGTTTCTTCGGCTGTTCTACCTACGGTTTGCTGCAAACTGCGGGCAATGGTGTATGCCACCCAACCGGTTAAATTTCCTTCGTTTTTTCTGAATAAAAATTCCAAACCGTAAGCCTCGGTTTTTCCATTGAGAAGCACTTGCTCTATTGCCCGATTGCCTATTAAATCGGCTCCATCGATATAATCTAACCTGTTTTTTCCTAATTTAAAATACGATTCTATCTCTAATGAATACTCGTTCTCTTTAAAATTTTGAAAATACCCCACGGCATATTGATCCACTATTTGCGGTTTAATGTACGGCCCGCTTGGTTCCCAAATATCTAAAGGTGTTGCTGCAGTAGTGTTTGATATTAAGTGCACGTATTGCGACATGCGGTTATAACTCATTTTTACCGATTGGTCTTCGGTGAGTTTTACCGAAACAGCCAAACGCGGTTCTAAATTATCAAACGTACTGATTACTTTATTTTTTCCATAAAATTGTGTTCCAATTGGAACGGCTTTTTCATACGTATCAGTCTGTTGATTGTAAACCACCGGATTATTGTTTTCATACACGTTAATGCTTTCTTCGCCCAAACGGTTAAACATGCTATATCGCAAACCGTAATTAATGGATAAAAACGTATTGATATCGTGTTCTGCTTCTAGGAAAACAGCATTTTCCCAAGCAAATTTATGGGGAATTTGATAGCGGTTTATTTCCGAATCGATACTGGTTGGTTCGATTAATCCGGGGTTGAAATCGTAATACAAGCTGTTTATACCATATTTCAGCGAAAGTTTTTGGTTGATGTTATGATTGAATTTATAATTAAACTCAAAATTTTTAATGCCCGAATCCCAATTAAATCCAACAAAATTGAGCATTAAACCATAATAATAATCGGAATATCGAACCGAAGCTTCGCTGTTGATTTTATTGGATAGCACACTGTTCCATGTTAAATTGGCAACCGTATTTCCAAATTTATTGTCGAAATTATCGTTGAATTTAAAAATATCTCTACCAAAATATCCGGTAAAATAAAACTGATTTTTATCGTTCAGTAAATAACTCCATTTGGTGTTTAAATCGTAAAAATAAGCGGCACTTTCAATATCGGTCAATTTTAAAAATAAATGGGCATACGATGCTCTCCCGGCAAACAAATACGACAATTTATCTTTAATCACAGGACCTTCTACCAACAATCTGCTTGATAAAATTCCAATTCCGCCGGTGGTTTTAAAATCTTCAAAATCGCCACTTTTTTGATTGATTTCTAAAACCGATGAAGCACGACCACCATAGCGAGCAGGAATTCCGCCTTTGTACAATTTAATATTACTTACGGCATCGTTATTAAAAACCGAGAAAAAACCATATAAATGCGAAGAACCGTAAACCGAAGTTTGATCGAGCAACAATAAATTTTGATCGGATCCACCACCGCGAACGTTAAAACCCGATGTTCCTTCGCCGGAATTTACAACACCCGGCAACAACAAAATGGTTTTTAAAATATCGGTTTCACCCAAAACCACCGGTGCTTTTTTAATTTCGGCAGCCGTAAGTTTGTTAACGCTCATTTCGGGTTTGCGAATGTTGATTTTATTGGTGGCATTGATTACGATTTCGTCTAATGCTTCGGTATCTGGCGCCACATAAAAGTTGATTTTCGTGTCTTTTTTAAGATTCACTTTTTGTGTGCTGTATCCATATCCATCCACATAGACAGATATTTGATAGGTTCCGCTTTCTGCTATTATCGAATAATCTCCGTTTTCGTTTGTTGTGGTTGAGGTTTCTATATTGTTAACCAAAAAACTTACGTTGGAAATAGGTATGGGTTGGCTGGTGCTTTTCTGAAAAATAGTACCTGAAATGGTATGTTTGGTTTGCGAAAAAGCCGCAACCGACATAAGAAATGATACAAGTAATAACGTTTTTTTCATAGCGGTTTTTTGTTGCGAGGGTTTGTGCTTTTCTGCAAATTTAAAAAGAATTTATTCATTAAAGTTAGAAATAACAAACTATAACACCAACCATTTAGGTTGAACCAATTCTTTAGCTAAATGTGCCCAGCTATATTCTTGATAATTATTTTTGTTCATCCACACAAACTCCTGAATTTCGTTGGCAATTATTGGTTCAAAAAAGGGTACGTGCAACCAATAAACGCTGCCATGAACCAATGTATTGTGTTCGTTTACGGCTTTTGTTTGATGCGATCCTAAAAAAGTTAGTTGATGAGGTTGAATTTCCAAACCAATTTCTTCTTTAGCTTCACGAATGATGGTTTCAATATCTTGTTCACCATTTTGAATTTTGCCACCGGTTAATTGATAGAATTTTGATTTTTTCTTACAAACCAAAAGCAGTTCTTTATTTGGATTGATAATGGCAACCGATGCTATGTGTAAGGTTTTCATGTTGATAATATTAATCTGATTTCATAAAAAAACCGTCGAATTTACGACGGTTTTATGTATGTTGTTATGAAATTATCCTAATTTAGAAACAATTGCATTTAACGTTGCAGACGGACGCATAGCTTTTGATGTTAAATCAAAATTTGGTTGGTAATAACCTTTAATTTCTTGCGGTTTACCTTGCGATGCGATCAATTCTTCGTTGATTTTAGCTTCGTTTGCAATCATTTCTTGAGCAATTGGTGCGAATAAAGCTGCTAAATCTGCATCTTTTGTTTGCGCTGCCAAAGCTTCTGCCCAATACATTGCCAAATAGAAATGAGAACCACGGTTATCAATTGTTCCTAATTTTCTACCCGGCGATTTATCGTTTGCCAAGAATTTTTCTGTTGCCACATCTAAAGCGTCTGCTAAAATCATTGCTTTTGGATTGTTTTGTGTTTGCGATAAATGCTCTAACGAAGCACCTAATGCTAAAAATTCACCTAACGAATCCCAACGTAAATAGCCTTCTTCAATGAATTGTTCGATGTGTTTTGGAGCCGATCCACCTGCACCGGTTTCAAATAAACCACCACCGTTCATCAATGGAACAATAGACAACATTTTTGCCGATGTTCCCACTTCTAAAATAGGGAATAAATCGGTTAAATAATCACGTAAAACGTTTCCTGAAACCGAAATGGTATCTTCGCCTTTACGAATTCTTTCTAAAGAAAATTTACAAGCATCAACCGGAGCCAAAATGCGGATGTCTAATCCTGTGGTATCAAAATTGGCTAAATATTTGTTTACTTTTTTGATGATTTCACGGTCATGTGCACGGTTTTCATCTAACCAAAAAACTGCCGGAGTATCAGATAAACGTGCACGGTTTACAGCCAGCTTAACCCAGTCTTGAATAGGTGCGTCTTTTGTTTGGCACATACGGAAAATATCGCCAGTTTCCACTTTTTGCTCCATAAAAACGTTTCCTTCTGCATCAACCACACGGATTGTTCCTTCTGCATCAGCTTGGAATGTTTTATCGTGCGAACCGTATTCTTCTGCTTTTTGAGCCATTAAACCAACATTTGGAACAGATCCCATGGTTTTTGGATCTAATGCGCCGTTTGCTTTGCAATCTTCTATAACAGCTGTGTAAATACCTGCATATGAGCGGTCTGGAATCAACGCGAAAGTATCTTGTTGCTTACCATCTTTGTTCCACATTTGCCCGGATGTACGAATCATTGCTGGCATTGAGGCATCAACAATTACATCAGATGGTACGTGTAAATTGGTAATTCCTTTGTCGGAATTTACCATTGCTAAATCAGGACCGTTTGCAATAGCCGCGTCAATAGCCGCTTTTACTTCAGCTTCTTGTGGCTTGCCTGCTATTTTACTGTATAGTTCGCCTAAACCATTATTTGGATTGATGTTTAATTCTGCAAATAAATCTGCAAATTGCGTGAAAACATCTTTAAAATATACTTCAACAATAGCTCCGAAAATAATAGGATCCGAAACCTTCATCATTGTCGCTTTTAAGTGTGCAGACAATAAAACGCCTGCTGCTTTTGCTTCTGCAATGGTGTTTGCAACAAAAGCTTTTAAAGCAGTAAGATTCATTACCGAACTATCGATGATTTCGCCTGCTTTTAATGGTGATAAACCTTTTAATTCTTTAACAGAACCGTTGGTTGCCACAAATTCTATTTTAAATTGAGAAGCATTTTCAACAGTAACTGATTTTTCTGTTCCGTAGAAATCTCCACTTTCCATGTGAGCCACTTTTGTTTTAGAATCTGCAGACCAAGCGCCCATTGAATGTGGGTTTGCTTTTGCATAATTCTTAACAGCTTTTGGTGCACGACGGTCAGAATTTCCTTCGCGTAATACTGGGTTCACTGCCGATCCTAATACTTTTGCATAAGCAGCTTTTATTGCTTTTTCTTCATCGTTTGTTGGATCTGCAGGATAATTTGGAACGGCATATCCATGAGCTTGCAACTCAGCAATAGCCTCCGTTAACTGGGGAATCGATGCAGAAATATTTGGTAATTTAATGATGTTTGCCTCAGGAGTTTTTGCTAATTCACCCAATTCTGCCAATGCATCACCGATTTTTTGATCTTCTTTTAAAAATTCAGGGAAATTTGCTAAAATTCTTCCCGCCAAGGAAATATCGCGTGTTTCCATTTCGATACCAGCCGGTGCAGTGAACGATTTAACAATTGGTAAAAAAGAATAAGTAGCCAACATAGGCGCCTCATCTGTTAATGTGTAGATAATCTTAGATTTTGACATTATGATAAGATTTGTTTAAAGTCTGTTTTTTTGTTTACAAATATACTAAATACGGTTTTATTTTTAAGGAAGAATTTTAGAATGATTTAAGAATTAGCAATTTAATGATTTGTTGGTCTATTTTTTATGCTTTTGATTATATAGTTGTTTAAAATTTGCAATTTGGTAATTGGGATTATAAATACTACATTTAGATGTATGAATACTTTTTTAATGAAAAAAATAGTAGTGCTTTTATTGGTCACCTTTTTTTATGGTTCGTTATCGGCTCAGTCGCATAAATTGTTGTTTAAAACTTCTCAGGGAAATTTTAAAGTGTTGCTTTATGATTTTACGCCAAAACATCAAGAGTTAATTATAAATGCAGTCAGAAATGGTGTTTACAAAGAATCTTTTTTCAATAGAATTATCGAAAATTTTGTTGTTCAAGGTGGTGAACATGACAATAGTATTGCCGAAAGAGAAGCGTATTTACCTAAAGACCAACACAAAAGGTTGCTTCCTGAATTTAATAATCGTGCGTTTCACAAATTGGGTGCAATTGGTGCAGGCAGGGACGAAAATATTGAAAAAGCATCTTTTTTAAACCAGATTTATTTTGTTGTTGGCAAAAATGTTTCTGAAGACGAATTGAATGCTTTAGAAATTAAAAAAGAAATGAAGTTCACACAATCACAGCGCGAAACCTATTTATCAATTGGCGGACAACCTCGATTAGATCACGATTATACGGTTTTTGGCGAAGTGTATGAAGGCTTAGAAGTTTTGTTGGCAATTAGCAAAATGCCAACCAATGAGAACGATTTTCCGCTTCAAGATATTTCGTTTGAGATTATAGAGATTTTTGAATAAGTTACAATTATTTATTAATCAACCGAAGCACTTGCTCTTCTTTATAGGTTAAGGGAACCACATTAAATTTTTCCCAATAGCGAGTCTTATAGTTCTTTCCAAGCGGAGTTAACTTTTCACGAGTATAAAAGGCATCAGCTGCTGGCAAATTGGGGTTTTGCTCGGTAGAATCAATCAAGATTTCCATAAAACCACCCACTTTTGTGAGTTGGTTTAATACTTCTGAAACTCCAAAAATACGGTAGGAAGTATATGCTAATGAATAATTTGAATTGAAAATTTTAAAAATAGTAGTTCGGTTATAAAAACTGCGCTTAAAACGATGGTTGTTTTGCTGCATGAATTCGTTGTTACTCATAAATTTGTCAGCCAAGTTGGCCTTAATCTCTCTGATTAAATAATCGTTTGAACCATAAATCATCGTTCCAGAAAGTGTGGCTTTCTTTGCATTTTCAATCGGACTAAAGTTTAAAACATACAGTTCAGTGCCGTCGCCTGCGGTTTTAGAGGTAAGGTATAAATTGTATTCTTTGTCTGAAATGATGTTTTTTATCAATTTAAAATCAAATTCATGCGAAATAATTTCTTTAAAATCGCCCCAGTAATAATGTACCCGAGATAAGGAATCAAACTTTTTGGCTTCTTCATTATTAAATTTCACACTTCTGCTTTCCTTCACCACCACATTGCTTTTATTGATCGATTGCAGGTAATAATCGGCTTCGGCATCTTCATATTGATACATGGTTCCGTTTATATACAACAATTCCCGATAAAAAGTATTCAATTTTAAGTTTTTAGAGAAACTTTGTTGGGATGTTTTTATGGCTTTTTCTATTTCAGATTTAATTGATGTTTTTAAGATGACAATTTCTTCTAATGATTCGGTGGAAGATTGCATGTGCACTTGAAATGATTTTTTGTTTTTTGCCGAAATTTCTTGTGTGAAATAATCTAAATGTTTAATAATTAATTTAGAATCTTCTTTTGGCAGATGAAACTGAAAGCGGCCTTCGCTGTTGGTCACCGTGCTTTTTCCTGAGATATTTCCAATAATCAGTGCATGCTGAATGGGTTGTTGGGTTTCATTGTCTTTAATAATTCCTTGAACCAATTGCTGTGCCTGAACCGATAAGTTTAAGAAGAGTAGGAGTGTAAGTAAAATGTTTTTCATAAAATGATTTTAATTGTTTTTGCGAAAAGTACTATTTTGTTACAGTACCACCAAAAAAAGAGCCACATTTAGTGACTCTTTAACTTTTTTATTAGAATAATTTGTTAAAAAACAAACATAGCGCGTTCGCTCATCATTTCGTTTACTTCATCGGCAATTTGTTCAATAACTTCTTCGTTGGTATGATTCATAATTACACGGTCGATTAAATCTACAATTGTTTCCATGTCACTTTCAACCAAACCTCGTGTTGTTATTGCTGCAGTTCCTACGCGAATTCCCGATGTTACAAACGGAGATTTATCATCAAAAGGAACCATATTTTTATTAACGGTAATTTCGGCTTTAACCAAAGCATTTTCAGCTTCTTTGCCCGAAATGTTTTTGTTGCGTAAATCAATCAGCATCATGTGGTTATCGGTTCCACCCGAAATAATTTTATAATCGCGTTTTACAAATGCGCTTGCCATTGCCTGAGCATTTTTCTGAACTTGCAAAGCATAATGCATAAATTCGTCTTGCAATGCTTCGCCAAAAGCCACCGCCTTTGCAGCAATGATGTGCATTAACGGACCGCCTTGATTACCTGGGAAAACGGCAGCATCTAACAAAGCAGACATCATGCGTGTTTCGCCTTTAGGCGTTTTTAAACCAAACGGATTTTCAAAATCTTTACCCATCATAATCATTCCGCCACGAGGTCCGCGCAAGGTTTTGTGCGTAGTTGTAGTAACGATATGACAGTGTGGAAGCGGATCAGACAATAAGCCTTTTGCGATTAAACCAGCAGGATGCGAAATATCTGCCAAAAGCAAAGCACCAACTGCATCTGCAATTTCACGAAAGCGTTTAAAATCCATATCTCGCGAGTAAGCCGATGCGCCTGCAATAATTAATTGTGGTTTTTCGCGTTTAGCAATCTCTTCAATTTTATCATAATTAATCAAGCCAGTAGCTTCATCAACACCATAAAAAATAGGGTTGTATAATTTACCCGAAAAGTTAACAGGTGAGCCGTGCGTTAAATGTCCACCGTGCGATAAATCGAAACCTAAAATTTTGTCGCCCGGTTTTAAAACCGCTGCATAAACCGCTGTATTTGCTTGCGAACCCGAGTGTGGCTGTACGTTTACATAAGCTGCATTAAACAAAGCTTTGGCTCTGTCAATGGCAATTTGTTCCACAATATCAACAACTTCACAGCCGCCGTAATATCTTTTTCCGGGATATCCTTCTGCGTATTTATTGGTTAAAACCGATCCAGCAGCTTCCATTACTTGGTCGCTTACAAAATTTTCTGAGGCAATTAATTCCAAACCATTTATTTGGCGATCTTGCTCGTCTAATATCAAGTCAAATATTTGTTCGTCGCGTTGCATTTCTATTAATTCTTTAAAATGAAACCAAATTTATGAAAAATCATTGTTATATTCGCATAAGTAAATAAATTCAAACAAAAATAATTAAACGTATGAATATACCTGCTAACAATCCCAATCTAAAAACGTGGTTAAACGTTGCTGAAAACAGTGATTTTCCTATACAAAATATACCTTTTGGCGTTTTTTCGGTTGAAGAAGATGAATTAGTAATTGGAACAAGAATTGGCGATTACGCTATAAGTATAACTGCTTTAAACGATTTAGGTTTTTTTAAAGATATTGATTTTGATGATAGTGTGCTTTATGATGAAACTTTGAACGCCTTTATTAGCGAAGGACGACAAGTTTGGCGAGCTGTACGCAACAGAATCTCAGAAATTTTTGAAGCAAACAATCCAAAGTTACGAGATGATGCAAAAGCACGCGAATTGGTAATTTTTAATGTGAACGAAGTTACGGTAGAATTACCCGTTTTTATTGGTGATTATACCGATTTTTATTCAAGTCGTGAACACGCAACCAACGTAGGGATGATGTTTCGCGATCCAGAAAATGCTTTATTGCCTAACTGGTTGCATTTACCTGTAGGTTATCATGGTAGAAGTTCAACAATTGTTCCGTCTGGAGTGCCGGTAAATCGTCCGTTAGGCCAATCAATGCCAAAAGGAGCAACGGAGCCTGTTTTTGGTCCATCGAAACGAGTTGATTTTGAATTAGAAACGGCTTTTATCACCGGTGATGCAAATATTATGGGCGACAGAGTTTCTGTTGAAGACGCAGAAAACCACATGTTTGGAATGGTGTTGTTAAACGATTGGTCTGCACGCGATTTGCAAGCATGGGAATATGTTCCATTGGGGCCATTCTTAGCGAAAAACTTTGGATCATCAATCTCGTGTTGGGTAGTAACAATGGATGCTTTAGAGCCTTTCCGTTGTGCAAGTCCGTCGCAAGAAGATCCAAAACCGTTACCTTATTTGCAGCAAAAAACAGATCATTCGTTTGATATTAATTTAGAAGTGATTATTCAACCAGAAGATAAAGAAGCAAAAATAGTTTGTATATCAAACTTTAAATATATGTACTGGACCATGGCGCAGCAACTGGCGCACCATACCGTAAATGGTTGTATGGTAACATCTGGCGATTTAATGGGATCGGGAACGATTTCAGGACCAACAAAAGACAGCTTTGGTTCTATGTTAGAATTAACTTGGGGCGGACAAAACCCAATTGAAATGCCCGATGGTTCTACCCGTGCGTTTATTGAAGATTACGATACTGTAATCATGAAAGGTTATTGTGAGAAAGACGGTGTGCGTATTGGTTTTGGTGAAGTTTCTTCTCAATTATTACCTGCAGTTCCGTTTAAGGATTAAGAGTTTTATAGTTATATTTTTACTAAAAAAAACGTCTTCATAATTAAAATTGAAGGCGTTTTTATATTAAATTTCGATTAAGTGGTTTCTTAAAAGCATTTTTTTTTACGTTTAAAGCCTCTCTTAAAATCTAAAAAAACATAACCCAAAAACTATCCACCAAAAAACGTATATTTGCAGCTTGTAAACAACAAGTATGAAATTCGATTTACTGCACACAGATATCAACTCAAAAGCTAGGGCAGGAGTTATCACAACTGACCATGGCGTTATTGAAACCCCAATTTTTATGCCCGTTGGAACAGCAGCTACCGTTAAAGGCGTGCACCAACGCGAATTAAAAGAAGACATAAATCCAGATATTATTTTAGGAAATACCTACCATTTGTATTTACGTCCGAAAACCGAGATTTTAGAAAAAGCCGGCGGATTGCACAAGTTTATGAATTGGGACCGCAATATTTTGACCGACTCAGGTGGTTTTCAGGTTTATTCGTTGTCGGGCAGAAGAAAAATCAAAGAAGAGGGTGTGAAATTTAAATCGCATATCGATGGATCTTATCACTTTTTCTCTCCTGAAAATGTAATGGAAATTCAACGTACCATTGGTGCCGATATCATTATGGCGTTCGATGAATGTACACCTTACCCTTGCGATTACCGTTATGCACAACGTTCTATGCACATGACGCACCGTTGGTTAGATCGCTGTATTAATCATTTAGAAAAAGTTCCAACAAAATATGGATACGATCAGGCGTTTTTTCCAATTGTGCAAGGATCAACCTTTAAAGATTTACGCGCACAATCAGCAGAATACATTGCAAATGCAGGTGCGGTTGGTAATGCCATTGGCGGACTTTCGGTTGGCGAACCTGCCGAAGAAATGTATGAAATGTGCGAAATCGTTACCGATATTCTTCCAAAAGACAAACCTCGTTATTTAATGGGGGTTGGTACGCCGATTAACATCCTAGAAAATATTGCCTTGGGAATTGATATGTTCGATTGTGTAATGCCCACGCGAAATGCGCGAAACGGTATGCTGTTTACAAGCGAAGGTTTCATCAATATTAAGAATAAAAAATGGGCCGATGATTACAGCCCAATCGATCCAATGGGGAACACTTGGGTTGATACCGATTATTCTAAAGCTTATTTACGCCATTTATTTGTATCCGATGAATATTTAGGAAAACAAATTGCAACCATTCACAATCTTGGTTTTTACATGTGGTTGGTGCGCGAAGCCCGTCGCCAAATCATTGCAGGAACATTTTATGCATGGAAAGAAAAAATGGTAAAACAAATGGCCACCCGTTTATAATTAGGCAAAATGAAAATCATTGACTGGTACATATTGAAAAGATATTTGGGAACATTCTTTGTAATGATCTTGCTTTTTATTCCTATTGGAATTGCGGTTGATGTAGCCGATCGAATCAATAAAATTCTAGAAAACAATATTCCATTGGTTGATGTATTAGAGTATTATGGCAATTTCACCATTTATTTTGCCAACATGCTTTTTCCTATTTTTTTGTTTATATCAATCATTTGGTTCACTTCCAAATTGGCATCAAACACCGAAATTGTAGCTATTTTAAGCTCTGGAATTTCATACATTCGTTTTTTGCGTCCTTACATTATTGGTGCAACATTCATCTCGATTTTTGCCTTATTAATGGGTTTTTTTATTGTTCCAAAGGCCAGTTTGGGATACAACGATTTTAGGTATAAATATCTGAAACGAAAAGAAATACGCGAAACCCAAAATGTTTTTAAGCAAATTAGTAAAGACGAGTTTATTTATGTGAGCAACTTTAGCTATACCAACAAAACCGGATATAATTTTACCTTAGAAAAATTTAAAGGATATAATTTAGTTTCAAAAATAGAAGCCGGACGTATTGTTTATAACGACAGCACAAAAGATTACACCCTGTATAATTACCAAAAAAGAACAGTAGGAGCCCTTGATGATCAAATTGAAAAAGAGCGTGAAAAAAGAATGAAATTCCATTTTGAAGTTGATGAACTTACACCAGCTATTTATGCGGCAGAAACCATGACACTTTCAGAATTAAATCAATTCATAGAAAAAGAAAAAATGCGTGGTTCTTCTAACATTAGCGCCTATATGGTGGTAAAATATAAAAAATACAGTGTTCCGGTTTCGGCATTTATATTAACTATTATTGCAGTGGCAGTTTCATCAATGAAGCGTCGCGGTGGAATGGGGGTAAACCTCGCCATGGGAATTGGATTGGCATTTACCTATATTTTCTTTGATAAAATTTTTGGAACACTGGCTGAAGCATCAAGCATCAACCCTTTATTTGCTGTTTGGTTTCCAAACGTAATTTTCGGAATATTAGCTGTTTATCTCTTAAACAATGCAAAACGTTAATTTAAAAAATCATCTGCATCTTCATCTAATTGTTTTTATTTGGGGATTCACCGCCTTATTGGGACAATTAATATCATTACAAGCGTTGCCGCTGGTTTTTACGCGTATCGCAATTGGTGTTGCCGTAATTTTGTTTTATTTGGTAATCAAACGAAAAAAATTATCCATTAGTCCAAAAGATATGTTGCGTTTTTTTCTCTTTGGTTTTGTAATAACCATTCATTGGCTCACCTTTTTTCATGCCATTAAAATAGCAAACATATCCATTACCTTAGCGTGTTTATCAACCGGCGCTTTTTTCACATCGATTCTAGAGCCAATTTTTTACAAACGCAAATTCATACTGTATGAAGTGCTGTTGGGTTGTTTGGTAGTTGCCGGTTTAATGTTGATTTTTAGATTTGAAACACAATACAAAATAGGAATTTTAGTTGCATTATTATCTGCATTTTTGTCGGCTTCGTTTTCAATTATCAACGGAAAACTTGCACATTCGTATGACAGTGTGGTGATTAGTTTTTATGAACTTTTGGGAGGATTATTTATTTTGGGATGTTTTTTAATCTACCAAAATGGTTTCACAGCTGTTAATTTTAACTTTCAAACCAATGATTATATTTGGTTAGGAATTTTAGGTTCTATTTGCACTGCCTATCCTTTTATCGCTACAATAGATATTATGAAATATTTGTCGCCTTACACGGTGATGCTAACCATTAATTTAGAACCCGTTTACGGAATTGTTCTAGCCGTATTGTTTTTTAAAGACCAAGAAAAAATGACCGCCGCTTTCTATGTAGGTGCTGTGATTATATTGTTTACTGTGTTGATGAACGCATATTTTAAAAATCGCAAAAAAGCCATCGCTTAATTAATAAAAACGCTATATTTGTAGCTACAAAAACAGACAAAATAACAAGGTTTATGGAGTATTTAGATTTCGAGTTACCTATAAAAGAGTTAAACGACCAGTTAGATAAATGCCAGATTATTGGGCAAGAGTCCGATGTGGATGTTACTGAAACTTGTAAAAATATCGAAAAAAAATTAGAAGAAACCAAAAAAGAAATATATGGCAACCTAAATGCGTGGCAACGTGTACAATTATCGCGCCATCCCAATCGCCCCTATACACTCGATTATATCAAAGCCATTTGTGGAGACACGTTTTTAGAGTTGTTTGGCGACAGAGGCGTGAAAGACGACAAAGCCATGATTGGTGGTTTGGGTAAAATTGGTGATCAATCATTTATGTTTATCGGTCAGCAAAAAGGAACCAACACCAAAACCCGTCAATACCGCAACTTTGGTATGGCAAATCCAGAAGGTTACCGCAAAGCCTTGCGTTTAATGCGTATGGCAGAAAAATTCAATATTCCAATTGTAACTTTTGTTGATACTCCTGGAGCTTACCCTGGTTTGGAAGCAGAAGAACGCGGACAAGGAGAAGCCATTGCACGCAATATTTTTGAAATGTTTCGTATAAAAGTGCCTATCATCGTAATTATTGTGGGCGAAGGAGCATCAGGCGGAGCGTTGGGAATTGGAGTGGGCGACAAAGTTTTTATGCTAGAAAACACTTGGTACTCTGTGATTTCTCCTGAATCATGTTCTTCCATACTATTCCGCAGTTGGGAATACAAAGAAATAGCTGCCGATGCTTTAAAGCTAACATCGGTTGATATGAAAAAGAACAAATTGATAGACGATGTGATACCTGAACCATTAGGTGGCGCACATTACGACCGAGAAGCTACTTTTGAAACGGTGAAGAAAACCATTGTTAAAACCTATGCAGAATTAGCAAAGAAAAACATTGATAAACTTATTAACGAACGTATAGACAAATATTCAAACATGGGAGAATTCTCTGAATAGGTTGTAATTATGTACTATATAAAAAAGCTGAGCAATAAAGTTCAGCTTTTTTTGGCTAATAACTTATCAACAATTATTATTAAAAAACTTTAACCAAATAGTTAATAAATTTATTTAGTAAAATAGGTTTAAAAAAACTAAATTCGCTGAATGGAACAAGAGAAAGTATTAAATCCTAATTTTAAAATTAATCAGAATATTATTACCTTAGAAAAAGGTAAACTACCACCGCAAGCTGTTGATTTAGAAGAAGCTGTGCTAGGTGCAATGATGATTGATAAAAAAGGAGTTGATGAAGCAATTGACATTTTAAAACCCGACGCATTTTACAAAGAAGCTCATAAACATATTTATGAAGCAATTGAAATGCTGTTCAAAGCCAGTCAACCTATTGATATTTTAACGGTTTCCACACAGCTGCGTAAAAATGGCAAACTAGAGCTAATTGGAGGAGATTTTTATTTAATAAATCTCACACAGAAAATTGCTTCTTCTGCACATATTGAGTTTCACTCGCGCATCATTCTTCAAAAATTCATTCAACGGAGTTTAATCAAAATTTCGTCTGAAATTATTGAAGATGCTTACGATGAATCGTCAGATATTTTTGAGTTATTGGATCAAGCCGAATCAAAATTATACGATGTAACCCAAGGAAACATTAAGAAAAGTACCGAAACGGCGCAATCTTTGGTTGCACAAGCAAAAAAACGTATTGAAGAAATTGGCAAACGTGAAGGACTTTCTGGATTGCCTACCGGTTTTCATAAACTAGACGGATTAACATCAGGGTGGCAACCTTCCGATTTAATCATCATTGCAGCTCGTCCCGGTATGGGTAAAACGGCTTTTGTACTTTCAATGGCTCGAAACATTGCTATTGATGCCAATAAAGGTGTGGCGTTTTTTTCACTAGAAATGTCGAGTGTTCAGCTAATTACCCGTTTAATTTCATCAGAAACAGGATTATCGTCTGAAAAATTGCGTACCGGAAAATTAGAACAACACGAATGGGAGCAGCTCAACGTAAAAGTAAAAGACCTTGAAAAAGCGCCTTTGTATATTGACGATACCCCATCTTTGTCTATCTTTGATTTGCGTGCAAAGGCTCGACGTTTAAAGTCGCAATACGATATTCAATTGATCATTATTGACTATTTACAGTTAATGACAGCCGGCGGAAACGGAAAAGGAGGAGGAAACAGAGAGCAAGAAATTTCAACCATTTCGAGAAACTTGAAAGGTTTGGCAAAAGAATTGGATATTCCGGTTATTGCGCTTTCCCAATTATCACGTGCAGTAGAAACACGTGGCTCGTCAAAGCGACCATTGCTTTCAGATTTGCGTGAATCGGGAGCAATTGAGCAAGATGCCGATATCGTTTCCTTTATCTACAGACCCGAATACTATAAAATTGATGTTTGGGACGATGAAGAACAAAGCCCAACGGAAGGACAAGCAGAATTTATTGTTGCAAAGCACCGTAACGGTGGTTTAGATAACATTCGATTGAAATTCTTAGGTAAATTTGGTAAATTCGACAATTTAGATGATGCTTTTATGCCATTTGATGAGTTTCCTTCAAGTATGAACGACCGAAACTTAGCAAATGATTTGCCACCGAGCGATCAAATTTTTGGAAGCAGTTTTAGCGATGATAATGATGTTCCGTTTTAAGAACTATAAAAAAGGTGCTTTTTCTTGATAGAAAGCACCTTTTTTTAGATTAGCAATATTCGTATCTCCTAATTGACAACAGGTTTTTCAATTGGTGCGTTGCTTTTTACAACCACAAAGGTAGAAACCGCATAAAAAGCGTTCCCATTCCCATTGTTATTTGTCCATTCTTCAAAATCATATTCAAAGTTAAAGGCTGTGCCAAACATATTTTTTTCGATATTGTTAAAACGTACAGGAACAACCATACCCGGACACCAACCTGCACGCTCTGGTTTCCAGTTTCCTGGTGCTTGATTATTAACTGGGTTTTGTGCGCAACCAATCGCTTTTAACTCATGTGAAAAAGCAGGGTTGCCATTCATGAGGATATGATGCGTACGAAAACACCATTCTGCACAACCTCTACCGCCTGCATCGTTTGGAGTAGCGTGCCCCCAACCAGAAATAATAGTTCTAAAATAAGCAATTTCTGCATTAGTAGGTATCGTAATTTGTTTTGTTAAATCGAATACATTTGTGTCAAAATTAATTCCATAAGGCACCCCATCAATAGATGATTTATTGTATTGAATCACAGGAACAACAGCAGAATATTTATAATCGGGTGTACCTGGTTCAAAATCAAATTCTACACTATATGTACGGCCTTTGGCGTTCCATGTTTCTGTATAAATCTTTAACTCGGTTGTTCCTGATAAAATAGATCTAAAATCAGTAACATCAACTTCATATCCGCGTTCTAACTTTTCATTTCCAACCCAATATGGATTGATAAATCTCCCCAATTCATACCATGTGCCCGTAGCTTTATCTTTTGCGTAGATATTGGCATATCTGTCCCATTCATCGCAATCTTTGTTTGGACAAATATCTTTAATATACATTTTAATGGTCTTAACATTGTCTAAATTGTCAGGAAAAGTAAAGGTTCCTTCTGCACTTTGTGATAAATTGTCACCGAAAGCAACTTTTACTTTGTCAAAAGTTTTAACGTTAATGGTTCTTGCTGTGTCATCGTTTGTTTTTTCATCATCTTTACATGCAATCAATGTAATCGCTGAAAAGAATAATAAGGTAATGATTTTTTTCATCTGAAATGTTGTTAATTATTTGTAAATATAACATAAAGATCGCTTAAACAATAATCTATTTCTACATTTTGAAAAATTCATGAAATACATTTAACTTTACAAAAAAATTAGAAAATGCAGCAAAATGTTTTAGACACGCCCATTGAATACTTGAAAGGAGTTGGTCCGCAACGTGCTGCTGTTTTAAAAAAAGAATTACAAATTTTTACCTATAAAGATTTAATTAATTTTTATCCGTATAAATATTTAGATCGAACAAAGTATTATAAAATCAACGAGCTGCATGCAGGTTTAAATGCAGAAGTGCAATTGGTTGGAAAGATTATCAAAATTAAAACCGTAGAACAGAAACGTGGCAGTCGCTTGGTTGCTATTTTTACCGATGGTTTGGGCGAAATGGAATTGATATGGTTTCAAGGACATAAATGGATTAAGGAAAACTTGCAATTAAACACACCTTATGTGATTTTTGGGAAAATCAATCATTTTAACGGATTGTTTTCTATGCCACATCCCGAAATGGAAACCGTTGAAGAGCATAAAAAAAGCCTGCAATCTGCTTTGCAACCAGTGTATCCATCAAACGAAAAATTAAATCAGAAAAATATTTCCAACCGAAGCATTACCAAAATGATGCAGCAGGTTTTTATAGAAACGCATCACTTATTTAAAGAAGTTTTTCCTGAAAATATAATTAATGAACTGCGTTTGTTACCTAAAAATGAAGCTTTTTTTAACGTTCATTTTCCAAAAAACACTGATTTATTAAACCGATCCCAATTTCGATTAAAATTTGAGGAGTTGTTTTTTATCCAATTACAATTATTGTCGAAAAATTTGGTTCGAAAACAGAAAATTAAAGGTTTTGCGTTTCAAAATGTAGGGTTTTATTTCAATACTTTTTATCATGACCATTTGCCTTTTCCTTTAACAAATGCTCAGAAACGGGTGTTGAAAGAAATCCGGCTTGATATGGCGCACCAAGCACAAATGAATCGTTTGCTCCAGGGCGATGTGGGTGCTGGTAAAACCATTGTTGGTTTTATGAGTATGTTGCTTGCTTTAGATAACGGTTTTCAGGCATGTTTAATGGCACCGACTGAGATTCTTGCCAATCAACATTTTACAGGAATTAAAGAATTGGCTGATAAAATAAATGTTAAAGTGGCGCTGCTAACTGGATCCACCAAAACCAAAGTACGCAATCAAATTCACGAAGAACTAGAAAATGGAACCATTCATATTTTAATAGGAACGCATGCTTTGTTAGAAGATAAAGTGCAATTTAAAAATTTAGGTTTGTCGATTATTGATGAACAACATCGCTTTGGAGTGGAACAGCGTTCTAAAATGTGGAAAAAAAACATATTGCCACCGCACGTTTTGGTAATGACCGCAACCCCAATTCCGCGTACGTTGGCTATGAGTTTGTATGGTGATTTAGATGTTTCGGTAATCGATGAATTGCCACCGGGTAGAAAACCGATAAAAACACTCCATTTTTTTGAAAGTAAACGTTTGCAGGTTTGGCATTTTATTAAGGAAGAAATTGCAAAAGGCAGACAAATTTATATTGTGTATCCGCTGATTCAGGAAAGTGAAAAGTTAGATTACAAGAACCTAATGGAAGGATACGAAGCAATTTCGCGCGATTTTCCTTTTCCGGAATACAGAATAAGTATTGTTCACGGACAAATGCATGCTAAAGATAAAGATGCCGAAATGGAGCGCTTTGTAAAAGGCGAAACCCACATTATGATTGCAACAACGGTGATTGAAGTAGGTGTGAATGTGCCCAATGCATCGGTAATGATTATTGAAAGTGCCGAACGTTTTGGGTTGAGTCAATTGCATCAATTACGAGGCCGCGTTGGTCGTGGTGCCGAACAAAGTTTCTGCGTTTTAATGACTGGAGAAAAGTTAAGTGTCGATACTAAAGTTAGAATGGATGCCATGTGCAGAACCAATGACGGTTTTGAAATATCAGAAATCGATTTAAAACTTCGGGGTCCAGGCGATATTATGGGAACACAGCAAAGCGGTGTGTTGAATTTGCAAATTGCCGATTTAGTAAAAGATCAAGATATATTAAAGTTGGCTCGAACAAAAGCAGTTGAACTTTTAAAAGAAGATATCAATCTAGAAAAACCAGAACATCAGCCACTTAAATATGTGTTTGAAACACTCGCGAAGAAAAACAACATCTGGAATTATATAAGTTAACGTATGAAAATCATATTTGCATCTAACAATAAAAACAAAGTACAAGAAATTCAAAATCAGTTACCAAAATCTATTCAAATTGTAACATTAGAAGAGATTGGCTGCACCGAAGATATTGCCGAAACCGGCACAACGTTAGAAGAAAACGCTATTCTTAAAGCCAATTACATCACCGAAAAATACGGATTGCCTTGTTTTGCCGATGATACCGGTTTAGAAATTGATGCTTTAAATGGTGAACCGGGCGTTTATTCGGCTCGATATGCCGGCGAAGATAAAAATGCCGACAAAAACATGGATTTGGTTTTACAAAAGCTAAATACTTTAACAAACCGAAAAGCGCAGTTTAAAACGGTTATTGCTTTAAACATTAATAATGAACAACATTTGTTCACTGGAATTGTAGAAGGCAAAATTAGAAATGAAAAAACAGGAACTAACGGTTTTGGATACGATCCTATTTTTGAACCTGAAAATCTGGGTAAAACTTTTGCCGAAATCACTATTGATGAAAAAAATAAATTAAGCCATAGAGGAAGAGCTGTTGAACAATTGATTCAGTTTTTGAATAATTTTAAAAAAAACGACCTATAACCTTAAACCTTTTAGGAGCCAAATATACTTTAATTTTAGTATTGGTAAATTTAATATCTTTTAATTCCATCATTTCATATCCTTTATGAGTGATAATTAATGATATGTTATCATAGATTCCATATTCGTACTGGAGAGTAAATTTTTTATTTTTTTTGATTATTTGACTATCGATCAACTTTCCATCTGAATATATATTTAAATCGTAGTCAGAAATTTTTCGCCATCCAAAAGTCCCCTTAATATAAACGAAACCGGAGACTTCAATAGAATCAGTCCGTATAAGAGATTGCTTAATTTCAAAACTGCCTAATTTTGATTTGTATTGTGCATTTATTTCGTTTGAAAAAAGTGATGAAAATATAAATAATGATGATAATGTAATGTTTCTAATTTTCTTTGATTTTAAAAGTTGATTTGAATCTGCTATCACACAGAGATTATTATTATTTGAATTTTTTAGGGTCTTAATTTCATCTGTTGATAAATCTCTAATATCATGAACATTTGTTTTGCAATTTTCGCAAAATCTTACTTTGTCATTTAAACTAATATTCATTTCATCAATATTAATTTTGCAAGGTTTTGGAATAATGAATCTGATATCTTTTTTCATTGATAGTAAGTTTGTAATATTGTGATTAATCTAACTAAAGATAAATAAATTATTAACATTAACTATAAAAATTACAAAATAAATAATTTAACCTATCATTAATACAAATATCTGCATAAAAAACACTACCTTTGCAGCTATTTTAAAAATTATATGAATAAATTCCAAGAATTAGGATTAAACGAATTGCTATTAAAAGCAATTCAAGACTTAGGTTTTGAAAACCCTTCAGAGGTTCAGGAAAAAGCTATTCCCTTATTGTTGCAACAAGATACTGATATCGTTGCACTGGCGCAAACGGGTACTGGGAAAACAGCTGCTTTCGGTTTTCCTCTGATTCAAAAAATTGATCCAGAGAACAGAAGCACACAGGCATTGATCCTATCGCCTACCAGAGAATTGTGTTTACAAATCACCAACGAAATTAAGCAATATTCAAAATATGTAAAGGGTTTACATACTGTTGCTGTTTATGGTGGAGCCAGCATTACAGAGCAGGCAAAAGAAGTGAAGCGTGGTGCACAAATTATTGTGGCAACACCAGGTCGTATGCAGGATATGATTAACAGAAACTATGTTAACATTAAAAATATCCAAACGTGTATATTAGATGAAGCAGATGAAATGTTGAACATGGGATTCTATGAAGACATTACATCAATCTTATCGGATACGCCAGACGAGAAAAATACTTGGCTTTTCTCTGCAACCATGCCACAAGAGGTTGCACGAATTGCTAAAGAATTTATGAAACGTCCGCAAGAAATTACGGTGGGGCATAAAAATCAAGGTTCGGTAAACGTATCGCACGAATATTATTTAGTGGGTGCACGTGATCGTTACCCGGTTTTAAAGCGTTTGGCAGATATGAACCCGGATATTTTTTCAGTGGTTTTCTGTAGAACAAAACGCGATACACAAGCAGTTGCAGAAAAGTTGATTGAAGACGGATACAACGCAGCAGCACTGCACGGCGATTTATCGCAAGCACAGCGCGATGGCGTGATGAAAGCTTTCCGTGGCCGCCAAATTCAAATGTTGGTCGCTACCGATGTAGCCGCTCGCGGAATTGATGTGGACGATATTACACACGTTATCAACTACCAATTACCCGACGAAATTGAAACCTATAACCACCGCTCAGGCCGTACAGGTCGTGCTGGGAAAACAGGTACATCAATCGTTATCGTAACCAAATCTGAATACAAAAAAATTCAGATGATTGAACGAATTATTAAAACAAAGTTTGTTCAAAAACCAATTCCAACCGGTATGGAAATTTGCGAAGTACAGTTAATTCACTTAGCAAATAAAGTTAAAGGAGTTGAAGTTGATCCGGAAATTGATAAATATCTTCCAAAAATCGAAGAATTATTAGGCGATTTAACGAAAGAAGAATTAATCAAAAAAATGTTTTCTGTAGAATTTAATCGTTTTATCGAATATTACAAAAAACAAAACACCATCGATTCTCCAAAATCTCGTGAAAAAGGTGAAGCCAAAGTAAATGCAGATGGTTCTGTACGTTATTTCTTAAACCTTGGTGCGCGCGATAATTTTGATTGGATGAGTTTGAAAGATTTCTTACGCGATACTTTAGATTTAGGCAGAGATGATTTGTTTAAAGTAGATGTGAAAGAAGGATTTTCATTCTTTAACACCGATGCTTCACACAGCGAACGCATTATGGGTATATTAAACAATATGCACCACGAAGGTCGTCAGGTAAATGTTGAAATTTCTACAAGTGGTGGTGGTTCTTCTTCATCACGAAGAGATCATAACGGACGTGGTAAAAGTGGTGGTTTCCGTGGCGAACGAGGTGGCGGTTTCCGTGGCGATCGTTCCTCATCAGAAAGAAGATCGAGTGGTGGTGAGCGTCGATTTGGTCGTAATCGGGAAGACGATAGACCGGCTCGCAATGAACGAAGATCGGTTCGTGGTGATCGACCGCGTAGATCAAACTAAGATTTGTTGTTAATATTTACAAAATAAATAACACAAACTGCGAAATATCTTTTATTTTTGGTGCATACTAAAAACAATATGAGATATTTCGCAGTTTTATTTTTTCTACTTTTATCAATTACAATTGTTGCACAAGAAAAAAACATTCAAGGAATCGTTTTTAGCGAACTTAGCTATCAACCAGAATCCCACGCAAGCATTGTAAACCTAAACTCTTTAAAAGTAGCCCAAACCAATCCCGACGGCAGTTTTTCTATATTAGCTCAAGTGAACGATACATTGCATGTTTCATCAGAAGGATTTCGCTCGCTGAAAATAAAAGTTACGAATGATTGGTACAAAGAGGGTAAAATGAATATTTACATTAAAGATCTTTCTACTGTGTTGGATGAGGTGGTGATCAATACGCTGAAACTAACCGGAATTTTAGCTGTAGATGCCAAGCTGATCGCATTAGCTGATTATCCGTACTATCGTGATTTTGGTCCCACTGGCTTTGCAGCCAACTACAACCGGGGGTTAAATCCTATTAACGGAATTTACAATGCTATTAAACGAAATTCTAGCGAAACCAAGAAAATCAATCAAATTCGCAAAGAAGTGGAATTGATTGAATTAATGAAAAAGAAATACGATCGCGAAATGGTTTCTGCTTTATTGAATATTTCTAAGGAAGATATCGTAAAGGTTTTGCAACGTTGTAATCAATCGGAACGCTTTATTTATACTGCAAACGACTATCAAATATTTAATGCCGTAAACGAGTGTTATGAAAATTATAAATTAGGGAAGTAAATTCTTTTAAGAATAAAAATTAGTTTTTTATAAAATGCATTTAAAAGAGCATACCTCCGTTCATTAAGATTTAATAAGGTAAATGCTTACAATAATCTATAAAAAATCCGAGCATTTGCTCGGATTTTTTTATTTTCTATTCCCTCTGCGTTCGTTTCTTAAGGGGCGCTGCTCGGTAAATTTCTTTTTAAAATCTTTACGGTCTTTGGTTGGCGCTGGGTTTTTATTAACCAATGGTTTATTGGGTTTTGGTAAACTTCCCTCTTCGGTTTTAGTACTTTCGCTAATTAATCGGTTGAGTTCGTTCATTTCTGTTTTTGAAATTTTACGGTATTTCCCAACGGGAATATCTAACGAAATATTCATAATACGGATACGCTTCAATGCCACTACTTCATAATCAAAATATTCGCACATTCTACGGATTTGTCGGTTTAAACCTTGCGTTAAGAAAATTCGGAATGTAGTGCTGCTTATTTTTTCAATGCGACATTCTTTGGTAACGGTATCTAAAATGGGTACACCGGCACCCATTCTGCTAATGAAACGATCGGTGATTGTTTTGTTTACCGTTACAATATATTCTTTTTCGTGGTTGTTTCGGGCACGCAGAATTTTGTTTACAATATCGCCATCGTTGGTCATGATGATCAATCCTTCTGAATCTTTATCCAATCTTCCAACAGGGAAAATACGTTCGGGATAATTCACAAAGTCAACAATATTTCCCTTTACCGATTGGTTGGTAGTGCATTCAATACCCACAGGTTTGTTTACAGCTAAATAAATTTTAGGTTCTTCTTTCTCGTGAATCAATTTTCCGTTGACGCGCACTTCATCTGTTGGCAACACTTTTGTTCCCAATTCCGGAATTTTTCCGTTTATGGTTATTCTGCCTTGTTCCAATAATTTGTCGGCCTCACGACGCGAGCAATAGCCAACTTCCGACAAAAATTTATTAATACGAATTCCTTCTTGTTCCATAGCACAAAATTACGACTTAAACCGGTTGTTTTCTAAAAAATAAACAATTTGTTGGTTCACTGTATCGTCATACAAACTGTGTCCTAAATTGTGGGTAGTGTGTATGGGAATTTCGGGGTGCGTTTTTAAAATTTCCCTAGCATCGCTGTATGGCACCACTTTGTCTTCTTTATCATGAATGATACCAACAGGAATTTTAATCGATTTAATAAACGTGCTGCTGTTAAAATCGGTAGGGTCAATTGCAAATCGTTTGGTGAATTCTTTTAAAAAAGCATTGTATGATTGATTGCTTAGTGAGATTAACTTCTTGTAATTCTCGGTGATTCGCAAAAAGCGATTGGGTGCACCCAACGATACTATTTTTTTTACAAAATTGGGTTGATAGGTTGCCATATAATACAACATGGTCATTCCGCCTAAACTATGCCCTACTAAGAATTTGGGCTTAAAGTGATTGCTCACGGTATTTACAAACTGACTGTACAAAACAGCATTTAGTTCTTTACCATCGCTTAAACCCTGCCCCGGCGCATCTAATGCAATAATGTGGTAATTCAATTTTTTTAGATAGTGAATCACACCCTGCCAGCGATTGGCGTTGCTTTCCCAACCGTGAATCAGCAAAATGGTTTCCCGTTCGCCATACCACTCATAGGTTTGGATATGGTACTGCTCAAAAGTTAACTTTTTCATGGAACTTGATCCTAAAAAAGTGGGTAGCGATTTTAAAACACCATCTCGCGGCACTGAAAACAGGGTGTACGCAGTATTTGCTGCAAACTTTGCGTTTAAATAATGCAGTAAATTAATGTACACACCAAAACCTTTGGTGAGCAGTTTATATTTTAAATTGTTCCAAAAAGCCATAAAAAAAAGCCTCTTTTTTAATAGAGGCTTAAATTTATTTTATTTTTTTGATAATTGCATCAATTTTTTCTCTTTCTTCTGTTGCCAAAGCAGCATCAACCAAAATACGACCACTGTGCTCGTCGGTCATGATTTTTTTGCGAGCGGCGATTTCAACCTGAACTTGCGGCGGAATGGTGAAAAATGAACCTGCCGATGCGCCACGCTCTATCGAAACAACTGCCAAACGGTTTTTTACACTGTTTCTAATTCTTTTGTAAGCATTCAACAAACGGTCTTCGATTGCTGCTGCAAATTCTTCCGATTTTTCTAACAACGCTTTTTCTTCGCGCTCAGTTTCGGTTAAAATACCATTCAACTCGTTTTCTTTGTGCTTTAAATGTTCTTTCTTAAGTGCTAACTTATCAGAAGTTTGTTCAATGATGTTCTTTTTATGTTCGATATTGGCTTTAAACTCTTTGATGTGTTTTTCAGCCAATTCAATTTCCAATGTTTGGTATTCAATTTCTTTTGTTAAAGAGTTGAATTCACGATTGTTGCGAACATCTTTTTGTTGATCGGTATATTTTTTAATTGCAGCTTTGTGTGATTCAATTTCGTTTTTCTTAGCTTTAACTTGTTCTTCGATTGATTCCACTTCGTTGGTAAGCTTTTCCAAACGGGTTGTAAGCCCGGCAACTTCATCTTTTAGATCTTCTACTTCAAGAGGTAATTCGCCTCTCATGTTTTGAATTTCATCTATTCTAGAATCAATTAATTGTAAGTCGTACAACGCTCTTAATTTTTCTTCAACAGTTTCTGCTTTCTTTGCCATACTTATATGTAGTTAACCGGATTTGTTTTAATGTTGGATAAAATAATTGCAAAAGTAGTAATTTTTTTGGAAAGATAATCAAAAATATAATTTTTTACATAACGTTCACTTTCAAAATGTCCCACATCGGCTAATAAAATGCTGTTTTCTCCCTGAAAAAAATCGTGGTATTTTAAATCGGCGGTTATTAAAATATCTGCTTTTTGAGCTTTTGCAGCAGTAATTGCAAAGCTACCTGATCCACCCAAAACGGCTACTTTTTTTATTTTTTTATTTAAAAAGTTGGAATGACGAATGCCGCCCGTTTGTACTTTTTCTTTTACAAAATGCAAAAAATCAATTTCGGAAATCTCATGTTCTAATTCGCCAATCATTCCCAAGCCAATGTTTTGATGCTGGTTTTCTAATTTTGTAACCTCATAGGCGACTTCTTCGTACGGATGATTATCAAATAATGCTTTTAAAATCTTGTTTTGCAGGTGTTTCTCAAAAGTAACTTCCAATTTTGTTTCTTCTACTTCGGTATAAACATTTTGCGAACCAATTACGGGGTTGCTCTCGTTATTTCCTGTAAAAGATCCAATTCCTGTCGAAGTGAAACTACAATCGTAATAATTTCCAATGGCACCTGCACCCGCTTTGAACAACGCTTTTTGAACTTGGCGTGCATTTTCTCTTGGGACAAAAGTGGTGAGTTTATAGATAAAATCTTGTTTAGGAATCAAGATCTTTGTGTTAATCAACCCTAGAGCATCGCACAAAATTTTATTTACACCCATTTTGTGATTGTCCAAACTTGTATGAACAGCATAAATAGCAATATTGTTTTTAATGGCTTTTATAACGGCGCGTTCCACATAATTTTTGCCGGTGATTTTCTTCAATCCAGAAAAAAGGATTGGATGAAAACACACAATTAGGTTGCAATTTTTTTCAACAGCTTCGGTAACAACACTTTCCAAAGCGTCGTGACAAACCAAAATGCCTGTAATTGTGGCGCTAACATCGCCCACAAGCAAGCCTACATTGTCAAAATCTTCGGCATAAGCGGTAGGCGCCATTTCTTCTAAAATCGGAATAAGTTGTTGTATTTTCATTAAATTAATTCATTTCTAAAAAAACATCTTCAATTCTTTTTAGGTGGTCTTCTTTTTTAAATCTTCGATGGTTTTTAATTTCCTTTTGATAGAATTTTTCAATAAACATTTTAATCAAATACATAACGTCTGTTCTACTGTCTGTATTTGTTAAAAGCTCTTTAAATAAAAGGTTCGAAAGTTTTAGTTTCTGATTTTGATATTGTTTCAGCATCAAATCAGATGCAGAATCTTGATGTAATTCTATCATTTTATCAACCTTGTTAATTTCTTCAATAAGGTCAAGAATGTTGTATAATTTATTATCTTTCATCAGCCTGTTATTTGATGTTTAAAACTTGGTTTCCAAAAAACCTTTTGCCAATTTGTTACCTCGGATTCTTCTTGTTTTTGAAAAACGATCCGTCCAATAAGCTAAATCCGCTATATATCTGTATCTGTTTTTATGAGTTTCAGGGTATATTTCAATAATATAAGCATCTACACCATATATTCTTTCTGAATTTGGAAATATGAAATCATTTAATTCTTTATTTAAACGCTGAACAATTTCAAAATCTAAAAAGGTTACTAAATCAATATCTCCGGGGTTAGATTTTTTTGTAACAAACGAACCATTTATCCATTGGTGCAATTGCGGTAGTTTACAAACGCTTTTAAAATCATTGTTGTATTTCACAAAAGACTCAAAAATTTCTTGTCGTTTTGGTGTTGGAATGTTATGAACAAACTCTTTTTCAAATTCTTGAAAAGTACAAGTGATCTTTTTATCAGGCACCAATAATCCGGAATTGTTAAATAAAAACATTTTGTGATATTAAACAGATACAAACAAATGTACGAAAAATATCTAAGATAGTTCGGGTTTGCTGTCACGGATAGTTTGAAGATTTTTTGATATTAAATCAATAGATAAATAAGTTTCGTTTTTAATTATTTCTCAAAACATAAAAATAATCGTTAATTTCGTTTTGTTAAAATAAAAGAAATGTTTAAAGCTTCATTAGGTAAATCTGTAAAAATAATAACGTTCATTTTTGTAGGTCTTTTTTTACTAATTGGTATTGTTTTAATAGGACTTTTCATTGTGAGTTTATTTGAAGAACCGTTTGATAGAAAAGCTATTATGTTGCCGATAGTTACATTTGGACTTTTAGGAATACTATATTGGGTATATACATCACGAACAATAGGTTATGAAATTTCGAAGGAAGGCGTAAAAATAGTTAAAGGAAATGATTTTGAACTTATAAAAAAAGATACAATTTTAGAGGTTAAAGATATTGAATATAGTGATTTACGATTTTCTATAAGAACATTTGGCAATGGTGGTTTATTTGGATATTCAGGTTCGTTTCGAAATAAAAAATTTGATGATATGACTTGGTTTTTAACACGGAAAGATACATTAGTTATGATTGTCACAGAAAAGCAGAAATTTGTGTTATCACCAGATGATAGAGAATTATTTATTACGAAAGTTTCAGAGCTTATTCAATGAGAAATCTACGCAAAATATTAGTTCCGTTTTCGTTGATTTATGCAGCTGTAACCAGCTTGCGCAATTTTTTGTACGATAAAGGATTCAAAAAATCAACTGCTTTTAATTTACCTATTATTGCTGTAGGAAACTTGTCGGTGGGTGGAACGGGCAAAACCCCAATGATTGAATATTTAATTAGACTTTTGTCTGATAGATACAATTTAGCAGTTTTAAGTAGAGGTTACAAACGTAAAAGCAAAGGGTTTTATTTAGCAAATGATGCAACAACCATAGAAGAAATTGGTGATGAACCTTTTCAGTATCATTCAAAATTTAAAAACATAAATGTGGCTGTAAATGCAGATCGGGTAGCAGGTGTACAAACTATTTTAAAAGCTTTACCAAAAACCGATGTTGTTTTGTTAGATGATGCGTTTCAGCACCGAAAAATTAAAGCAGGTTTTTATATAATGTTGACTGCTTTTGACGATTTGTTTTACAACGATTTGGTTTTGCCTGCCGGAAATTTACGCGAATGTAAAAGTGGAGTGAAAAGAGCCGATATTGTGGTGGTTACAAAATGCCCCGAAGATTTATCGGAACAAAAAATACTTCAAATAAAAAAGAAAATAGACATTGATAACGATAAAATTTTCTTTTCAACGATTAGTTATCATCATTCCATTACAAATAATTTAGAGGAAATTGCGATTACCGATTTAAAAAACGATTTTATTGCCGTTGCCGGAATTGCAAAACCCGAGTATTTTTATGAGTTTTTGCAATGCAACACAAAAGACTGTTTAACCTTTCCCGATCACCACTTTTTTTCAAATCAAGATATAAACAATATCCTTCAAAAAGCAAACGGGCGAAAAATCATTACCACCGAAAAAGATTATATGCGTTTGCAAAATTTACTTCCCAAAAATCAATTGTTTTATTTGCCAATTGAAATGTGTTTATTGAAAAATAAAAAAACATTTCTAAATACAATAAAAAACGCATCTAATTTTTAGCAGAAATGTTGTTTTTTTTAAGATTTTTAATATTTTTGTGCGATTGTATAAAATAACCAACAATATGTTAAAAACATTTTTTCTCTTTGCGATAACGCTTCTCACTTCATCAATTTTTGCTCAAAAAGTATCATTTTATAAACAGTTTTACGGTAGTTACGATTACACGATGCTTGGTAATACAATGAACGTTCAAGCAAATGGTCAAGGTTTATGTGATATTTTGACCGCGTCTTCAGCAACACTCAATATTCCTGGAACTAAAGAAATAGAAGCAGCTTACTTATATTGGTCTGGAAACGGAAATCAAAAAGAAGCTGACTTAAATGTTAAATTAAATGGAGTTGATGTTGAATCTGAGCGCTTATACCTTTTAGTAGCAGATGCGGCTGCAGAGTTTGGTTATTTTTCTGCTTTTGCAGATGTTACTAATATTGTAAAACAATTTGGTGAAACAGAATATACGTTGTCTGAATTAGATTTAACTAAAAACATTCAAAAATATTGTGGTAGCAACTATGTTGGTTGGGCAATAGTTGTAGTTTACAAGGATGAAAATATTGAGAATAATCTGGTTGCAATCTATGACGGATTTGAAAATTTAGACATAGGTAATCCGCTTGTGAATATAGTTTTAGATGGTTTTAGAATTACCAACGCGGCCAACTCTAAGATTTCATTTTTAGCATGGGAAGGAGATGAAACATTGGCATATGGCGAACAGCTTTTGATTAATGATATAGTGGTTTCCAACGCCTTGAACCCAGCTAACAATGCCTTTAACTGTACAAACAGCTACTCAAACTCCACTCAGATGTGGAATATGGATTTAGACCAATACGACTTAAGTACTTATGTAGAAGTAGATGATACTGTTTTAGATATTAAAGTAACAACGGCTGCCGATGTGGTTTTCTTAAATACCATTGTGCTTTCGGTTTACAGCGTTTTTCCAGACGCCACCATAAAAGCGGTTGATTATCAAAACTATTGCCACACAAGAACGGTTGATATTGATTATATAGTTGGCAATTATAACGGAAACCATCCCTTAAAAGCACAAACTCCTGTTGCTTTTTATATAAATGATGAATTTGTTGGGAAAGCAACAACAAATGATGAAATAGCAATAGGAGCAGAAGCAAAATATACCACCACATTAAATATTCCAGCAAAATTTGGCTACCGTTTTGACATAACCATGAATATTGATGACGATGGCACCAAGAAAGGTGTTGTATATGAAATTGACGAAGAAAACAACAGTACCCAAATGCATGTGAACTTAGTGAAAGATTGCCCTATTCAAAAAGGTGTTTCTGCAAATTTTGATGGAAAAAACGATGGATTTGACCTTAGTATTTATGATCCAGATGAACTTAAAATATTCAATCGCTACGGAAAAGAAGTGTACAAACACGGAAAAGGATACACCAACCAATGGGTAGGTAAAGATGCAAATGGCAGAGAGTTGCCCTCAGGAACATATTTTTATGTTTTTAAAACGCCTTATGAAACCATTTCGGGATACATTTATTTGCTTAAAGAACTAAGATAATCAGTAAAATTCTTTTTTAGAATTAATGATAATATCATTTTTTGGTTGTAGCGATGTGAAAGACGATATTTTAGAAGACTATTAAAGCAAACTAAATTTTGAAGATTTAATGCGATTTTTGCTGTTAAAAGGCTTTTACCCGGTTGATGCATCTGTATAGTGACCATTAATTTTTAAAAATGGTTTTTGAAGAATTATCATTCATGAGATTTCAAAGCATCACAGCGTATCAATTGCTCTATAAATTAGTTCCTAAAAAAGTTACGTTAATTGATCAAAGCAGCGAAATGATTAAGTGCCTGTTCAGAACTTATAATGTTAAAGTTTTGGAGTGTGCATTTGATTAACTAATTGATAATGATTTTTTTGTATTTTTATTGAAACTACTTGGTTATGATAAAAATACTACAATTATTCGTATTATTATTTGGTTTTTTAACATATAGCCAAAGCCAATCCGTTAGTTTATTCAAGCAATATACCGGTCAGTATGATTTTTTCATGATGGGTAATACCATGAATAGTGCACCAAACGGAACCAATGCCCCATGTACTATTTTAACTCAATCTAGTGCCATGTTAAATTTAAACACCACGCAGGAAGTTCAGGCGGCATTCTTGTATTGGTCTGGTTCAGGTGATTTAAATCAAGCAGATTTAGACGTAAAATTAAATGGTACGCCCATTCGAGCTGAAAGAACATTTACAGCAAATGGACCTACAGGTTTGCCCTTTTTTAGTGCATTTGCAGATGTGTCTAGTTTGGTAAAAGCCACCGGCAATGTTCTTTACACACTATCCGATTTAGATTTAACAGCAATTATCGCACCTTATTGCCCCACCGGAAGTAATTACGCCGGATGGTCGATGGTGATTGTTTATGAAGACCCATTTTTGCCCAACAGAGTAGTGAGTATTTATGAGGGTTTTGAACTGGTTGACCATACCGGATCAAAAGTAGCAATTACCTTAAACGGATTAAATGTAACTAATTTAAACAATGCTAAGGTAGGTTTTTTGGCTTGGGAAGGTGATGAAAACTTGGCTGTAACAGAAGAACTGCGCATCAACAATCAAATTATTGGAAATCCACCGTTGAATCCTATAAACAATGCGTTTAATTGTACCAACACTTTTACAGGAGCAACTAATTTGTGGAACATGGATATTGATTATTACCAAATTGGCAATTATCTGTCTCTTGGAGATACTGAAATGACGGTAGAAATACAAACAGGGCAAGATTTGGTAATAATTAATAATATTCTAGTTGCTTTAAGCAGTTTGTTTGCTGATGCCACCATCACGATAGATGATGTAACTGTTTCATGTGATAACAGAGAAATACATGTTGAATACACGGTGTATAATAGCAATGGAACCGGTAAATTAGTTGCCAATGTGCCAATAAATTTCTATGCAAACAATGAGTTAGTAGGAAGCACTGCCACAAAAGCAATGATCCCCATAGGTGGCTCTGAAACTGGATCAATACTACTAACAATTCCTGAAACAATTCCCGAAAATTTCATTCTCTCTTCAAAAGTTGATGACGATGGTACTGTAAATGGCACGGTGGTAGAAGTAGATGAAACTAATAATTCGGCAAATAAAATCGTACAATTAATTGTTTCGCCACAAGCAAATAAGCCAACAGATATAATTCTTTGTGATTATGATGAGGATGGCTATGTTGTATTTAATCTTACACCAAAATTACAAGAAGTTACCAATAGTTCAAATGTTGCAATCACTTTGCATGAAAGTGAAAGCGATGCCCAAAATGGAATAAACCAACTAACAAATATTGCTTATTATGAGTTGAAAACATACAAGTCTAACACCATTTGGATGCGGGTGAAAGACCAAAGCAATGGTTGTAGTGCCTTTACATCGTTTAGGTTAACAGCACAGATGAAACCTTTTACCGAATTAAAAGACCCGTTGATGATTTGTAACTATAAAGACAATCCGCGGCAAGTAAATTTAGGTATTGCTTCTATTTTATTAAAACGGATGTTTGATTATGCCGATTTAGTGCAACTGCAGTTTTACGAGACAAAAAGTGATGCGGAGAACCAAATAAATGAAATAAATAACATTCAAAAATATGAACCGCCTAGATTCCCGTATATAGTATGGATTAAAGCAACAGGAACCAATAGATTGTTGTGTGATCACGTTATTCCAATCCAAGTGAATGATTGTGTGGTTCCTAAAGGTATATCTCCTAACGGCGATGGCTTGAACGATGGCTTTAATTTGGAAATTTTTAACTTAATCGATCTTAAAATTTACAATCGCTATGGTAATCTCGTTTATGAGCATGGTGTGGGTTATATAGATCAATGGAAAGGTCAGGATAGAAATAACAGAGAATTACCTTCTGGTACTTATTTTTACCTATTTAAAACTTCATTTGATACCTATTCAGGATGGGTCTATTTAATGAAAGAGCTTCCTTAAAAAAACAAAATGCAAGTTTCGCTTTTAAGGCGCATTTTTAAATAAATCAAAATCCCGTTACAAAAAACAAACACACATTGAGAAATAGGGCAGGTATATAGTAAACCAACGTAAATAAATTCAAAAGGTGATAAAAAACGAAATAGCTGGGAAAAAGGTTAAAGCATTGTATTATTATAATGGAAAAGGAAGTTATGAATTAAAACTATTAATAGAATTTGAAGACAACGTTTTTTTATTTTTCAATTCACTTCAATTTAAACTATTACATGGTAATGAAATATTTGCTCAATATAATTGGACATTGCATCCCGTAACTTTCGATTTTGCGATTACAAGCATTAAAGAAGAGGAGTTAACGACCTATTTCGTTTAATTTGAAAATAGAACAATTCTATATATTTATCAAAGAATTATTGATTTAGAAAATTGGTACCAAGATTTCAATATTGTCAATCAAATCTCTTCTGATTATAATGATGTTAAAGAACACATGGAAGAGGATTGGGTAGAAGAGGTGTAGGTATTCTATCAAAAATGTTGATGGCAAACAAAACTATGCCAAAATCATGATTACGCAGATGTAATTTTGTTCCAATTTACCGCTCAAAATTCGAAACTAACTTAAAAAATATATCAGAAAACATAAAAAAACGCTCTCCTTTTTGGGAAAGCGTTTATCTTTTTAAAACAAACTTTTGATGAGATCAATTAAAGTTTGACCGATTAATAATAATAAATAAAACATAAGCCTTAAAAGTTTTTAGTTTATAGTATTGTTTGTGTTCTCTAATTCGCCTTCTTTGTTAAACTTGTAGTAATTTCTACCTTTCTCAACACGCAAATTCCAAAAATAATGATCATCATTACCGTTGATTTTAAGTGGGTGATTCGGTGTAATATATAATTTGATACGCACTTTAGAATCTTCTGTAAAATCGTTCAATGTGGTCAAAATCGCATTTGAAAGCACTAAGGTATCACTTTTTATTGAATAATTATAATTTAATGTGTTACTAAATTTACTAGATTCAATTTCAATGTTGAATTTTCCTAGTTTTTTAAGGTTCAAATGTTTACTGTTAAAAATCTTTTCATCGATTTCTAAATACGAATTTCCTGTACTTGATTCTAAAACTTCAATGCGTACATCATCAACTTCGCTGTATTTGTAAGCACTAGTGATGGTGTCATTTATTGTAAAAATGCGTTCATCTTTCTGAAAAATTATATTTAAGGTATCGTTATCGCTCAACAATAAATCGGTTTTTGAAATTTTTTGTTCAAAATGATCTTCCAAAAGCGACTCAATTTTATCTTTCTGAATATCTAAATTTATCATCACGTATGAAAAAATAAAAATAGATACCAACCAAATAAATCCTAAAATAGCGGAAACCCAACCAATGTGTTTTAACTTACTGTTTAATAATTTAATACCTAACAATAACAAAACGATAAACGGTACGGCACTCATTATAAACAAGCTTAAGCCAATTCCCCAAAAAGGAATACCAATTTCGGCTTCGTTATAGCTTACAAATTCGTTGGCCAAGTTGATTTTGTCAGAGCTAAAAGCAATTGGTACAAAAAAACTGCCAAAAAGTCCCATTACGCTAATCACAATAAGAGCTATGCCCACAATGCGTCTTAAAACCGATGCTGCCGAACTTCCTGTAGCTCTTATTTTTTGATAAGAATTGTTCACACCATCTCGAAATTGTTTTTCAATATTCGATATATTCACAGGTTCGCCTTTCATTTCTAAAATATCGGCAACGGTAACTGCTTTTGGAATTATAACCCATAGAATCAAGTAAATTACACAGCTTAATCCATAAGCAAAAAACAACAAAATAAAAAGAATACGCACCCAAACCGGATCAATATTAAAGTAATGTCCTAATCCAGAACACACGCCACCTAAAATTCTTTTTTCCCCATCGCGGTAAATTTTTCTGTAGGTTTTAGAGGTTGTTTTGAAGTGATTGCTTCGGATAGGTTCGTCGTCTTCAATGATATAATCTTCGGGTTTGCCCATAATATCTATAATTTCATCTACGTTGTTCATACGAATCACGCCTGTTTTTGGATCGATACGCTCTGCAAAAAGCTCAGCAATTCTCGATTCTATATCCGAAATAATTTCTTCTTCACTTTCTTGTTGAATAGAATTTCTTACGGCGTTAATGTAGGTGTCTAACTTGTTATATGCATCTTCGTCGATATGAAAAACAAGTCCTGCTATGTTGATTGTTACGGTTTTATTCATGGCTGTTTGAGTTTGTTATAATGTGAACGGCATCGCTTAATTCTTTCCAGGTTATAGACAATTCTTTTAAAAAGTCGTTGCCCTGCTCGGTTAATCGGTAGTATTTTCTAGGCGGACCCGATGTGGATTCTTCCCACCGATAACTTAATAATTGATCGTTTTTTAAACGAGTAAGCAAAGGGTAAACGGTTCCCTCTACTACTAGCAATTTGGCATCTTTCAGTATCTCTAAAATCTCAGACGTGTAGCAGTCTTTGTCTTTCAATACCGATAGAATACAAAACTCTAGAATTCCTTTACGCATTTGCGCTTTTGTGTTTTCAATATTCATAGAACGTATTTGTTTTTAAAAGCAGTTGGCGGATGTTTCCAAATGGTGATCGAGTAAACTTAAATTCAAATTAATAAACCTTATGAGAAATGTGCTGCTTATTGTATTAGTATGGTTACATCCGCATGTGCTTTATTGTTTTTATTTCTTTGACATAACAAAGATATATATAAAAGCTTGTACTTTGTATTGCATAGTACTAATAATTAACAATTCTTTAACAAATATATTTCTGTGCTTTTGTTCAATATTTTTTTTGTAAATTAGCTAAAAAGCTAGCGAATTATGGATTTCAACACCAGGAACTTAAATCTTTATTTATTAAAAAATCTACCCTCGGCATATATATGTGGGGTGCGGGTTTATGCACTTACCGATGCATATTGCACCGTGCGGGTAAAACACAAATGGTTCAATCAAAACCCTTTTCGATCCATGTATTTTGCTGTTCAAAACATGGGAGCTGAACTCACAACGGGCGTTTTAGTAATGAAAGCCATTAAAGAAAGCAACAAAAAAGTATCGATGTTGGTGCTCAATCAAAAATCGCAATTCACTAAAAAAGCCACAGGTGTGATAACCTTTAAATGCGAAGAAGGGCTGCAAATTGCCGAAAAAGTGAATGAAGCACTGCAAAGCAAAGAAGGCATCTCGTTTTGGGTACGTTCGGAAGGATTTGACGAAAAAGGAGATAAAGTAGGAATTTATGATTTTGAATGGACATTAAAAGCAAAATAGTTATGAAGATTTTAGTTACGGGTGCCACCGGATTTATTGGAAGTGCATTGTGCCAATTCCTTTTAGAAAATAAGCATTCAGTGCATTATTTAACCACTTCTGAAGATAAAATAAACAACACTACTCCTAATTACACTGGTTTTGTTTGGAATCCTTCTAATAACGAAATCGATTTGGATTGTTTAAAAGAAGTAGATGCCATTGTAAACTTGGCAGGACATACGATAAATTGTGCATGGACAGAAGAAAACAAAAAAAAGATTCTCGACAGTAGAATCAATTGTTCCAATACACTTTTTAACGCATTGAAAGATAATCAACATCAAGTAAAATCTATTGTAAACGCATCGGCAATTGGTATTTATCAATCCAGTGAAACAATGGTTTATGATGAAAGTTCCACTGATTTTGGTACCGATTTTTTGGCTGATGTATGCAAGCAATGGGAAGCTGCAAATGCACGATTTGAAACCTTAGGAATACAATCAGCCATTACGCGTTTTGGTTTAATTCTATCAAAAGACAATGGGGTGTTGCGCGAATTGGCACGAGTGGTGTCATTGGGAATGGGCGCCAATTTAGGCAACGGCAAACAATGGATTAGCTGGGTACATTATCAAGAAGTAGTGCAAATTATTTACAAGTTATTAATGCAACAACAAGCTGGACTTTTCAATGTTGTAGCACCAAATGCGGTTCGCCAAGAACAATTTTTAACGCTTTTAGCAGCCGAACTAGATAAACCCTTGTGGTTGCCAAACATTCCAGAATTTGTCATTAAATTTGGTTTAGGCAAACGTTCTGCTTTGGTATTATCAAGCCAGCATGTACAGCCCAAAAACCTGCAAGAAAAAAACTATATATTTTCGTACCCTCATCTATCAGGTGCTCTGAAAGATTTGTATAAGTAATATTAAAATATGATTATTCAATCTCATAAAAAAACAATATAGAAATTGCCGAAGTAGTTTCAGACAAAATTCTTATTACAAACCCTGATGATGCTTTAAATTTAATTGGAAATTTGTATTATAAGGATTTCAATTGGTTATATTAAATCCGAAAAGTTCACCATAAATATTTTTTCATAAAATTGCAACTTTGTGTTATTTTTTTGATTTAGCGTAAATGGAACAAACAGAACAAACAGAACAAGACATATTAAAACGAAGCAAAGAAATTACTGAAAACTACTATCAGTTTTTGGACAATCATATTGCAGATGTGGTTTCGGGAAATGTTGATGAATTTATGGAAATCAACAAAATTGCAAGAGAGTTATTTCTGTCGCACAAACATTTGACAGACACTGTTCAAAAAGAAACAGGAAATCACCCTTGTTATTTTTACGACCTGAAAATTATTGAAGAAGCAAAAAAAATGCTTTCCGAAACCGATAAATCCGTTGCGGAAATCGCAAAAATATTGACTTACGACCCTTCCAACTTTTCAAAGTTCTTTAAAAAATTTGTGGGACAAACTCCTGGTCAATTTAGAAAAGAGAACAAAAGATAAAAGTTCCGAAAAGTTCACCACGATATAAATACTAAGTCTTGCCATCTTTGCAAAATCAATTATATAACATTTAAAATCAAATAAAATGGCAAGAAACGATTTAAAAGGAAAAGTAGTTTTAATAGCAGGCGGTGCAAAAAATTTAGGCGGTTTATTGAGTCGTGATTTTGCAAGTAAAGGAGCAAAAGTAGCAATTCATTACAACAGCGACAGCACAAAAGCAGATGCCGAAAAAACTTTGGCAGACATTACGAATGCTGGTGGTGAAGCATTTTTGTTTCAGGGAGATTTAACGGATGTAAAAAATATCACTAACCTTTTTGATGCAACAATCGAAAAATTTGGAGGTATAGATATCGCAATTAATACCGTTGGAAAAGTGCTGAAAAAACCATTTACCGATACCACAGAAGAAGAATACGACAGTATGAGCGACATTAACTCGAAAGTAGCATACTTTTTTATACAGGAAGCAGGAAAAAAACTGAACGATAACGGTAAAATCAACACAATTGTTACTTCATTATTGGCAGCGTTTACAGGCTATTATTCCACTTATGCGGGTGCAAAAGCTCCTGTAGAACATTTTACAAGAGCGGCTTCTAAAGAATTTGGTTCTCGTGGAATTTCCGTAACAGCAGTTGCTCCGGGACCAATGGATACACCTTTCTTTTACGGACAAGAAAGCGACGACGCAGTAGCTTACCACAAACAAGCATCTGATTTAGGTGGATTGACCGACATCAAAGACATTGCTCCATTGGTAGAATTTTTGGTAACTGACGGTTGGTGGATTACAGGACAAACCATTTTTGCAAACGGTGGTTATACAACGAGATAATTGAAAAATTATTATTTTTGAAAGGCAAATGACTTTGTTGTTTGCCTTTTTCTTTAAATCCTAAAAATGATGATACTAAAAATAATCAACTCCGTTTTAATTCTTTTTGCCGTATTTATGGGTACAAAACACGGCTGGAATATGCTTACTGCAAAACCCGAAATGTTGGAAATGTTCGGAAAATGGAATCTCAGTAAAAATGCAGTAATAATTAACGGAGCAGTAACATTGATAGCATCGGCTTTAATCTTGTTTCCTAAAACTTTTGTGTGGGGAAACTTCTTAATGGCAGCAGGAATATTGTTGATTATATGTTTGCAATTGTTGAATAAAGACCTAAAAGGTGTTGCAATAGAAATTCCCTTTTTATTGCTAAATTTGTTTATTATATATTTACAGCATCCTTTAAAAACGAATTAAAATGAAAAAAATAATCATTGTTTTATTTTCTTCACTTGCATTAACGGCTTGCGGACAGACACAAAAAGGCGATCAGATAAAAACTCAAAATTTAGAAAAAATGCAAAACGAAACCATATTAAAACCGATAAAAGCTTTGATTGAAGCAATGCAAACTGAAAATGCAGAACTTATCAGAGCACAATTTTCAAAAACCGCAACTCAAGCTTATGGCGCAGAAGGAACAATGAAAACAGCTGATGAAACTAGAAGGTGGATCGAAAGCGATATAATAAGCCGTCAAGGTAAAGTTGCAAATCCTCAATACACGGTAATTAATGAAAATCAAGCTGTGGTTAAAGGACAGTATTCTAGTGAAGGGTATACCAACAAAGCAGATTTTTTATTTACTGTTGAAGACGGATTGATAACTGCTTGGAGAATGAGGTATTAAGTGTTTTTAGATCTTATATTTTAAAAAGAAGATTCTACTTTTACATAAATTAATTCTTCTATAAAATACAAAAAGCCAATAGATATTGGCTTTTTGTATTTTACGTAAATCTAATATTTGTTGCTTTATTATGCCTTAAACTTCAACGGTAAATGCACCACCTTTTTAGTTTCGAAAAATTCATTGGTAAAAAAATCGCTTAAATTATATAAGGTTGCTTTTGGGAAATCTTTTAATTCTTCCGATAAATCGCCGCCTTTTAAATATAAAATTCCGTTTTCTAAATCGTGAACCGATTGTTTTTTGGTTTTCCCTTTAACCCACGTAACAAAATCGGGCATATTGGTAACGGCACGGCTCACAATAAAATCGAATTTATCGGTAACCAATTCGGCTCTTTTTTGTTCGGCTTTTAAATTTTGCAATTTTAAAGCAGTTGCCACTTCGTTAACCACTCTTATTTTCTTTGCAATCACGTCAATAGCATAAAAGTTGGTTTCCGGAAATAAAATAGCCAAAGGAATCGCTGGAAAACCACCACCTGTACCCACATCCATCACATCGGCATTTGGTTTAAATTCCATGATTTTTGCAATTCCCAATGAATGTAAAACATGTTTGGTGTACAATTCATCAATATCCTTTCTAGAAATTACGTTGATTTTTGCATTCCAATCTTGGTATAAATCATTTAACTTTTCTAATTGATTGATTTGTACCTCGCTTAAATGAGGAAATTGTGCTAAAATTTCTTCCATGACTAAAATTTTTAGCAAAAATACATTTTTAACAACAGGAAAAGAAGTATATTTAATTTTGAATGAATTTATTTTTTTTATAACCTATCGGTTACATAGATTTCATTCCTTTTTTAAAACTTGGGCAATATGAGAAAAACAATTACACTTCTTTTTTTATGTGTTTCGTTGTGCGGTTTTTCGCAAGAAACAATCAACGCAATGTTTTATAACGTGTTTAAATTTCCAAATTCGCTGCCGCAAAACCGCCAACTTATTTTGCGCGATATTTTAGATGAATACCAACCCGATTTGTTTATGATTTGCGAATTGGCAAATGAAAATGCAGCCAATTTAATTCTAAATACTTCGTTGAAAAATCAAGTTGATCCGTTTGCGCGCGCTGTTTTTGTGCCTGATCTTACAGATACGGCAGATCCTTTGCAAACAATGGTTTTTTATAATACAAGAAAACTTACTTTGGTTGGTCAGCAAACTTTGCTAACGGTTTATCGCGACATTAACCATTATTCATTTCAGGTAAATGTGGATCCTCAAAATCCGATCTATTTAGAAGTTTTTGTGGCACATTTAAAATCGAGCACCGGACCTGCAAACCGACAAATGCGTTATGACATGGTAGAAAAAGTTACGCAAGAATTACAAAATTTAACGCAACCTAACACCTATGTGCTTTTTGCGGGTGATTTTAATTTTTACAATGCCAACGAAATTGGCTACCAGAAAATTCTAGATCCCACAAATGCGATTAAATTGATCGATCCTATAAATGCACCGGGAAGTTGGCAAGACAACGCATCGTTTAGTTATTTGCACACGCAAAGTACTCGTTTGTCAAGTTCTGGTTTTGGTGGCGGTGCAAACGCCGGAGCTTCAGGAGGTTTAGACGACCGATTTGATTTCATCATGATGAGTGAAAATTTTAATACAAGTACTCGTTTTTCGTATGTGAACGGAACATATAAAGCTTATGGTAACAATGAAAATTGTTTAAACAAAAGCGTGAACGATCCTTCATGTTCTGGAACGTATTCTTTAACGTTGCGCAACAATTTGTATAATATGAGCGATCATTTGCCAGTGGTAATGCAATTTCAAATAAACGAACCATTAGCAACAACATCATTCAAAAAAGATAAAACTTTAATGTGGTTTGAATCAACGAATGTAACCGACGCTGATGTTTTGATAGGTGTTGATTCATCGCGTTTTAATAATCAAAACAACAAACTTTACATTTACAATACGTTGGGGCAATTGGTAAAAACGGTTTCGGTAAATAATCGGTCAAGTATTAGTATTTCAACCCAAAATCTATCAGGAGGGATGTATTTTGTAAAAGCAAACGGAAGTTCTACGGTGCTGAAATTCATCAAAAAATAAAAATTACGCTTAAAATAAAAATTATACGTTTGCAATGTTAAAAAAGCGCAAAGGTTGTTTTATATTATGTTACATTATCGTTACCTTTGATACTATAAAATAGGATAAAAATGAGTGTAAACGCGTTATCAGATCGAATAAACAATTTATCGGTTTCACAAACCTTGGCAATGGCTGCAAAAGCTCGTGAATTAACTGCTTTGGGCAAAGACATTATCAGTTTAAGTTTAGGTGAACCCGATTTTAATACTCCAGATTTTATTAAAGAAGCAGCTAAAACGGCTATCGATGAAAATTGGAGCACTTATCCACCAGTTGATGGATATTTGGAATTAAAACAAGCCATTATAAAAAAGTTTCAACGCGATAACGGATTAACCTATCAACCTGCAAATATTGTGGTTTCAACAGGTGCCAAACAATCGTTGTATAATATTGCTCAAGCAATGATTAACGAGGGCGACGAGGTGATTTTACCAGCGCCTTATTGGGTGAGTTATTACGAAATTATTAAAATGGCAGGCGGAATCCCGGTTGTTGTGCCAACATCAGTTGCGTCTGATTTTAAAATTACGCCAGAACAACTTCAACAGGCTATCACACCAAAAACCAAAATGATGTGGTTTAGTTCGCCTTGTAACCCTTCGGGTTCGGTTTATAACAAGGAAGAATTAACCGCTTTGGCTGATGTTTTAAAGAATCGTAAAGATATTTATGTGGTTTCCGATGAAATTTACGAACATATTAATTTTTCGGGAAGTTTTTGCAGTATCGGATCCATTCCAGGAATGTTTGAAAGAACCATTACTGTAAACGGTGTTGCAAAAGCCTTTGCAATGACGGGTTGGAGAATTGGATACATTGGTGCACCCGAATTTATTGCAAAAGCCTGTACCAAATTACAAGGGCAGGTTACAAGTGGTGCAAACTCCATTGCGCAACGTGCAACAATTGCAGCCTTAGAAGCAAATCCATCGGAAATTGGTTATATGGTTGAAGCTTTTCACAAACGCAGAGATTTAGTTTTAAATTTAGTAAACGATATTAAAGGCTTGGAAGTAAATGTACCAGAAGGTGCTTTTTATGTTTTCCCAGATGTTTCATATTATTTTGGTAAAACTTTAAACGGAGTTTTAATCAACAATGCCGATGATTTAGCCTTGTATTTATTAGAATATGCCAACGTTGCAACAGTAACGGGCGATGCTTTTGGTAACCCAAACTGTATCCGTTTATCTTATGCAACCAGCGAAGAAATTTTAATTGAAGCTTTTAAACGTATAAAAGAGGTTTTAAAAGAGCAATAATTCTTTTCGATATATCATAAAAAATCCCGAAGTGAAAACTTCGGGATTCTTATTTAAGCAATATAAAATTGATTATTTTGTTGCTTTAACAGCAATTTTCAATTTAATGTTATCGTTAATAACTTTGTCTCCAGCTAAATCTTTAAAAACCGATCCAGAACTGTAATTAACAGCCCATTTTGTTCTGTCAATTTCAAACTCGTCTGATGCAATTGTAACATCACCTTCAGTAACCGTAACAGTCGCTGGAAATTTAATTCCGTGAGTAATTTCTTTCATTGTTAAATTACCTTCAACCATTTGTTTACCGTTTTCCTCAGTAACTTTCGTAATTTCAAAAACTGCAGTTGGGTATTTAGAAACATTAAAGAAGTGGTCAGCGTTTTCAGCAGTAGCACCTTTTAAGTGACCTTCTAAACCAGCTTTCTTTTCAGCATCAGTTAAATCGGTAACTGTGATAGAATTCATATCAATAGTAAATTTACCACCTGTTACCATATTGTTTGCAACAAAAACCTGACCGTCTTTTAAAGCAATAGTTCCAGTGTGTTCGTCACCAGAAACTTTACCGCCAACCCAGTCAATTTTAGATTCCGCAACATTTGCGTTATATGCTACAGCATCTGCTGCTGTTGTAGTAGTTTCAACTGCATCTGTTTCAACAGTTGTGTTTTCTTTTTTACAAGCCGTTAATGATAAAGCTGCCAAAGCAACTAATGCAAATACATTTTTTTTCATAATTAAATTATTAATTTGTATTGCAAAGATATTTAAAATCTATTATCAAAAACATAAAAATGCATGTAGTGGTTATTTCTTAATATAGATTAATTTTGCAGTTTCCTGCCAATTTGTCTAAAATACAACAATGGCTTTAAATTTGTTTAAAAAGTGATGATAGTAATAGTAATGAACAATGGAAAACGAAGAATTGAAAGAAAACATACAGCAAAATGCTGCACAAGAAATAGCAAATGAACCAGCAGATACAACCGAGCAATTGTCTGAAACAGATCAGTTACAAGAGCAGTTGGCTGCCGAAAAAGACAAGTTTTTAAGACTTTTTGCAGAATTTGAAAATTTTAGAAAACGAACTGCACGCGAACGTATTGAATTGTTTGCAACAGCAAGCGAAGATGTTATGAAAGGAATTTTACCTGTTTTAGACGATTTCGACAGAGCCATTTCACAGATGGAAAAACTGGGCGAAAGCGAACATTTGACAGGTTTTAATTTAATAGCAACAAAATTGCGTGACAATTTGTCGGCAAAAGGATTAAGTTTGGTAGAAATAAATCCAGGCGATGCTTTTGATGCAGACAGCGCAGAAGCAGTAACGCAAATCCCAGCTGGCGACGATCTAAAAGGAAAAGTGGTCGATGTGATTGAAAAAGGATATAAATTAGGAGAGAAAATCATTCGCTTTCCAAAAGTTGTTATAGGTCAATAAAAAACTACAATGAAGAAAGATTATTACGAAATATTAGGTATTGATAAAAGTGCCGATGCAAGCGCTATTAAAAAAGCATACCGCAAAAAAGCGATAGAGTTTCATCCAGACAAAAACCCGGGTGACAAAGTAGCCGAAGAAAATTTTAAACTAGCTGCAGAAGCTTACGAAGTTTTAAGCGACCCTGATAAAAAAGCACGCTACGATCAATACGGTCATGCTGCTTTTGAAGGTGCTGGCGGTTTTGGCGGCGGCGGTTTTAATAATATGGAAGATATTTTTAGTCAATTTGGCGATATCTTCGGTAGCGGTTTCGGTGGCTTTGGCGGATTTGGTGGCTTTGGCGGTGGCGGTCAGCGCCGGGTAAAAGGTTCTAATTTGCGCATAAAGGTTAAACTTACTTTAGAAGATATTGCAAACGGTGTAGAGAAAAAAGTAAAAGTAAAACGCAAAGTGCAAGCCGATGGCGTTTCGTATAAAACCTGTGGAACTTGTAATGGTTCCGGTCAGGTGATGCGCGTGCAAAATACCATTTTAGGACGTATGCAAACTTCTTCGCCTTGTCCTACTTGTCAAGGTTCAGGACAAACAATTGATAAAAAACCGCAAGGCGCTGATGCAGACGGAATGGTAACTGCAGAAGAAACCGTATCAATTAAAATACCTGCGGGTGTTTCAGATGGTATTCAGTTAAAAGTTTCGGGTAAAGGAAACGATGCTCCGGGTGCCAATAGCATTCCCGGCGATTTAATTGTTGCTATTGAAGAAGTGGAACATGAATTTTTAAAGCGCGAAGGCGAAAACATACATTATGATTTATACCTAAACATTGCCGATGCAGTTTTGGGTGGATCTAAAGAGGTTGATACCGTAAACGGAAAAGTTCGTATAAAGATTGAAGAAGGTATTCAGTCTGGGAAAATTTTACGTTTAAAAGGCAAAGGTTTACCAAGTTTAAACGGTTATGGAAATGGTGATTTCTTAATACATATCAATGTTTGGACACCTAAGAAATTAACAAAAGAACAAAGAGAATTCTTTGAAAAAATGAAAGAAGACGAAAATTTTGTACCACATCCTCAAAAAGGAGATAAAAGTTTTTTTGAAAAAGTAAAAGAAATGTTTTCGTAATTAAAAAATGTTTTTTAGTTTTGTATTACACTTATAAAACGGTGGATTTTCTTTTTCATAGCAATTTTTCCCATCCTTGTGCAAACAAGGATGGGTTTTTTTTTAACTACTTCGTATATTTGTACTAATTTTTAAAAAATCATGAATCATATTTTACAGGTAAATAATGTTGTAAAAAAATACGGCGATAAAACCGCTTTAAACAACGTGTCATTAGCCATTCCTAAGGGGAGTGTTTTTGGATTGTTGGGTCCAAACGGTGCCGGAAAAACTTCGTTAATACGCATTATCAATCAAATTACGTTTCCAGATAGTGGCGAAATTTTACTCGACGGCGAAAAACTAAGTCCTCACCATGTAAAAAATATTGGTTACATGCCCGAAGAACGCGGTTTGTATAAAAGTATGAAAGTGGGCGAGCAGGCATTGTATTTGGCGCAATTGAAAGGAATTTCTAAAGACGAAGCCAAAAAGCAATTAAAATATTGGTTTGAAAAATTAGAAATTGGAGACTGGTGGAACAAAAAAATTCAAGAGCTTTCAAAAGGAATGGCACAGAAAATTCAGTTTGTGGTAACTGTTTTGCATCAACCTAAATTATTGATTTTCGATGAACCTTTTTCCGGATTCGATCCCGTAAACGCCAATATTATTAAAGACGAAATTCTTGAATTGAAACAAAAAGGCAGCACCATTATTTTTTCCACACACCGCATGGAAAGCGTTGAGGAAATGTGCGATGAAATTGCCTTGATTCATAAATCTAATAAGTTGTTAGATGGTTCGGTGGTCGATATTAAAAAAGAATATCGTTCAAATACCTTTGATTTGGGAATAAATGCTATGAATCCGAATCAATTAAAAGATTTTCTAAGAGCCAAATATCAAGTAGAAGAAACTTTCTTTAAATCATTAGACAACGATTTAAAATTATCTGTAAAACTTCATGATCAATCAGCAAACGAGTTGTTAAATGATGTGTTGCCATTTGGTCAAATCACTCATTTTTCTGAGAAAATTCCGAGTATCAACGACATTTTTATTCAAACTGTAACCAATAACTAATGGGCGTTTTATCTTTAATTATCAAAAGAGAATTTATTTCAAAAGTACGAAATAAATCATTTATTGTAATGACTTTCGTAAGTCCGCTTATTTTTGTGGCAGTTGCTGCATTAATTGGCTATTTAAGTTCCATGAAAACCGAAGTGAAACATATTGGTATTCACGACGAAAGCGGAATGTTTGTAAACGAATTTAAAAATTCCGAAAGCTATAAATACCACGATGTTTCCAAGATTGATCCAAAAATATTAAAAGACAGCGTTTCGCAAGCGAATTATGAGGGCGTTCTGTTTATTCCTAAAAAAGATCATTTAAAAGATTACGAAAAATCGATCGAATATGTATCAGAAGACAGTCCAAGTTTAGGGTTTATCGCCAACACAGAATCTAAACTTTCAGAAAAATTATTGCGTAAAAATTTAAGCAATAAAGGCGTTGATACTGTTTTGCTTGATAAATCAAAAATCGATGTTACCATGCATCTTACAAAAGCATCGGGCGAAGAAACCGTTAAAGGTTTAAACGAAATGAAGGTTGGTGTTGGTTCTGTTTTTGGCTATTTAATCATGATGTTCATTATTATTTACGGAAACATGGTCATGCGCAGCGTGATCGAAGAAAAAACAAGTCGCATCATAGAAATTATTATTTCATCCATAAAGCCTATCCAATTAATGATGGGAAAAATCATTGGAACCACTTTAGCCGGAATTTTGCAGTTTGTAATTTGGGCAATTGTAGGTGGTATTTTATTAGTAATTGCAAATTTGGTTTTTGGTTTAAATACCTCAACGCCAACGACAGAAATGGCAATAGAAGCTTCAAAATTGGCAAATATTCAAGTGTATTTTGCTGAGTTTTTAAAACTTCCGCTTTTAAGTATGGCAGTTTACTTTTTAATATATTTCATTGGCGGCTACTTTTTATACAGCTCATTGTATGCGGCAATCGGCGCAGCAGTTGATAACGAAACCGATACACAGCAGTTTATGTTTCCGGTAATTATGCCGTTAATGTTGGGCGTTTATATTGGCTTTTTCACAGTAATGAACGAACCCCACGGCACGGTAGCCACTATTTTCTCTATGATTCCGCTCACATCACCCATCGTAATGCTTATGCGTATACCATTTGGTGTACCTTTTTGGCAAATTGCACTTTCAATTGCACTTTTATTTGCTACCTTTATTGCTATTGTTTGGGTGGCGTCGAAAATTTATCGTGTAGGTATTTTAATGTACGGCAAAAAACCAACTTGGAAAGAACTTGTAAAATGGCTTAAATATTAAGTATGGCTAAAATTTTAATTATAGAAGACGAAGCTTCCATCCGTAGGGTGTTATCAAAAATATTGGCAGAAGAAAACGATCAGTATGTAGTTTTTGAAGCTGCCGATGGCGAAGAAGGTTTAGAAAAAATAAAAAACGAAGATTTCGATTTAGTTATTTGCGATATTAAAATGCCAAAAAAAGACGGCGAAGAAGTGTTGCAAGAAGCTAAAAAAATAAAACCTGAATCTACATTCATCATGATTTCTGGTCATGGCGATTTAGAAACAGCCGTTAATACCATGCGTTTGGGTGCATTTGATTACATATCGAAACCACCCGATTTAAACCGATTACTAACAACTGTTCGCAATGCGTTAGACAATAAATTGCTGGTTGTAGAAAATAAACGGTTAAAGAAAAAGGTAAGTAAAAACTACCAAATGATTGGCGAAAGTGAACCCATTCAACAAATAAAAGATATGGTTGATAAGGTAGCCGAAACTGATGCCCGCGTATTGATTACCGGACCAAACGGAACGGGTAAAGAATTGGTAGCTCATAATTTGCATGAAAAAAGCAACCGAGCGAAATTTCCATTGATCGAAGTAAACTGTGCGGCAATTCCGTCAGAATTAATCGAAAGTGAATTGTTTGGTCATGTAAAAGGCGCATTTACGTCGGCGGTTAAAGACCGTGCCGGTAAATTTGAAGCAGCCGATAAAGGAACCATTTTCTTAGATGAAATTGGCGATATGAGCTTGGCGGCACAAGCCAAAGTTTTACGTGCGTTACAAGAAAATGTAGTTACGAGAGTAGGAGCAGATAAGGATATTAAAGTAGATGTGCGTGTAATTGCAGCAACCAACAAAGACCTGCGAAAAGAAATCGAGGAAGGCAGATTTCGGGAAGATTTATACCACCGTTTAGCTGTTATTTTGATAAAAGTTCCGGCATTGAATGATCGCAGAGACGATATTCCGTTATTAATTGAACATTTCACCAAAAAAATAGCAGAGGAAAACGGCAGTGCACAAAAAGTTTTTTCAACGGAAGCAATTGAACTTCTTAAAAAATATGATTGGACAGGAAATATTCGGGAGTTGCGAAATGTGGTTGAACGCTTGATTATTTTAGGCGGAAAAGAAATTTCAAAATCAGATGTTGAATTGTTTGCTTCAAAATAAACAAGATGAATTTAAAAAAAATCAATCCAAATTTAAAACAAGCTTTAGCCGAAAAAGGTTTAACCGAAGCGCCTGCTGTTATTAAAGAAGCTTTTGGAACCATAAAATCAGGTAATGACGTGGTTTTGGTGATAGAAAATCAAGAAGAAAGAGCTGAAGCTATTGTCATTTCGGTGATTCAAAGATTAGAAAAAGCCTTTATGTTATCGCCACGTGTGTTGGTAATTGTAGAAGATAAACCGCAGGCGTTAGAAATGGAAGCTTTGTTTAAAGAATTGGCAAAATATACCGATTTGCGCATTTTCATGACCCATGACAAAACCGATTTAGACGAAGATAAAAATCAAATATCCCTAGGAATTGATGTGCTAATTGGTACACCCGAACGCCTAAGTTTTATGTTTGGAAATGCAGGCTTTGATGTAAATCAGCTAAAAATGTTGGTTATTAATAATACCGATGAACTGTTGCGTTTGCGACACGATAGCCGTTTATATCGTTTGTCAGAAAGTATTGGTAAAACCCAAAGAATGTATGTAACCCAAAAAGAAACCGAACGTTTGGAAATTTTTGTAGATAAAACCATGCTAGACAGTTATTGGTTTTCTGATGATGATTTTGAAGAAGATGTAGAGTAACAACATAAAAAAAACAGAGCTAAACAGCTCTGTTTTTTTTATTTTTATTTAGCGATGTTCACCGCTCTTGTTTCCCTAATTACAGTAACTTTTACTTGTCCGGGATAAGTCATTTCAGTTTGGATTTTATGCGAAATTTGGAATGATAAATTAGCAGCCAATTCATCGGATACTTTTTCACAATCTACAATCACGCGCAATTCTCTACCTGCTTGAATTGCGTATGCGTTTTTAATTCCACCAAAGCCATATGCAATATCTTCAAGGTCTTTTAAGCGTTGAATGTAAGAATCTAAAACCTGTCGGCGAGCACCTGGGCGTGCACCAGAAATAGCATCACATACTTGAATGATTGGAGATATTAACGAATTCATTTCAATTTCGTCGTGGTGTGCACCAATAGCATTACAAACTTCTGGTTTTTCACCGTGCTTTTCTGCCAATTGCATACCCAATAATGCATGTGGTAAATCGCTTTCTGTTTCTGGCACTTTACCAATATCGTGTAACAAACCAGCGCGTTTAGCTAATTTTACGTTTAATCCCAACTCAGCAGCCATTAATCCACACAATCTGGCAACTTCGCGGGAATGGTGCAATAGGTTTTGTCCGTAAGAGGAGCGGTATTTCATGCGGCCTACCATTTTGATTAATTCCGGATGCAATCCATGAATACCTAAATCAATAACGGTACGTTTTCCGGTTTCAATAATTTCTTCATCGATCTGTTTGGCTGTCTTGGCAACAACTTCTTCAATTCGGGCAGGGTGGATACGACCATCTGTCACCAAACGGTGTAGCGACAATCGAGCAATTTCTCTTCTCACCGGATCAAAACATGATAAAATAATTGCTTCGGGCGTGTCATCTACAATGATTTCAACACCTGTAGCAGCTTCTAAAGCACGAATATTTCTACCTTCACGACCAATAATACGTCCTTTCACATCGTCTGATTCTATATTGAAAACCGACACGCAGTTTTCAATTGCTTCTTCAGTTCCAACGCGTTGAATGGTATTGATAATGATTTTTCGAGCTTCTTGCTGAGCGGTCATCTTAGCTTCTTCCACCGTGTCTTGAATATATGCCATTGCCTGCGTTTTTGCTTCGGCTTTCAAGCTTTCTACTAACTGCAATCGGGCTTCATCTGCTGTTAAACCGGCAATTTGTTCCAATTTATCAACTTGAATGCGGTGTAGTTTTTCGGTTTCTTCTTGTTTTTTTTCTAGCGATTGCAATTTGGCTTCGTATTCTTTGATGCTTTTTTCGCTTTCATCGGCAGCTTTTTTAGCACGATTTAATTCGTTAGAAATTTGGGATTCTTTATCGCGTGTTCTTTTTTCGGCTTCGGCTATTTTTTTATCGCGCGATAAAATGATTTGTTCGTGTTCTGATTTTAATTCAATGAACTTTTCTTTGGCTTGAAGGATTTTGTCTTTTTTAATGGTTTCTCCTTCGGCACGAGCGTCTTTTAAAATGCCTTTGGCTTCGTTTTTCGCATTTTTTATTATAGAGGATGCATTGTTCTTTTCAAGATATTTTGCTATTGCAAAACCAATTACGGCACCAACTATAATTGCACTAATAATAAATATTGTTGTTTCCATTTATGTGTAAATAGTTAATAAAAAAAAGCTCACATTAGAAGAGTTGCATAAACTCTAGAAAACAAGTTTTGAGCTATCTTATCGTTCAAGGATCCATTCAAAGATGGCATGCTTTAGTGATAATGCTTCGCCCATTTTAATTTGTTAGTGTTGAGTTTATCAAACAGAAGCTAATGTGAGCAGTAATTTTCAAACCTAAAATTAGGTTGTTACTTTATATGATGTTTTAATAAAATAGTGTCTAAACTATTGTTAAATTCCATTAATTTTTCTTTAGAATCTTCTAAACCTTCTTCGTTTTGTATTCTATTTTGTTCAACTTGCGAAGCAAATTGTAATGCACAAAATGCTAAAACATCTTGCTTATCGCGCATTGCAAAATTTTCTTCAAGTTGCAGTGTCATTGCTTCTATCTTCTTAACAGCAGCCCGTATGCCCTCTTCTTGGTCGGGCGTAACTGTTAACGGATATACGCGATCTGCAATAGAAACTTTTATTTTTAGTTTTTCTTCCATATCCATTAATCAGTTGTGTGCGTTAATTGTGATATGCAATGATCTATCTCTCGTACTAATGAATTTATCTTTAGTTTTGTTTCTTTTTTAAAATCTTCACTGCCCAACAACGAATTTGCAATTTTTAATTGATCATACTTTTGTTGTAATTCAATATGTTTTTGTTGCAAATCGTTTTGCTGTGTTTGTTGTTGCAAAAGTTCGCTTTTTAAAGCTTCGTTTTCTTTTACAACTTTTTCCAAATGCTGTACAAGTTTGTTTAACTTCGTTTCAACCGCTTTGGTTAGGTCACTTAGCTTTTCCATTTATAGAGCATTCTAATTTATACAAAAATACAATTCTTTAACCGAAAGTAAAAAAAAAAATGCAATTAATCGCATATTCGGACGGATATTTTTTTTTTGATTTTTATTTTGTGGTATTCTTTTTTTTGGTATCTTCTTCTTAATTAAATTTTTAAGTATGATTTACCGATTTTTGTTTTTTGCACTTTTTTGTTGGAATAGTTTCGCGCAAACGAATACAATTACAGAGTTCAGCCCGCCGATTAAAATTCCATTATTGGTTGCGGGTACTTTTGGTGAGTTGCGTCCGAATCATTTTCATGCCGGTATCGATTTTACGGCTAACTATAAAATTGGCGATCCCATTTTTGCTCCTGCAGACGGTGTGGTGAACCGGATTAAAGTGAGTAGTTTTGGCTATGGAAAGGCATTGTATGTGAAACACAATAATGGTTATACCACTGTTTACGGGCATTTGAATGCATACGGACACGATATTGCAAATTATGTAAACAAGCATCATTATGAGTTGAAACAATTTGAAATGGAATTGTTTCCATTGGCAAGCGAACTACCTGTAAAGAAAGGCGATATCATTGGCTATATTGGAAATACGGGCGGTTCGGGTGGTCCGCATTTGCACTACGAAATTCGCAACACACGCACAGAACATATTTTAAATCCGTTGGTTTTTTCATTAAAAGAAGCTGTTACCGATACCGAGCAACCTATCATAAACGGTGTTTTTGTTTATCCGCTCACCAATGAAACAATAATTAACAACTCACATTCGTTTTTTGAAGTAGGATTAAATAAAGTGAATAATACCTATCGAAGTGAAACCATTCAAGCAAAAGGAGTGATTGGTTTTGGCATCAATACGCACGACACTCAAAATAAAAGCCGAGGCAAAAACGGAGTTTATAAATTGGTTACTCATTTGAATGGATCAAAGTATTTTGAAGTGGTTTTCGATGAGTTTTCTTTTGATGAATCTAAATATCTAAATGAATATATTGATTATAAATATTACCAGCAATCGGGCAATAGAATTCAAAAATTATTTATTTTAAATGAATTGCCTTTAAATTTAATTAAAACTAAGAAGAACAATGGAAAGATTGTGGTTGATGGTGCTCAAGATTTGAATTTTAAAATTGAAGTTTTTGATGTGCATAATAACAAACAAACTATTGAAATTCCTATTAAATATCACGATTATGAACTTATGGCTAAATCACAACCAGAAGGAAAATATATAGATTATTTGAAAGATTATGTTTTTCAGGATAAAAATGTATCAGTTGAATGGGATGCACGTACTTTTTTTGAAGATGTGTACCTAAAAATCGATTTTATTGAAAATGGATTGGTGTTGCATAAAGACGAATATGCTTTACAAAAAAACATCAACATAAAAATCATCCTGCCAGAAGATTATCCCAATAAAGATCAAACTTTTATTGGGAAAGTGGATGGGAAAAAAATCAAGTTTTTTGATACATGGAAGCGCGAGAATGATTTTCGTATTCGTACAAAAGAATTGGGAACGTATCAATTGGTTACAGACAAAGAAAAACCAATTGTTCATTTTTTAAACAACCAAAGCGAATTTTCGGTCAATGATAATTTAGTTTTTGAAATTGAAGATAAACTTTCGGGAATTGGAACTTTTAACGGATATTTGAACAATGAATGGATTTTATTGGAATATGATTACAAAACAAAAAAATTAATTCATAAATTAACTGATAAAAAATTTAATAGCGGTAGCAATACTTTGCGATTGGAAGTTGCCGACCGTGTTGGAAATAATACTACATTTGAACAAACAATTGTGGTGAATTAAATAAGATATTTTGAAAAAAAACCTATACAGTATTTTGTTTGCGTTGCTTTGTGCAAGCGGTTTTTCACAAACGGCTCAGATTAAAGGAGTTGTGTTGAATGATCAAGATTTTCCTATAAAAAACGTAATGGTACAAGCGCAAAACAAGCAAGTTTATACCAATACCAACGGATTTTATTATATGGATGTTGAAGCGGGCAATGACATCACTATTCAATTTCAAGCAGAAAATTATCTACCAGTAACATATATAGAATCGGTAGCAGCTAATCAATCTTTTGAGCTTAATATCCGTTTAAGTCCAGCCGCAGAAGAGTTGAAAGAACTTGTGATCGATTCCAATTTAAGAAAACGATTTGAAGGTACAACTGTCATATCGCCCGATGTGATTCGGAAAATTCCTGGGGCAAATGCAGGTGTGGAAAATATAACTAAATTATTACCAGGAGTTTATTCTAATAATGAGCTTTCTACAGGATATAATGTTAGAGGCGGAAATTTTGATGAAAACATGGTATATGTAAACGAGATAGAAGTATATCGTCCGTTTTTAGTTCGATCGGGTCAGCAGGAAGGATTGAGCTTTACAAATACCTCAATGACCGATAAAGTAGATTTTTCATCCGGAGGATTTCAATCAAAATACGGCGATAAAATGTCATCGGTTTTAGACATCACCTACCGCAAACCATCACAATTTGGAGGCTCGTTTGATGCCAGTATTTTGGGAGGCGGTCTTACGGTGGATCTTGCTTCAAAAAATAAAAAGTGGACGGCGATTACCGGAGTGCGCTACCGAAACAATGCATTGCTGGTAAAATCACAAGATGTGGATGTAGATTTCACACCTCGTTTTTTAGACGTACAATCGCTCATAACTTTTCAACCAACAGCAAAATGGGAGTGGAGTTTGTTGCTAAATGCATCGAGCAATGTGTATGAATACACGCCACTCTTTAAACGAACCAAGTTTGGAACCATTCAAGATGCTAAAGAATTACAAGTGCGTTATCAAGGAGGTGAAATAGACCGATACCAAACATATTTTGGTGCTTTGAAAGGTGTTTTTAAACCGAATTTGCAAAATAGCTACACCTTAATAGCATCTGCATATCATACAAAAGAAGAAGAATATTACGACATTTGGGGAAGCTATGCATTGGGCAATGTGAGTGGAGATTTAGGTGGAAATGCCGGCGAAGTGGAATACACGGTAGGTTTAGGTTCACAGTTGAATCATGGTAGAAACAATTACGATGCATTCATAGTTAGTACCGAAATGAAAGGACAACACAAGTTAGACGAAACCGAGATAGAGTGGGGTGTGCGTTATGTGAGCGAAGACATCCGTGACCGTTTATTGGAATGGGAAGTGATTGATTCAGCAGGGTTTTCATTAGCAAATCCTTATTTTTCAACACCTAACAACCAACCTTATGAGCCTTATCAAGGCGAATTAGTGCCTTTTCAAAACGTTCGTGCTACTAATTTTGTAACAATTAACCGCTTAAATGGTTTTGCACAATGGAACAAAAGAGGAGCTATTGGCAAACATGAAACATTTCTAAATTTTGGCGTGCGTGCGCATTATTGGAACGTTGCTGCCGAAGGATACGAAACCGCTAAAGGTCAAATTACAGTAAGTCCGCGTGCACAGTTTGCCATAAAACCGGATTGGGAAACCGATATGGTGTTTCGTTTGTCAGGTGGTTTGTATCATCAACCGCCAAGTTATCGAGAATTGCGCGCAATGGATGGATCTATTCGTCCAAATGTAAAAGCCCAGCAATCCATTCATGTGGTTCTGTCGAATGATTATAGTTTTAAAATAAAAAGTACTCCGTTTAAATTGTTTACGGAATTGTACTATAAAGACCTTTCCAACGTAAATACCTATACGTTAGAAAATGTAAGAATCAGATACAGAGCCGATAACAATGCAAAGGCGTATGTTTACGGAGCAGATGTGCGGATAAACGGAGAAATTGTTCCCGGAATTGAATCTTGGTTTTCTGTTGGATATTTAAAAACCGAAGAAAATTATAACAATCGAGGTTTTATTGCCCGCCCAACCGATCAACGCTTAAAATTGGGATTAATGTTTCAAGATTATATGCCTGCCATTCCCAACTTAAAATTGTATTTGAATCAGGTGTACAACACCCCATTGCCAGGCGGATCGCCCTCGTATGTAGATCCGTATGATTATCAATTGCGTTTAAAAAATTATATGCGAAGCGATGCTGGTTTTTCGTATATTTTTAAAGATCAAACATTTAACTCTAATAAAAAATGGTTGCAACCTTTTAAAGAAGTGGCCGTTGGTTTTGAAATTTACAATTTGTTCAACAATGAAAATGCCATCACCAACACTTGGGTGCGCGATGTATATTCAAAAGTAATGTATGCCATACCAAACCGAATGACTATGCGTACGTTTAATTTAAAACTAAATATGAGTTGGTAACACTTTAAAAATATGTATATTTGAACGAAGATTTAAAGCTTATGAAATACCATTTAACGCTTTTAGCAATCAGTTTAGCCGTTTTTGCTTCATGCAAAAAAGAAGCAGAAACACCAAAGGTAATTTACGGGAATCAGGAAAAAACAGCAGATGTTAATTATCAAAAAATAGATTCAACCGAAATTAAAATTGCCGATTTACCAATAAAATTCTCTGGAACCAATTATTTGCTGCATCCAGTGGGCAATGTGCGGGTATATAATACCGGTTCATCGCGTTATGGCAGCACAAAAATAAACAATCAGGTAAGCTACAAAATTTCAAATTACTCTACACCTGAAATTACAGGGTTTATTACAAATGTGATGTTTCAACATAAAGATTCGTTAGAGTTAAAGCCATTGACGACCCATAAAATGGAAATTCTTTCTATAAATTATTTAGATGAATTGGCATTAAAAACCAATAAACAGTTTTTGGTTTATACATTGGTTGATATGGATACCAATAAAGATGGAAAGTATGACGACAACGATATCAAGGCACTTTACATTTCAAGCATCAATGGTTTGAAATTTACCAAACTCACAAAAGATTTACAGGAATTGCTTGATTGGCAGGTGATCGACGATAAATTGTATTTCCGATCAATTGAAGACATCAACAAAAATGGCGAATTTGATTCAAAAGATGCCGTGCATTATTCATATATTTACCTTTTAGATGAGCAATGGCAACCGCAAGTATATAATCCTTTGGGATAAAGCGTAAAAAAAATCGAACGTTTTTAAGGTTCGATTTTTTTTTTTTTTTAAAATTACTTAGCCAAAGACATTCTGTATTCTACTTTACTCCAGTCTATCAATTGCCAGAAGTTTTCAATGTATTTAGGACGCTCATTTTTATATTTTAAATAATAAGCATGTTCCCAAACATCAATATTCATCAAAGGATACCCTTTTACTTCAGCGTTTGGCATTAACGGATTGTCTTGATTAGTAGTTGTGGTAATTTTTAGTGTACCATCGTTTTGATATACCAACCAAACCCATCCAGAACCAAATAATCCTTTAGCAGCATCGGTGAACTGTGTTTTAAAAGCATCAAAACTTCCAAAATCTTTATTGATTAATTCAGCTACTTTTCCGGTTGGTTTTCCGCCAGCTTTAGGACCAATTATTTCCCAAAAAATATTGTGATTGTAGTAACCACCTGCATTGTTTCTCAATGCGTTATTTTTTAAATCTAAACCATTTAAAATTTCTTCAATAGACATGGTTTCCAGTGGCGTTCCTTTTATAGCGTCGTTTAATTTGTTGCAATATCCTAAGTGGTGTTTGCTATAATGTGTTTCAACTGTTTGGGCGTCCATATAAGGTTCTAAATCGTTGTATCCGTAATTAAGGCCTTTCATTTGAAAAGCACCTTGATTTGCAACTACCGTTTTTGGATCGCCATTTACAGGTGTAGCTTCTGTAGTGGTAGCACTTGGAACCTCTACTTCAATCATTTCTTCTTTGTCTTTACAGCTAAAAAGTAAAAATGATGCAATACCTGTTAGTAATAAAACATTCTTTTTCATACAATTAAAGATTTAATGAATTAACGAGTTCAATATACAAAATTTTGGCTTCTTCTTGTGTTAAATGTGCAACTTGTTTCCATGCGTTGAATTTAAATCCACGTATTAAATCCATATCTTGATGCAGAAAATTATGAGAATAGTCTAAGGTGGCTTGTTTGTAATAAGCATATAACCTTAAACGAACATCAGGTGCTAAATGTTTATTTGTGTTTGATGCTTTTTCGTATGCTTCAGCAAATAGCGTGTTAAGATCGGTTGTCATTTATTTATTTGCTATGACCGTTTTGTTTCCTCGTGCTTTTTGGTTCAGCTCCACATTGATATTTGTACCCAAAGGCAGGTATAAATCAACGCGCGAACCAAATTTAATAAACCCTGCATCATCGCCTTGGTTTACTCTATGACCTACTTTTGCATAGTTTACGATTCGTTTGGCCAGTGCACCTGCAATTTGTCGGTACATTACTTCTCCATACACCGGATTATCAATCACCACAGTGGTGCGTTCGTTTTCTTCGCTAGCCTTTGGATGCCATGCCACTAAGTATTTGCCCGGGTGATACTTACTGTATTTCACCATTCCGTTTAAGGCGTATCGGGTTACGTGCACATTGATGGGCGACATAAAAATGGATACCATTAAGCGTTTGTCTTTGAAGTATTCGGGTTCATAGACTTCTTCAATCACAACCACTTTGCCGTCAACTGGTGCCACGATTAAGTGGTCTGCAATATCATCTAAAGCTCTGTTTGGATTTCTGAAAAATTGCAAAACAATAACCAAAAAAAGCAATGTAATTATTTGTATAGTCTTTATAAGCCAAGGAATAGTAATTAAGTATTCTACCCCAATGATAACAATCACTGCAATTAAAAGTGAAAATAAAATTATTTTTGCGCCTTCTTTATGAAACATTACATCACAATTTTATAAATTAAAAATAAAAATGGTGCAGCAAATAAAATGCTGTCTAACCGGTCTAAAATACCGCCGTGTCCGGGCATGATATTTCCGCTGTCTTTAACACCTGCTAATCGTTTATATTTCGATTCAATTAAATCGCCAATCGTTCCCAAAAAGCTAACTACAAAGGCAATTAACATCCAGAAAGCAAGCGATAATTGCATATTGGTGTATAAAAACAAAAGATAAGCTGCTATTTGTGTAAACACTAAACCGCCTATAAAACCTTCTATTGTTTTTTTGGGGGATATGCGCTCGAACAGCTTATGTTTCCCCAAAAGTTTGCCACAAATATACGCAAAAGTGTCGTTACACCATATCATTATAAAGATACTTAATAGCAATAAAGGGGTATATTTTTTTAAGTGATACGGCAATTGGGTGATGATTATAAAAGGAATAATCACATAACCTGATAAATGCAGGTATTTTACAAAAGTAGTCTTTGTTGATGATTTTTTTTTTTGGAACAAGTCAATAATTAAATAGATACTGAAAGGTAAAACCAATAAGTAGAGTGCATTGTAGGCGGTGTTGTTTAGCAAGATAAATGTTATTGCCCATGCAATTGCAAGAGTAAACCCAACTATTTTGTTGATCTTGTAGAGCTTGCAAAATTCATAAACACCTATTAAATAAAAAAAAGTAAACAAAGCAATAAACGTATTCTTTGAAAACAAAATGGCACCCACCAACAAGGCAATATATAAAATACCCGATAAGGTGCGTTTTACTACTTCGTTCATTTTAAAAGTCTTCTAATAATAACAAATACACATTTTTGGTTTGAATGCCATATTGCAGAAAATCATCGTTTGTACTTTCTTTAAAATGCTGCATAGTGGTAATGTTTGTTGGAATTTCATTGGTATAACGCATTTTTATATTGCGCAAACCATCACTTTTTGTGCGTGTTATTTGGCTGGCTTTTGCTATTACAATAATGTTTATGGGCAGTTCATTGGTTTTGTAGTGAAACAACTGCTTAGATGATAATAAAACCGAACCGTCTTGTGCGATTAATCCTTCACAGCTTGTTAGTAAAAACACTGGGTTTGTAGGGTTTTTATAATTTAATTTGTTATCAATTAAAAAGTGTTGCAAACCTTTTTCAAAAGTGAGTGCTTCGGTTTCAAACCAATCGTTTTCTTGTAAAATACTAATGAAGTTTTCTTCTAGTTCCTCATTATTCTCACAATATAAAAATTTACCGCCATTTATTTTAAAGTTGTGCGTAAATTGCTCATCAACAGGTATTTCTTTTTCGGGCAGATATTTACTTTCCTCATTATTTTTATTTTGATGAGAAGATGAAAAACTGCTAAAAATTTTCTTAAATATATTCATTGGCTAATTAAAAAGTATTTAAGGGCCATTATAGTTCAAAGATAAAAAAAAACTTGGTTTAACATACGGTTAAACCAAGTTTTTATAGTATATGTTAAAGTGCTCGTTTTAAATTACTTCCGAATTGTTGTTGGTAGTAACATCAATCACTTCTGGTTTATCAAATGGTCTTTTGCCGAAAATTTCTTCTAAATCTTCTCTAAAGATCACTTCTTTTTCACAAAGTAAATCAGCAAGTTGGATTAATTTATCTTTATTATCGGTCAATAAAGTTATTGCTCTTTGATATTGACCTTCGATCAACATTGAAATTTCTTTATCAATCAATTTTGCTGTTTCTTCGGAATAAGGTTTAGAAAAGTTATATTCGCTTTGCCCCGATGAATCGTAGTAAGTTATATTTCCTAACGAATCATTTAAACCATAAATGGTTACCATAGCGCGAGCTTGTTTGTTTACTTTTTCTAAATCACTTAATGCTCCTGTAGAAATTTTATCGAAAATTACTTTTTCAGCAGCTCTTCCGCCCATTGTAGCACACATTTCATCTAACATTTGCTCGGTGCGAACAATTTGACGCTCTTCGGGCAAGTACCATGCAGCACCTAAACTCATACCGCGAGGCACAATGGTTACTTTCACTAACGGTGCGGCATGCTCTGTTAACCAAGAAACAGTTGCGTGCCCGGCTTCGTGAATGGCAATGGCATATTTTTCTTCTGGGGTAATGATTTTGTTTTTCTTTTCTAAACCACCCACAATTCTGTCCACTGCATCTAAAAAGTCTTGTTTATCAACTTCGGTTTTGCCTTTTCTTGCGGCAGTTAGAGCAGCTTCGTTACAAACATTTGCAATATCTGCACCGGAAAATCCAGGGGTTTGTTTGGCAAGAAAATCCAAATCAAGATTTTCTACTTTTTTAATTTTTTTCAAGTGAACTGCGAAAATTTGCTTACGCTCGTTTACATCTGGCAAATCCACATAAATTTGTCTGTCAAAACGTCCGGCACGCATCAAAGCTTTGTCTAAAATTTCGGCCCTATTTGTAGCTGCTAAAACAATTACGTTGGTATTGGTTCCAAAACCATCCATTTCTGTTAGCAATTGATTCAAGGTGTTTTCGCGTTCGTCATTTGATCCTGAAAAATTCGATTTTCCACGCGCTCTACCAATGGCATCAATTTCATCGATAAAGATAATGGCAGGCGATTTTTCTTTTGCTTGTTTAAACAAATCACGTACTCGCGATGCACCAACTCCCACAAACATTTCCACGAAATCGGAACCTGAAAGCGAGAAGAATGGTACTTGCGCCTCACCAGCCACTGCTTTTGCTAACAATGTTTTACCAGTTCCGGGTGGCCCCACTAATAATGCGCCTTTTGGAATTTTACCTCCAATAGAGGTATATTTTTCAGGATTTTTTAGAAACTCTACAATTTCTTGGATTTCTTCTTTTGCACCTTCAAGCCCAGCAACATCGCTAAATGTGGTGCGTGTATCGTTCTTTTCATCGAACAATCGTGCTCGTGATTTTCCAATCGAAAAAATTTGTCCACCACCACCACCGGCACCTCCGCCCATGCGGCGCATCATAAAAATCCATACAACTGGAATTAAAATGATAGGTAAAAGTGATAATAAAATGCTGCCCCAATTGCTTTCTTTTTCGGTAGTGAATTCTTTAATTTTACCATCGGAAAGCGCTTGCGTTAAGCGTTCTTCAAATAAATCTTTATTGGCAATTTCTACCACATAATCCGGACCACTTGCCATATTGCTAAGCAAAGTGGGTTTGCTGTTTTTCTGATGTTCAGGATTGCTTTTTACACTTTCATTTAAAAAAACTTGTGCAGAAGAGTTGCTAAACACCACTTTTTCTACTTGGCTGTTATCTAAATATTGGTAAAATTTAGAAAGACCAATCGTTTTTCCATCTCCAAAACCGCCGCCTCCGGTGGTCAGTGAGATGGCGAATAGTACAAAAATAATACCTGCATAAAGCATCCAAGGATTGTACTTGGGCTTATTATTTACGGGATTCTTCATAAATTAATTACTGTGTTGATTGGTTAGAAGTTACTTGTGTTATTTTAGCATCGCCCCACAAGTCTTCTATATTATAATAGTCGCGGGTTTCTTTTTGAAAGATATGAACCACAATGTTAATGTAATCCATTAAAACCCAATTGGCTTGATCGGTTCCTTCCACGTGCCAAGGTTTGTCTTTTAATTCTTTTGACACCGTGCGTTGTACAGAACCCGAAATGGCATTTACTTGTGTATTAGAATTTCCATCACAAATTACAAAGTAGTCGCAAGCTGTATTTTCGATGGATCTTAAGTCCAAAATAGTAATATTTTCTCCTTTTACGTTTTCTATTCCTTCTATAATCAAGGCTAAAAGTGCCTCGTTGTTCTTTTTGTTTTCGTTCATGTATATATTTTGTACTTAATTATTGCAAATTTATCAAAATAGTATCGTCTTAAAAAGTTATTTTTGTCTTAAAGATACTATATATAATGCATTTAATCAAACTCAGTGCCATATCTTCTACAAACGATTTTTTAAAACAGTTGTCAGTTGCTTCAAAAATTGATGACTTTACGGTTGTTTGGGCAGATATTCAAACAAAGGGAAAAGGTCAAATGGGCGCATCGTGGGTGACTGAAGGTGCTAAAAACCTAACATTTAGCGCGTATGTGAGTGCAGATTTTTTATTGATTGATCATTTGTTTACATGGAATGTAATGGTTGCAAATGCGGTTGTAAAAGCCTTGCATTTTTTTAATTTGAAAGATATATCGATTAAATGGCCAAACGACATTTTGGCAGGAAATAAAAAAATTGCCGGTATTTTAATAGAAAATTCCATTCAAACAGATGGTAGATTTTCTTCGATTGTTGGAATCGGAATTAATTTAGAACAAACTGATTTTACTGATTTTCCAAACGCATCATCTGTTTTTAAACAATTTGGCATAAAGCTCAATAGGGAAGAGTTGCTTCAAAAAATTCTATTTTTTTTAGCGTTTTTCGCAAATAATTTAAAAGGCGAAGAAGAAAATCAATGGACGTTTTTTCATGAGTATCTTTTTAAAAAAGAGTGTGTTTGTAGTTTTCAAGACCAAGAAGGAATTGTTTTTAATGGAATAATAAAGGGCGTAAACCGCCAAGGGCAATTGGTGGTTTTGCGCGAAGATGACGGTTTACACTATTATAATTTAAAAGAAGTGAAATTGATGTATTAATTTTCATCAGGAATAAACTTTAGTGAAACAGAGTTCATACAATAACGTGTTCCGGTGGTTTCTTGCGGTCCGTCATCGAAAACGTGTCCTAAATGACCGTCACAGTTTGCACAAGTAACTTCAGTTCGTATCATTCCGTGCGAAGTATCTTTGGTATAAATTACTGATCCTTCTATTGCTTGGTCAAAAGAGGGCCAACCACATGAAGAGTTGTATTTTGTATTTGAATCAAATAGTTTGTGGCCACATGCAGCGCAAACATACGTTCCTTTTTCAAAAAAATCATTGTATTTTCCACTAAAAGGTCGTTCTGTGCCTTTCTCACGCAAAATGTAATACTCTTCGGGAGTTAATTTTTCTTTCCAATTTTGTTCTGTCATAGCTTTTGTTGTTTGGGGTTGGGCAGTTGCATGATGTTCTTTGCAACTTATTAGTTGTACACATAAAAATACCCAAAATATTTTAAAGGGTAACAAATTGTACGATTTTTTGAATAACTGCTTCATCTCCTAAAATTTTTCGGTGTCCTAATCCATTAGTAATCATTAATTCGCTGTTAGGTAGTGTTTGGTGTATGGTTTCTGCTGCGGTGAAAGGCACATCTTTATCATTTTTATCGTGAATTACCAGCACCGGCGTTGCTACCTTTTCAGTATGTTGCTCCACATCATAATGCATCATCTTATCATTGTATTTTTGTTCAAAAAGGTGAATCAAATGTGGTGTTATTTTTCTGCTCATTCCAATGGTGTCTAAAAAGTCATTCGTAATGTCTTTTGTTCTGTTTCCGCTACCAATGATTACTGCTTTGTTTGTTTGTAGGCCTCTCCCTAAACAATTAATAACGCTCATTCCTCCTAAAGAGTGACCGATGATTGCGTCAAAACCATTGTATTTTTTATCCAATAAAAAAATTGTTTCAATAAAATGTTTCATATTGGCTGTGGTTTTAATGCTTTTACCGTGTCCGGGAGCATCGAAACTAATAATGGTATAATTCAATTCTTTAAACGCTTTTGCTATAGATACCAATTGCGTGCCTCGGCCGTTCCAACCGTGAACCAATAATACCTTTTTCGATCCGAATTTATTCTCATAAACCACCACCTCTTTTTTGCTTTCGGGTAATAATAGTTTGGATTTATGCGAAGCTTCGAACATTTTTTGTTCACGTTTTGGCAATTTGTGTTTTATAGGAGTTTCAAAAAGCCTTAAAGCAAAAGCTGCAGCTAATTTTTTGTTCAATTTGCTTAAAATCCGAGAGGTGTTTTTTATATAGCCCGGAACTTCTAAAACTTTTGCTTGTTTTTTCACCATGATTTCATAAATTTACACACAAAGTTAAAAGGTATTCTTGGGAATATTTTATATTTTTAGAAAAAATTAATTGATTAAAAATTTATTACTATGAAAAAAGTATTAGTACTATCTGTTTGTGCAGCGCTTGTGCTTTCATGTGCTACAAATCCGTTTACAGGAAAGAAAACAATGGCTTTTGTTCCAGACAGTTCGTTGTTTGCATCTTCGTTTCAGCAATATTCTGCCTTTTTAAAAGAGAATAAAGTGGTAACAGGAACCAGCGACGCACAAATGGTGCAACGCGTTGGCGAGAAAATTAAAAACGCATCCGAACAATGGTTAAAAGCAAACGGATATTCAAATTATTTGAAAGATTACAAATGGGAATATAAACTAGTACAAGACAACGCTGTGAATGCATGGTGTATGCCTGGTGGAAAAATTGTGGTTTATTCAGGTTTAATGAAAGTAGCTCAAGGTGAGGCAGGCTTGGCAACCGTTATGGGACACGAAGTAGCACACGCTTTGGCAAATCACGGACAGCAGCGTATGAGTGCAGGACTTTTGCAACAGTTAGTAGGAGCAGGAGTTGCTGTTGGAACTAGTGAAATGAGTAATGAAGCTCAGCAAAGGGCAATGGCAGCTTATGGCGCTGGTAGCAACGTGCTTGGAATGATGCCTTTTAGCCGCAAACACGAATCAGAAGCAGATCGAATTGGTTTGATATTAATGGCAATTGCTGGATACAATCCTGATAACGCCATTTCATTCTGGCAAAGAATGTCTGCACAAGGAGGCAGTAGTACCCCTGAAATATTAAGTACGCACCCAAGCGATAAAACCCGTATTTCTAATATTCAAAAATTAATACCTGTGGCAAAGGCAGAAGCCGCTAAATTTGGTAAAAAATATTAATTTTATAAAGGCAGTTTAAAAGCTGCCTTTTTATCTTTATGAAAACATTTATAAAAGGCGACAAAAAGGTTCTAAACGCATGGGCCTTTTACGATTGGGCAAATTCAGTATATGCCTTGGTGATTTCTTCTTCCATTTTTCCGTTGTTTTATGGCGCGTTATTTAGGATAGAAGGCAAAACATCCACCTCGTTTTTTGGCATCGAAACACCTAGCGAATCCATAATAAGTTATGTTACAGCTATTGGATTTTTAATAATAGCTTTTATTTCGCCTTTGCTATCAGGTGTTGCTGATTATTTAGGGAACAAAAAGTTTTTTTTGAAATTATTTTGTTTTATAGGCGCTATTTCCTGTATGATGCTTTATTTTTTCGATTTAAACAACCTATATATAAGTCTGTTCTTTTATATGATGGCGTTGATAGGTTTCTGGGGAAGTTTGGTTTTTTACAATTCATACCTGCCCGATATTGCTTTTCCTGAACAACAAGATGCTGTTTCTGCCAAAGGATATTCATTGGGATATATTGGATCAGTGATATTGCTGATTATCAATTTAGCAATGGTTATGAAAAGTGAATTATTTGGTTTTGATGGACCTATGCAGGCAATGAAATGCTCCTTTGTATTGGTCGGAATTTGGTGGTTAGGATTCAGTCAGATATCTTACAGATTATTACCAAACTTCAGGAATTCAAAGAAAATAAGTACACAAGCATTCTTCTCAGGTTTTAAAGAATTAAAGAAAATTTATAAAGAATTAAAGCAATATCCTGTTTTAAAAGGATATTTATTTGCTTTTTTTGTTTACAGTATGGCCGTACAAACTGTAATGATAATCGCGGCCTATTTTGGTGAAAAAGAAGTGCAATGGGAAAGTGATGATCAGCGACAAATGGGGCTTATTATCAGTATTCTGCTCATTCAAATAATAGCTGTGATTGGAGCTATTTTAACTTCAAGATTATCAAAAAAAATAGGCAATCTAAAAGCCTTGATAATTATAAACACAGCATGGATTTTTATCTGTATTTGTGCCTATTTCGTTGTAAAACCAATAAGTTTTTATATTGTTGCAGCAATGGTTGGAATGGTTATGGGAGGTATTCAATCCCTGTCGCGTTCTACCTATTCTAAATTGTTGCCAGAAAATACCACCGACACCACCTCTTTTTTTAGTTTCTATGATGTTACCGAAAAAATTGGAATAGTAATAGGAATGCTATTTTATGGAATAATAGCTCAAATAACTGGAAAAATGCAAAATGCCATCTTATTTTTAATTGTATTCTTTGCAGTAGGTATATTTCTATTAATAAAAACAGCAAAAAAGGAACGTATAAGTTAAAAAAAATAATATTTTTAAAAATACTTTCGTATGTAAAAAAAATAATTTTATATTTGGATAAATTTAACATTCTTAGTAATTCTTATGAGAAAATTAAAATATATTTTGGCATCGGTAGTTTTAGCAGCTGGATTTGCATCTTGTGAAACAGAACCTATTGATGAAACGTTAAATGACGACACCTTAACAGGTAAAACACTATTTAGTTTTAACTTAAACGGTAAACAAACTGTAACTTCTGACGATGTTTCTGTTGGTTTTCCAAACGGAGGCATGACCATTACAGCAAAATTATCATTGGTGAATGAGGAGGATACTTCGAACCCTGAAACCAGATATAGACCTGCTTATCTATATATTAACTATAATAGTTTAGTTGTTGGAAACTTTCCCACACAGTTAAGTGTTGAAAATCCGAGTAATCTAGTTTGTGATGCAAGGTTATTGATTCAAGAGTATGTAGCCGATGATGAAGGTGTGATGCAAAAGGTATGGGTAGAATATTTAACTGACAATGCCGATGAGAATCAAAATGCGGGCTATTCCAACATAACTAGAGTAAACTCAAACGCAAAATATTTGAATGGGAATTTTGAATTGATTTTGTTTCCAGAGGAAGGAACTCCTTTCGATCCACAAAGACTAACAACAGGATCTTTCAACTATTTGAGATATGAATAAAACAAAACGTCTTACAATTTGTAAGGCGTTTTTTTATTGGCATAAATATTGAAACATTTACTTGATATATTTAAAATACAGTAAACAACATGTTTTAAAATGTTATTATGGTAAAATAATGACATTTTGACTTATAAAATATTTATGGCACAAGAAAAAATTATATCATTAGACAATTTGTCACTTCAAGACTTAGATTCAAATGCAGAATTTATTCCTTTGTTTTCTCAAGAAGATGAAGAGGCAATGAACAAAGAAGAAATCCCCGCAGAGCTTAGTATTCTACCATTGCGAAACATGGTTTTGTTTCCAGGGGTAGTAATTCCGATAACTGCTGGTCGCGATAAATCAATAAAACTTATTAATGATGCGTTGGCGGGCGACCGAACAATTGGTGTGGTGGCTCAGTTAAACGAATCGGTTGAAGTTCCAACCGGAAACGAAATTTATCGTTTTGGAACGGTTGCAAAAATTTTAAAAACCTTAAAATTGCCCGATGGAAACATCACAGTGATTTTGCAGGGTAAAAAGAATTTTGCTATTGATACAGTTTTGCAAGAGAATCCTTACATTAAAGCCAGCACGAAAGATGTTTTGGAAATAAAGCCCGAAACAAACGATATAGAATTTCATGCGATTATTGAATCTATAAAAGAAACTGCCCAAGAAATCATCCGCGAAAACCCAAGTATTCCATCTGAAGCTGCTTTTGCTATTAAAAATATTGAAAGCAATTCGTTTTTGGTGAATTTTGTGGCATCTAATCTAAACCTTGATGTGGCCGATAAACAAGCGCTTTTAGAAAACAACAACCTAAAAGAACGTGCTTTGGAAACGCTGCGACGCATGAATCTGGAGTTGCAAAAACTAAATTTGAAAAATGATATTCAAACCAAAGTTCGCGTAGATTTAGATCAACAGCAAAAGGAGTATTTCTTAAATCAGCAAATAAAAACCATTCAAGAAGAGTTAGGTGGCGTTTCACACGAGCAGGAACTCGAAGAAATGCGTGCAAAAGCAAAGGCAAAAAAATGGGATGCTAAAATTCAAGAACATTTTGATAAGGAGTTGAGTAAAATGCAACGCATGAATCCGCAGGTTGCCGAGTTTTCTATCCAAAGAAATTATTTGGAACTTTTGCTGGAACTGCCTTGGAATGAATATACAAAAGACAAATTTGACCTTAAAAATGCCAAGAAAATTTTAGATAAAGACCACTACGGTTTAGAAGATGTAAAACGTCGCGTGCTAGAACACATGGCTGTTTTAAAGCTTCGAAACGATATGAAATCGCCAATTTTGTGTTTATACGGACCGCCTGGTGTGGGTAAAACATCAATAGGTAAATCAATCGCAACAGCTTTAGGGCGTGAATATGTTCGTATTTCGCTAGGTGGTCTTCGAGATGAAGCCGAAATTCGAGGCCATCGAAAAACCTATATTGGTGCCATGCCCGGACGCATTATTCAATCTATCAAAAAAGCAAAAACATCAAATCCGGTGTTTGTTTTAGATGAAATTGATAAACTTTCAAGCAGTCATCAAGGCGATCCTTCGAGTGCGATGCTAGAAGTTTTAGATCCAGAACAAAACAAAGAATTTTATGACAACTTTTTAGAATTGGGGTTTGATTTGTCGAAAGTCATGTTTATAGCAACATCAAACAGTTTAAATACTATTCAGCCAGCTTTATTGGATCGAATGGAAATAATCGAAATGAATGGTTATACCATAGAAGAAAAAATTGAAATTTTAAAGCAACATTTACTTCCAAAACAATTAAAAGAACATGGTTTAGAATCAAAATCGGTAACTATTCCTAAAAAAGTAATGGAATTTATCGTAACTAAATACACCCGCGAGTCAGGAGTTCGTAAATTAGATAAACAAGTGGCAAATATTGCACGATTTATAGCAAAATCGATTGTTTTAGAAGAAGCTTACAATGAAAAATTGACTGAAGAAGATATAGTTACCATTTTAGGAGCTCCGAAATTTGATTACGATAAATACGAAACAAACGATGTTGCCGGTGTGGTAACTGGTTTGGCGTGGACCCGCGTTGGAGGAGATATTCTGTTTATTGAATCGATACTTTCTGAAGGAAAAGGAACACTCACCATGACTGGAAACTTGGGTAATGTAATGAAAGAATCGGCAACGATTGCGCTAGAATACATCAAATCGAACAGCAATTTGTTTGGAATTGATGTAAAAATATTTGATAAATACAAAATTCACGTACACGTTCCAGAAGGTGCCACTCCAAAAGATGGCCCCTCGGCTGGTATTGCCATGCTAACATCAATGGTTTCGAGTTTCACACAACGAAAAATAAAGAAAAATATAGCAATGACCGGTGAAATTACTTTGCGCGGAAAAGTACTTCCAGTGGGTGGTATCAAAGAAAAGATACTGGCAGCAAAACGTGCAAGCATCAAAGAAATTATTTTGTGCAAAGAAAATAAACGCGATATCGACCAGATAAAACCCGAATATTTAACAGGTTTAACGTTCCATTACGTGGATAAAATGACCGAGGTGATTGATATTGCTTTAACCAACCAACAAGTTAAAAATGCAAAAGAACTTACGGTAAAAGAGGCTTAAAAGTATTATTATTTATTAAAGTCGGTATAGAAATATGCCGACTTTTTTATTTTAGCGAAAATTATTTTAAAGAGTCTCAATTTACCCCATCTATGAAGCTTATATTTAATACTCCCTAGAATTTCTCTTTGCTTCTTTTAGAGTGGGCCATTCTGAATTTGCGGGTAAAATTCTTTTTTCGTTTGAAATTTCGTTTGGATCATTTGCAGCTTCTAAAGTTAATATGGTTGTAGTAATAACATTTTTCATCATTTCTTCAAAAACAATTTTATCGTAGGTGTCGCGGTTGGTGTGCCAAGTGTATTGTCCGTAATCCCAATTTTGTGTACCTAGATTAAATGCTGGAATACCTGCTGCCACAAACGATGCGTTATCTGTTCCACCAGTTTGGGGCATTCCCGGAAAATCGGTTTTAATATATTTTCTGTTTTCTTCGGGTACATTTTGCAACCAAGTTCCCAGATAATTATAAGCTTGTGTAAATCCTTGACCACCGATATAGGTTATTCTGCCCGTGCCACTGTCTTGGTTAAAAAGTACTTTTATTTTTTGCACTTCGCTTGGGTGGTCCATCACATAGGCGCGCGATCCATTTAAACCTTGTTCTTCGCTTCCCCAATGCCCAATTACAATGGTTCGGTCGTTATTCGGAGCATATTTTTTAATTAAACGTGCCACTTCCATCATTAAAATAGTACCGGTACCGTTATCGGTTGCACCTTGAGCTCCGTCCCAAGAATCTAAATGTGCCGATAGCATTACATATTCATTTGGTTTCGTTTTTCCGGGAATAGTAGCAATGGTGTTGTATGTTTTTGCTGTTCCTATTTTTTTTGATTGGGTGTTGATTTTTAATATCGGACTTTTCTCATTCACAGCCAAACGATGCAACAAACCATAATCTTCTAAGCTAACATCTACCATTGGCGTGTGTTTAGAAAAACTATAAAATATTCGATTGCTTCCCATAGTGCCCGTGAAATAGGATTGCACAAAACCAACTGCTCCTTTTGTTTCTAAATATTCTACAATTTCCCGAATCGATTTTTCGGTTGCTTTTAAGCTATTGTTCCAAAGTGAATTTTTATATTCTTTTTCTTTTTTGTATGATGCAAAATCGTCTTCAGTGGCATGTTCTTTCCACTGATTTTCAGGTCTGCCAGATTTTTGGTAGGGAGCAATTAAAACGATTTTTCCTTTAACCGAATGTGCCCATTTTTCAAAATCTAGTTTCGATGGAAAGATGGGCATTGCAACTACTTCAGCTTCCACCGGTTTTTTGGTAGTGGCGTTCCATGCTAGTTGAATTCCTTCGATTGATTTTACTCTTGGAGCAGTCATTGTAATTTCGGTTGTGCCACGTTGCCATGATTTCCATTCCCCATACGGCACATTTTCTGCTTCAATATTCCATTTTTTGTAGGTGTTGACCACCCAATTGTGTGCTTGTTCCATTTCAGGAGATCCCACTAAACGCGGCCCAATTACATCTAACAATTCAAAGGCTAGTTGTTCTAACTGATGATTTTCTGCTACCTCATTGCTGATCTCCTTATAGATGGATTGTTTGTTTTGTTGAAAAGTGGTTTGGGCTGAAATTGATAGACTTATTACAGCAAAACAAACTGAAAAATACGTTTTTAAATAATATTTGCTCATTTTATTAGTAGGATAGATTAGGGAAAAGATAAAAAGGAAAAGAGGCAAAAGCCTCTTTTTATTATTTTGTGATATGCAGTTCAAAAATTAAATTGGTGTTGGGTGGAATTACATCGCCAGCACCTGTGGCACCGTATGCTAAGTGCGATGGAATAAAAATATAGGCTTTGTCACCAATACTCAATTGGTCAATACCTTCGATAAATCCAGGGATTAAACCATCTTTTTGTCCGGCAACAAATGGAATTGGAATGTATTGGTTGGCAGCTTTTCGTTGTGCATCTACCATATTATATTTTGCAGCGGTAGTTTCAAAACTAGTATCAAACAAACGACCATTTTCAAAATAACCCGCATAGCCCACATTAATTTTGTCGCCTTGTTTTGGTTTTCCGCCGTTTCCTTTTTCAAAGATATAATACGATATGCCCGAAGCTGTAGTTTTTGCTTTAGCTTTCGCCGTATTTAACGTAGTTTCCATTTCTTTGGCAACACCTTCGGTTGCTTTCATAGCTTCTTCTTTAGCTTTGAGTGCCTCTTCTTGCTTTTTTTCATTTTCGGCTTGTTTTTCTTTAAAAACTTTTGGAGCATCAAACGCTTTAGCCTTATCGCCCGAACGAACAATATCAATATGCTCTATTTTGTCTCCTAGGGCAATAGTGTTTACGATGTTTTGCCCTTCAATTACATGACCAAAAACACTGTGCATGCCATCTAAGTGCGGTGTAGGACCATGGGTGATAAAAAACTGTGAACCGTTTGTAGTTGGTCCGGCATTAGCCATTGATAAAATACCCGCTTTATCATGTTTTAAATCAGGGTGAAACTCATCGGCAAATACATAACCAGGACCGCCTTCGCCCGTTCCGTTTGGATCGCCGCCTTGAATCATGAAATCGGCAATTACGCGGTGAAACGTTAACCCATCGTAAAATGGTTTTCCTTTAAATTTATTTTCAACAGATGGATTATTTCCTTCTGCTAAACTTACAAAGTTTGCAACTGTTAAGGGGGTTTTTTCATATTCTAATTGCGCCACGATTTTTCCTTTATTGGTATAAATTTCGGCATACAATCCTTCTGGTAGATTGGTTTCGTTTTCTTTTTTACACGAAACAAATAGAGTAGCTGCAAGAGCAGCCAAAGCAAAAAGTTTTTTCATTATTTATGAATTAAGGTTTGATATCAACGTAAAAAACTAAATTGGAGTTTGCGGGAATTGGCCCCATGGCACGTTCTCCATATCCTAAATTTGAGGGAATAAAGATATATGCTTTATCGCCTTTGTTTAGCTGCAGCAAACCTTCTGTCATTCCTTCGATAAAACCGCCTTTGTTTCCAAAAGTATAGTCTAAGGGTTTGTATGCATTTGCTGCTTTTCTTTGCGGGTTGAAAATGTCTTGTTTTATTGCCAATTCTTCAATTCCGGTGTCAAACAATGTTCCATCTGCTAAATATCCTGCATAATCAAACGAAATTTTTTCTCCTTCGGTTGGTTTGATGCCTGCACCTTTTTCTGTTACATAAATTTTAATTCCAGAAGGATAATCGGTTGCTTTTGAAAGATAATTGTCTAAAAGCGTTTTATTTTCTTTTCTTAAAATTGCTGCTTTTTGTTTCTTAAGTTCTTCTTCTTTTTTAATTTTTTCTAAAGATGAAGTAAATGTTTTTACAGCGTTGAATTTTTTTGCGTCTTTGCCCACACGAACAATTTCCACTTTGTCAATCACATCATTTTGTTCAATGGCATTCACAATTTCTAATCCGTTTACTACTTTTCCGAAAACCGTATGGCGACCATCTAAATGCGGTGTGGCAACGTGTGTGATAAAAAATTGAGAGCCATTAGTAGCTGGGCCTCTATTGGCCATTGATAAAACTCCAGGTGCGTCATGTTTTAATGTTGGAACGATTTCATCGGCAAATAAATATCCTGGTTCACCCGAGCCATCGCCTTTTGGATCACCACCTTGAATCATAAAGTTTGCAATTACTCTATGAAATTTTAATCCGTTATAAAAAGGTTTGCCTTTATATTCCGATTTTACTTGCGGGTGTGTACCTTCTGCCAACGCCACAAAATTGGCTACTGTGAGTGGTGTTTCGTTATAAAACAATTGTGTGGTGATGGTTCCTTTTTTGGTAACAAAATTTGCGTATAAACCATCGGTCAACTTGGTTTGAGCAAAAACTTGCGTAGAGATCAACGCAAAAACGAATAACAGTTTTTTCATTTTTATTCTGGTTTTATATCATTAAGGGTTACTTTGCAAATCAGCGGCACATTGGTTCCAATTTTTTCTTTATCTCCCAAATAGCCATAAGCCATGTGTGATGGAAAGATAAACGAAACCGTTTCGCCTTTGTGCATTAATTTCACGGCATGGCGCAGACCTACCATAATTTCTTGTTTATCAACTGCATATACTTTTGGGGCAGTTTCTTCTTTTGAATAAATTAATTGTTTATTAATATCGTAAATTTCAAAATCTAATTTTACGATATCTCCTTTTTTGGGAAGCAAACTATCTGTGGTGACAGCCACATCATATTTGTACCAAAAACCTAAATCGGATTGATAGTAATGATGTGCAGAGTCGTTTTTTATTAAATTTTGTATGAGTTTTTCTTCGTCTTGAACGATATTTTTATTTCGCTGCACCGATTCTTTTATGAAAGTACCAGAGCGGTAACTAACCGGTTTGCGAGGTTCGGGCTGTTTACATGCAAACAACAAGCTGGTTACTGCAAAGCAAAATAGTACTTTTTTCATATTATTGTTTGTTGATTTCATTGATAATAGTTTCAAACTTTAAAATGGTTTCTTGTAATGAAATAAACGATTTTCCGCCTGCCGCATTGATGTGTCCACCGCCGTTAAAAAAGGTTCTAGCAAATTCGTTTACATCAAATTCTCCTTCTGAACGAAATGAAATTTTAATCATTCCTTCTTCTTTATTTTCAATGAAAATAGCTGCAAAATCTATACCTTTTATTGATAAACCATAATTTACAATACCTTCGGTATCTCCTTTTTTATAGTGGAATTGGTTTAAATCGTCTTGGGTTAAATATGTGTATGCCGTGCTGTGATTAGGCAAAACTTTGAGTTGTTGTAACGCTCTACCCACCAATTGCAATTGATTGTATGATGAAGTGTTAAACAACATACTGTGTATTTTAGGGTTATCAACCCCTAAATCAATCAATTCTGCCACCACACGGTGTGTATCTCCAGTGGTTTTTACAAATTTAAAAGAGCCTGAATCGGTTACAATTCCTGTATAAATACAAGTTGCAACTTTCACATTGATGTATTTTTGCAGATTTAATTCTTGAAGAAAACGATACAATAATTCGCAGGTAGAACCAAAAGAAGTATCAGAAATCGTAACTTTCGCATAATTGTCGGGCATTTGGTGGTGATCAATCATTACAAAAGGTTTTCGTAATTTTTCTAGATAAGATCCCATTTGGTCACCAGCTCGGTGCAGTGCATTAAAATCGAGCGTAAAGACCAAATCACTGCCCTGCAAAAAAGCGGCACAAGTATCAAAATTCTTTTCAAAGATAAGTATTTCGTTTGTAGCCGGTAGCCACGATATAAACTCGGGAAATTCGTTTGGAGCAAGTACTTTCACCGTGTGGTTTAGCTGTTTTAAAACATGATAAAGTCCTAAACACGAACCCAAGGCATCGCCATCGGGATTGCGGTGTGGTATAATTGCTATTTGTTTGGGCGTTTCTAAAAACTGCGTTAAAAATGCCTTGTCATTTGTATTCATCATACTGCGAAAATACACAAATTAGCATTTACTTTAAATAGCTTTCAAAAATTATTCTGCTAAACTTTTTAGTGAAGTAGGTTTTATTATTTTTATTTTTTTACCCTTTAACTCTAAAATGCCTTCTTTTTTTAGTTCAGCCAACAAGCGAATGCAACTTTCAGTGGCAGTGCCCACCATGCTTGCAATTTCATCGCGACTTAATTGCAGGTTTAAAAAGCCTTCTGTATCGGTACCGCTTGAGTCTAATATACTCAACAAAGCCAAAGCCAATCGTTCTTTCACGGTTTTACTGTTGTGGTTTAATGCAAAATCGGTGGCATAGTTTAAATTTTTACACACATCTTTGGTCACTTCTCTTGAAAAGTTTTTGTTGGTATCAATAAATCCTAGAATTTCTGATTTGGGAATAAAACAAACGCGCATATCTTCAACAGCAATAGCACTTAAAGAGGTTTTTTCTTGGGTAAGTATAGCAGTTTGGCCCAATAAATCCCCTTTTGTGATTAATTTTAAAATCGCATCTTTTCCGTTTGATGCCATACGCACCAATTTACATGTTCCTTCTTTAATGCAATACACGCCATTCACGGTGTCGCCTTCTTGAAAAATTACATCACCTTTTTTAATCTCGATGGTGTCTTTACATTGCGCCAAATGAATCAATTCGTTCTTTGATAAAGCTTTTAAAGAACTTAATTCACGTACGATACATTGCTCACATTTGCTCATGAAAGTTGTTTTTGTAAAGATACAATTATTATGATAAATATCATTTTTTTTGACTAGCAGGTTTTGCAATTTTGTGACAGGTATAAAGCAAAAAAAAATGTTGAATTGTTATCATTGTGGAAATGATGTGGTTGAAAATGAGGGGATTGTTTTTAACGACAAAAATTTCTGCTGCAAAGGTTGCCAAACGGTTTATGACTTGTTTGAAAGCAACGGACTTACTGATTACTACGATTTTGAACAAAATCCGGGTGCGGTTCCAAAAGATGTTGCATCAAAATACAATTATTTAGACAATACAGATATTGCCGATAAATTGATTGATTTTAAGGAAGGAACAACCACCATTGTTCGGCTCTATATTCCGCATATTCATTGCAGCTCGTGCATTTGGATATTAGAGAACCTGCATACTTTAAACCCAGCAATTACCCATTCGCAAGTGGTTTTTTCACAAAAAAAAGTCAGCATCACGTTTAATAGCGACAATATTTCTTTGAAAAATTTGGTGTTGTTGTTGGCTTCAATTGGTTATGAACCGTATATAAGTTTGGAACAATTTGACGCCCAACCAAAATTAATCGACCGCAGTTTGCTTTATAAAATAGGGGTTGCATTCTTTGGGTTTGGAAATATAATGTTGCTTTCATTTCCTGAATATTTTAATGTAGATGACTTATGGATGCAGCAATATCGGGGCTTTTTTAGATACGTTAATATTTTATTGGCATTACCCGTTTTCTTGTATTCGGCCACACCTTATTATAAATCGGCATACCACAGCATTAAAACCAAGGCATACAATATTGATATTCCTATGGCATTGGGAATTATTGTAATGTTTGTGCGCAGTTTGGTGGATATTTTTTTTCAAGACGGCGCCGGATTTTTAGACAGTATGTGCGGATTGGTGTTTTTCATGCTCTCGGGCAAATTGATCCAGCAAACCACCTATAACTTTTTGTCGTTTGAGCGCGATTATAAATCGTATTTCCCCATTGCAGTAACCAAAATACAAAATGAAAAAGAAAGTCCTATTCAGGTTTATGAAATTGAAAAAGGAAACCAATTGTTGATTCGCAATGAAGAATTAATCCCGGTAGATGCTATTTTATTGTCTGAAACCGCTTTTATTGATTACAGTTTTGTTACCGGCGAGGCTGTTCCATTAGAAAAAAAGTCGGGCGATAAAATTTATGCAGGCGGAAAGCAGGTAGGAAACGCCGTGATTGTTGAAGCAATTAATACTGTTTCGCAAAGCTATTTGACCCAATTGTGGAGCAATGATATATTTCAGAAAAAAGTATCCCAAAAAATACAAACCATTACCGATAAAGCCAGTGGAATCTTCACACCCACATTGCTTACCATTGCCTTGATTGGTTTTTTTGTATGGAGCTTCACTAGTTTAAATGCCGCATTCAACGTACTAACCGCCGTATTAATAGTTGCTTGCCCATGTGCCTTGGCATTAACCGCTCCATACACTTGGGGAAACGTGATTCGGTTGATGGGCAAGCGCAAATTGTATCTAAAAAATACAGCAGTTATTGAACAACTTTCCAAGGTTGATACCATTGTGTTTGATAAAACCGGCACATTAACATCAAACAGCAACCAACACATTCAGTTTATTGGCGAACATTTATCTACAAATGATTTAACGGCCATAAAAAATATTGTTAGGGGATCTAACCACCCATTGAGTAGAAGGTTATACATGATTTTACCTGATACACCTATTGAAAAACCTGAAAATTATAAGGAAACTCCCGGAAAAGGGATTGAAGGCATTTTTAGAAATGACACCATAAAAATAGGTTCAGCAAGTTGGGTAGGAGCAGCCGATGCTTTAGACATCAATCAAACAAAAGTTTATATCAGTATAAATGACAAAATAAAAGGATTTTATGTGTTTGAAAATGAATACAGAGTAGGGTTAGAGGCACTTTTTCAATCATTGCAAAACAAAAACTACCAACTTTTTGTGCTGTCGGGCGATAATGATGGGGAACAACGCATGCTAGAGCGCTTAATGCCTAAAAACACGCAGCTTGTTTTTAATCAAAAACCCGATGATAAATTGCGATTTATTAAAAAATTGCAAGAAAATAATCATAATGTATTAATGATTGGCGATGGTTTGAACGATGCCGGCGCCTTGGCACAAAGCAATGTTGGTATATCGATTTCAGAAAACGTAAATGTTTTTACACCCGCAAGCGACGCCATACTCGATGCAGAATCGTTTACTAAATTGCCCTATTTTTTACAGTTTGCCAAAAACGCCATGAAAACCATAAAAATGAGCTATGTATTGGCACTTACCTATAATGTTGTGGGCTTAAGTTTTGCACTTTCAAACAATTTATCGCCTTTAGTTGCAGCAATAATAATGCCCGTAAGCACTGCCACAATAATAAGTTTTGTTACCATAATGAGTAATTACTTTGCAAGAAAAGAGGAGGGGTGATTTTGTGAATTTTTCTTAGGGTAATAATTTCTATTTCCGTATTATTTTATAACCGCCCCACGCAAATAATCCATAAAGCAGCAGTACGATTGGATAGATTATTAGTTGAATTCAAGTCTCAATTAGTTGACTTTTTATTTTTTTGAAATTTTGAGTGGATAATCTACAAAAAATTCGCGATTCTTTTTCATCTACATAAATGCTGTCTTTTTTGCATCAAAGTCGATGTCTTTGATAAGTTTTTGAGCAAAACTGCTTTGTACAGCAAAAATGATGATGAGTATTGATGTTATTTTTTTCATTGTTTTGTGTTTTAAAATTGTATTAAAGCTCGAATTCGCTCCCTATTTTATCTAATTTTTCTAAAGTTTTAATATTGATGTCTTCAAGGTAAATAGGCGGGTAAATTTTCTTTCCTTTAAAGGTTTCGATGTGGTTTTTGGGAATTGATTTTTGATTTTTCACTTCATAATCTCCTGTAAGTAAATTATAGGATTTACTGCAATGTTCAGCTGGTCCAACTCTATAGCCACTATCATAACCGATAAGTCTCATTTTCATATTTATATCATCAAATCTTAATTTGAAAAATCTTCCGAATGCGGCAGTCCCATCCAGAAAATAACCCACTTCCAACACATTTTTTTTGGATTTTATTTGAACGGGATAAATATTCATATCGTGTTCGTTAATGAGTTTTAGTTGAAAGGTTTTATTGAGACTCGACAGATAAATAAGGAGTTTATAATCTGCAAATTCTGAAGTATTTTGTACTATCAATGCGACATCTTTTTGGTTATCCTTATCCAAATCGAGCGTAATTTTTTCCATTTTTCTACCATTGGCAGGACTTTTTTCTAAAATTTGATAATGCTTCGGAATTGAAATTTGCGAATACACACCAAATGAAATGTGAATGGTTGCTATAATAAAAAGTGATTTTAATTTTGACATTTTGATGGTTTTTGTTTATTATTTTTTCACATTCCCATAGATTTCTCCCGGAATCCAATCGCTTGTATTTTCTGCAATTTCTGTTTTCATTGCTTGTCTTACTTCCGCTTCGAGGGATTTTTTTTCTTTTCCTGAAACAAATCGGGAATGGTATTTTTCTTCGATGTTTTTTATATAATTTTTTAATGCGGATTGCTGAAAAGAAGTTTTAGGTTTTTCGTGTAGAAATGGCAATCCAAGGTGTTTCCATTCTTCATTTTGTTGATAAATACGTTCATTTTCTGCATTTTTTTGGAGGTAATCTTCCATATAAATTTCGGATTTTACCAATGCGAGTTTTCCATTTTTATCAACGGAATAGATTTGTTTTCTAAAACCAAAAGGCACTACAAAAGTGGGCATTCTGTCTGCTGTTGCCCAATAGGAATAAAAAATAATTGAGTTTGCGGTGGTTTTGTATGTTCCCAATTCAACACTGATAGAACTGCAATCTCCTTCTTCTTTAAAAACTGTATGCGTAAGAAGTTCCTGATTTCCTCTGTACAAATGAATTGTTTCTTCATCAAAAACATTGGAAGTATTACCTTTTTTAATTTCAATGTGAAATTTTTGGGTATTGACAACCAATTCTTTATGTTGCCCATAAACGTTTAGACCAAAAATAATGAACAACAACGGAAGAAAAATATATTTTGATTGCATAGGATTTGATGTTTTTTGGAGTGTTTTCAACTTTAAATTAATAATAGCCACGATAGCTAAAAACATCTATTGGTAAATGTATATGGTCTAATTACTCGATTGGTTTGCACTCCAATTTTTTGTTGTCTTGGGTAATGATTTCTATTGTAAAATCTTTGTATAGGTGTTTTTTGCTGTACCATTTTTTTGTAATTCTATTTTTTTACCTTTTCAATTTTGAAATTAAAAGTCCCATTCAAATCAAAAATAACCAAACTATCAGTTGGTATTTCTTTATGATTTAAAGTTTTCAATTGATTGTTTTCTAGTCTCCAATTATCATAAAATCTAGGCATCAATTTGTTATTTGTTTCAATAAGCTGAACGGCTTTTTTAGTTGATGATTTACTGAATTTTAATTGTGAATTTTTTTCATACTTTAGAAAAACAGTCTTAGATTTTTCATCGTAATAGTATTTGCCAGAAAAGGTCTTCGTCCAATACGCTCCACCAGAATACCAAGATTTTTCGATAAAACTTGTATCAGATGTAAAAATCCATTCTTTTCCGTCCGAAGTTCCTCTGTCAAAAGTTCTTTCCCAAGTCCATTTTTGTCCTTTCAAAGAAGTTGGATAATTTTTCCGGTTTATAGAACAGCTTACTATTGTGATTGTTATTATTAAAAAAAGTGTCAATTTTTTCATCATTGTCTAATTTATTTTTCATCAAAAACGCCATCTAATTTTTTATAATCAAAAACGAAAGCCAAAGTTGTACAAACTAAAATGTTCAACCAAATGCAAATGATTCGGGAAAATTCTAATTCAATGATATAAAATAAACATATTAAAGGAATAGTGAGGAGTGCCACAAAAAAACAGATTCCTGCGAAATTGGATAGGAATTGTTTAATGAAACCTTCAAATTGATTTCCGATAATACCCAAAATTACAGCTAAAATTGGCATTCCAAAAATCGCAAAATATGGAAAGATTTCATTTTCTTTAATGTTTATTTTCAAGGGTGCGAAAAGAAAATAGTTTACCAAAATATACATAAAAATGATGTAGGGCAGGAAAAATTTTATGGTTCGAAACACTTGTTTTTGATTATTGATGTTGGTATGATCGCTTACTGTGAACGGATTTTTGTCGGATTTTTGTAATTCTATTTTGTTTTCATTATTTTTCACAGCGGTTCCTATAATGGTAATTTCGTCGCCATTTTTTAGGGTTCGTTCGGTGTGTCTTTTTTTGCCAATTAATTTGGTTTTGATCGACAAAAATGAAATATCTAAACCCTTAGAATTTACTTTGATTTTCCCGGTAGCATCTGAAATATAAAAATCCTGAAATTCACTTTTCAGAATAGCATTTTTTGTATATTCGCTACCAGTTTCGTCGTCATAATCAATGGTTGCATCTTTGTATGTGTACGAGATACATTCTTCTTTGAAATAAGGAGATTCCAAGGTTTTTTCAGCTTCTATTTTTCCTTCAATTTTCACAAAACCTTCGGGTAAATTATCAATTGAAGTATAGTATTTTTTAATAAAAGTCCGTTGGGTTTTTGTGATAAAATAAACAAAAATTCCTACAACCAAAGGCAAAATTGCCAGGATGTATATATTGAAAAACACCAGTGTAAAAAGTGCCATTACAACCAATAATACTAACCAAGTTGGGAGTTGTGAAAAAAGTTTTTTCATTATTTTAGATTTTTGATTAATCTTTCAAAATCTGGTTCTTCAAATTCAAATTCCTCTTGTTTGTAATTATCACAGCGATTTACTATGAAGGGCAATTTTTTTATTTTGTTTGATTCAGCCATCAAATACCGAAATTGAGAACCGTCATTTAAATGTTCTTCAAAAACAGCAATGCCTTTATCTTGATTTATGAGATATATTTTTATTGTTCTGTTTTGTTGATACATTCCAGTGGTTTTAATTTCGAAAGTAGCATTGCTTATTTTTCTTTGACTGAGAATTTTGTTCGCAACTGGACCTTCGCCCGTTATTTCAAGATAAGTTGAGTCTGTGATTGATGCTTGAAAAAATGTAAAAAAGTCGCACGGATGATAAGCATAGAAATCATTATTCAAAAACTTAATCTGAATCCATTTGTTTGAAGGAAGTATATTTTTTTGTTTTGTTAACGAGATTTTGTTTTTCATTAAATAATCAAGTGACCATTGAAAATGCTGTTTGTCAAACTCATCAAATTCAAAATCGAGAATATAATTATAAAATACGCTATTTTTATTTTTTTCGATAAAAACTGATTGCAGGCTTCCGTAATCAGTGTCTTTTTTAAGGAATAAAGTATCTTCTTTCCGTGATTGACCAGATATATTCTGAGCAATTAGAAAGTTAAGAACAATACATACGCAACACCAATTTTTCACTTTTCAAAATTTTTAAATTCCTTTTTCAAGTACGAGCAATCCACCTAATTGAGTTATAAAAATATCAAATTTTAATAAGTGTGATGTAGAACTTGTTCTACATATAAACAAAATACTATATTTATTATGCTAGAGTTTATGGTAATAAAGTTTAATTTTGCTTTTGATATATGCTTTTATAATGTTTTAGGGAACATTATTACCAATTAATATTTAATAGAGCATATAGCAATTGTTCTTTTTGTAAAAAAATGATACACAAATTAATGAAGTTGTTATGAAATATTATATATCTATAACGAATGTACTACTATATAGTGCTTTATTCAGCAGTTTTTCTGCCTTTTCTCAATCGGGAATAGTCACAAAAAATGCAAAGGCCAATCTGCATATAGATCCTTCGTCTATAACAAACCCCACGGGGCAAGATGGAATTTTGGTACCCAGAGTTCAAAATTTTCCGGTTACAAACCCCACAAGATTGGGTCAGTTGGTTTATTTATCAGGTAATGCCACTTTAAACGACGAGTTTTATTATTGGGATGGATCCAATTGGGTACCATTTACAAAAGTGCTGAACAGAGATTTAGACGAAACGATATATGCCTTTGATGGACAGGGTTATACAGGTACTTCTCCCCAGAGAACTATAAACTTTTCACGTTTTTTAAAAGCATCTACCGATGGTTTTTCGGTAAATAATAACGAGATTACAGTGGGTAAAAACGGCTTGTACCTTATTTCTTTTACAGCAAATTCTAAAAAGCCACTAGGAGCCAATGAGCAAGCAAATTTCACCTATACAATCTTAGTGAATGGCACGGCAGCCTCAGCTGTTCAAACATCAATTGCCGCAGAAGAAGTGTCATCAACCAGCGCGTCTTTTAGTTTTTTGAAAAGATTAAATGCAGGCGATAAGCTCACCGCAAGTGTTAACAAGTCAAATGTAGGGTCAACTGTTACAACCTTAAGCAATTATGAGGCTTTCGGTATTAATAATTTAACCTTGTACTTTATACAAAATTAGTTTTATGAAAAAAGTATATTTCACTACCGCTTTACTTTTGGCAACATTAATTGTAAAAGCACAAACACTTACAGGTGTTGGCACACAAACTCCCAAAGCAGCATTGCATATTGAATCTCAAAATGCGGTAACACCAGAATCAAGCGCAGGGTTAGGAATACCGGTTTTAGACCGTTTTCCTGCAACAAATCCAACGAACGATCAAAATGCCATGTTAATATTTCTTCGAAATACAACCGATTCTAATTTAGAAGGGTTTTATTATTGGGATGCAGCGACCAATAGCTGGGAATATATTGTAGATTTTAAAACCATTGGTTTAGACACTTCCAAAACCATTGTAAGCGGAAATGCCTTTACACCTAATAATATCACAGGAATAGGTACAGATTCAAGGTTTGTTCCATTAACAATTATAAATAGTTTAGACCCTAGTTTTTCATTAACAACAAACGGAGGTTTAAAAGTAGGAAAAACAGCAAAATATTATCTCATTTTTACAGGAGGTATTTATAAAACAGCAAGTAACCAAGCCAGTCAATATACTACAGACATTTTGATCAACGGAACAGCGGGAACTTTAACATCTGTTGATTCTGCTCCAGGCGGATCTATTGATGGAAGATCAGCTACGTTTTATATTGCTGCTATTGTAAATTTAACCAAAGACGATGTGTTAACAATTCGTACAACGCGTGGCAGTACAACAATTCCTAATACCGTTAGTGTAAATACACCATATACCTTAACATTGATAAATTTAGATTAAGTATGAAAAAAAGCGTTTTAATTTTAATAGCTACAATGTTTGCTCAAACAAATTTAACTTTTGCTCAAACAGGTATTAATAAAAACACACCCCAAGCCACACTAGACATTGTCGCTGCAAATCAAGCAAATCCATCCAACACATCAGGTATCATTATTCCACGAGTGAGTGTTTTAAACACTACCGATACCAAAGAAAAAGGCTTGTTGGTTTTTTTAAATGTTGCAGACAGCACACAAAGAGGTTTTTATTGGTGGGACGGCGTGCAATGGAACCCGTTTTTATCGCTTAGCAATGTTACAAACAATAAATCGATAACCTATGTTTCTACAAAAAGCACGTTTAAGGAAGGAAACATGACAGAAAATGTAGCAACAAACAACAGAACACTTGAATTTGATGTGATAAACACAAACGACACCCCAAGTTTTGAAATAAACACAGCAGGGGAGTTGGTAGTAAAAAAGTCAGGGTATTTCCACGTTCAGGCAGCATCATTTATTAGAAAAAACAGCGGAACAACTCAAAATAAAAGAGATCAACTAGATATGAAAATCTATGTAAATGGTGTAGATGCTTCGGTAGATAATAGTGCAAACTTTAATTTAGAAGGCACCAAGGCCTATCCAATTGGTTTTTTTACCATTGCAATCAATGCAGCTGGTGTTTTAAAACTTGATGCAAACGATCGGTTATCCATGAAAATTATTCGGTCTTACAGAGATGTCCAAGATGACCCTGCAGGACATATCATAATTCCTGATCCAAATGCAAAATCGAACATTACACTAAGGTTTATGGGCGATTTTTAAAATAATGAGTATCCCAAAAATAATAAAAACCACATAGATTAAAACGTAAATAGTTTAAATCTATGTGGTTTTGTTTTTTTAACTCTACAGTATCGAAAGCTTCTTTATAAAACAATATTATTCGTCGGCGTAATTGCTGGTGGAAGATTTTCTTCATCTAACATATCACGCATATCAATTTCGATGGTGCGGCTTATTTGTGTAATGGGAACATCGTTTGCACTGCCCTCGAAAGGATTCATTGAACTTTCGCCAACGGTATCTAAGGTGATAAATACCCAAGTTAAAATCATTGAAAAAGGTACGTTTAACCAAACCGAATACCCTTCGATAATAGTATTTGCGCCTAGTTTGTCAAATTCATTCAGCAAACCAAACGGAACAGACAACACAAACAAAAACAGTAGGTAAGTGGTTATAGAACTGAAGTTGCGCGGGTACGGAAAATTCTTAATACGCTCTGCTTTCCCTTGATGATCGGTAAATTTTGTTAGCGATTGTTGCAGTAAATTCCATTGAAAATCGTTAATAGCACCGTCTTTGTACAATTGTGCCAAATGTTTTGACTGCAAGGCCGAAAGTTGTGTGGCACGGTTTTTCTTTTGTAAGATGTATGAATATTCATCTGCTGACAAAAAAGGTTTTAACTCTTTTTCAATGTTAGATACTCTTTCGGGTATTGTATAATACTGTAAATATTCTTCATTTGATTTTTCGGTCATATTTTCCCAAGTCCGCGGATCACGTAGTTGAAAACGCAGGGCAGTTAACCATGCAAAGTGTCTGTAAAAAATCGTTTTAACCTCGTTATTGGATCCATTTAAAGCATCGCGAAGCGAATAAGCAAACGAACGGCTGTCGTTGATAATGGCACCGTAAATTTGGCGGGCTTCCCACAAGCGGGCATAGCTGGCATTGTTTTTAAAACCAACGATAAAAGCCACAGCCGTACCTAAAATGGTGATGGGCTGCCAGGGCAACGATAAAAAATGGGCGCCTAAAAAATAACACAATGTGGGGATTAAAGAAAGTATAAAAACTTTGTAAATGGTTCTGCGGGTCCACATGATGAACTCTGTTGGGCTAAATCTTCTTCCTGCGTTCATGTTTTTTAATAATTAGGATACTGAAAAGTATTGTTTTAGAAATGAATGACTAATTCGTGTTTGTTTTACCAGAAAATTTACTAATGATAATTCCCACTAAAACAACCGAATAAAATTGACCAATGATACCAATAAGCGACGTGATGAGTTTTGTTTGATACGAATTAGGTGTAATATCGCCATAGCCTATTGTGGTTAGGGTAATAGAGCAAAAATAAACCAAATCTATAAACGTGTGTGCCGGACTGCTATAGTCAAGACCTTTGAACGAATTTGGATCGATGTATGCAAAAATTTGCAACATAAATACAAATGCTTCCAACAACAATAAAAATCCGCAAGCCGATGCCGAGATGATATCTGTATTGATATAGCTGGGTTTTGTTAAAAACTTAAAAATCTCAAGAAAAATGAAAAAATAAAAAATTACATAGCAAATATTTAAAAGCATCATAAACCATGTGATTTCCTTAAAAAAGGGGAGCAGCACCGGAAGAGCTATTACCAAGATGGTTAAAACATTTTTTATGATGTTTTTTGCTCTGCCTTTTTCAATAAACACACCAATACTAGCCAACCCTAAAAATACCATATTAAGCGGCCACAACACTTCTATATAAAAGGGAATATCTTGTACCACAATCCCAATAAAAAGATGTTGAATAAGTGCTGCAAGAAGCAGTTCGTATTTTCGTTTTTGTAAAAATGTTTTCATTTATTAAGAATACTTAATGATCATCTTTGTTTTACGTTTTTTTTTTGCAAATAGGAAACTTACCTCATTAATTTTTTTAAAAAAATGCAATTTAAATATCCATATATTACTATAAAATTAATATGATAACTTATTCGTTAAAATCAATAAAAATAGTACGAAAAGTGAATGAAAAACACGGAGATTTTTAGGCTAATTTTTTTATTATAACAATCGATTTTTTCTCTAAATACTAGGCAAATATAATTTATTTTGAAAATTACCCAATAGTTTAAAAATAGAATTTAGAATCAAGTTTGATAAGTTGATATATTTTATTAAAAAAGTGTTTATTTTAATGAATCTGATTGTATATTTGTTGAAATATAAATTAATTTATGAAAAACATATACTTTCTTTTTTTGTTGTTATTTTCTAGTGTGTGCTTTGGTCAATACTATGAACAACATTATATAGCCCCAGCTCCTTGGCAATATTGGAACAATGCTAACGAAATAGTTATAGGAACTATAGAACCCAATGTAAATGTAGTAGTACAAGTTAGTAAGAGTGATGGTACTTTGGTTACTACTTTGAATGTCACTGAAAACAATCCAGTTTCGTACATATTTACGGGTGCTTTCACAACTACACCTAAAAACAATTTGAATATTATCGAAAACGATAAAGGTTTAATCATAGAGGCCACACATCCAGTAATGGTAAATGTTAGGAATATTGCTTCAGATGCAGTTGGAAGTACTGTGGCTAACATAAAAGGAAATGCATCATTAGTAAGTTTTGGTTCGGAAGGATTAGGTTTGGAATTCAGGGTAGGGTACTATCGAAATTCTGTTCAAGGTTTAAATATGGGAGCTCCTGTATATTCGGTTATGGCAACAGAAGATAATACATTGGTTTATTTACCTGCGAGCACTATTTCATTGAATAAAGGACAAAGCTATTTGTTTAACGCGCCTATGGGATCTTTAATAACTGCAGATAAGCCCATTGTTATGAATACAGGAAATTATGGCGATACTCCGCAAATTTGTGGAGCAGCTGGTCAAGATGGCGAAGATGGAACATTTGATCAAATTGCACCTATTCAATCATTAGGAACAAAGTATATGGTGGTGCGTGGAGAAGGAAGCGTACCAACAATCGCTCAGTCTCAACAAGGTTTTGGTTCGGAACAAACTACGATTGTTGCTTCAAAAAACAATACTATAATTACCATTCAAAATTTCAATGCAAACGGAACTGTAGCCGGTGCACCATTATCAATGTTTTTAAACGCTGGTGATTCCTATACTTTTTACCATGGAAATGGATTAGATTTGTTATCATCATCAATGATTACTTCTGATCAACCTATAATTGTTTATTCAGGAACAGCTGTTGATTGCGAAACCGATATTTCAACTGTTTTGCCTATTGGAGGTTGTTCAGGATCGTTGAATATTCAAACCAAAAAGTTTATAGACTATAATAATGGAAACTTACCCTACTATGGATTTTGCATTATTGAAAGTAATACGGTGCCGGTTTTTGTGAACGGACAAAATATCGAAGTGCTTACCGGAAATTTAAGAGTACCTATTGGAACAACCGGTTTTTATCTCATTACTTTTGATAATATACAAATAAATAATCCAGCCAATCTAATTATCACCTCAACGTTGCCATTAACCTCAAGTTTGGTGCAGCAAGGTGGAGGCTTTTCCATGTCGGCATTTTTCTCCTCTTTTGGTGAAGCTGCTGATCCTCCCGTGTTCGCAAGAAGAAATAGTGACTGCAGTGTAACATTAGAAGCCGAGGATGGTTACAGTCAATATGTATGGTATAAAGATGAAATAAATTATCAAACAACTACTAATAACACCCTTCGAGTTACTGAATCGGGGAGTTATTCTGTTCAAGTGATGCGCGACTGCGGATTATCAAATGTATCTGTACCCTTAGATGTAGAAATTGAACCATGTTCAGATCTGGAAGTAGTAAAAGAACGCACGTATCAAAAAGATTTGGATGTAACTTTCACAATAACCGTTACAAACCGAAATCCGCATTTTACTGAACCCAACGCCATTGCCACCGATATACTGCCGCAAGGCTTAGTGTATGTTAATTCCACTACAACTAAAGGTGTTTATAACAATACCTCAGGTATTTGGAATATAGGTTCATTAGCGCCCAATGAATCACAAACTTTAGTAATAGATTGCACCATTGGATCTTCGGGTGATTATGTAAATACTGCAACAGTTGCTGGTGATTTTGAAGATACAAATACTAAAAATAATAAAGATACAGCAACAGTAGAAGCATTAGTTGCAGATCTTGATGCAGTTAAAGATGATTTTAGAGAACTTTATATTCCAAACGATTATTTAGAATATTCAATAAAAGTAACCAATAAAGGACCTCAACGAGCATTAAATGTACTTGTGAAAGATGAAATGCCACATGCCACAACGGAGATGAGTTGGAGTGGAAATGGCAAATCAGGTACCGGTGATTTGATAGATACAATTAATGCTTTAAACCCTAATGAGGTAGTAGAGTATAAAGTTCGTTTAAGAGTACCCGCAGATCATAAAGGTGTTTTTACAAACAGCGTAGATGTTAGTTCTGAGTATGTAGTTGATCCAAACCCGGTATGTACTAGATGTTCGGATACAGATCTTCCCGAATTTAATATTCCTCGTGGAATTTCTCCTAATGGCGATGGGGATAATGATTACCTAGATTTGTCGTACTTCTTTGTGAGTAGAATTGTTATCTTTAATAGATATGGGCAAGAAGTATATTCTAAAAATAATTATACGAATGAATGGTATGGTCAAGACAACAATAATAGAATATTACCATCAGGCACCTATTTTTATACTGCATATATTCTGAATAATCCCTACAAAACAGGCTATATAGAAGTTATCAGAGAGGTGAAGTAAAAAAATCATCATTAAAAAAAGTCGTTTCATGTCTATTCTGAAACGACTTTTTTTTTGGATTAAATTTTCACAAATTTTTGTGTAATATTTATTTTAGTACTTTCATCTTCTTGTTTAAGATTTAAGTGTAATTTATTTTGTTCAAGCAATAAAATTTGAAAAGTTTGAGGAGCACCATCTGCGGTAATTGTAAGGGTGTTTCCATTTTTTTGATACGTTCCTGTACCTTGTTGTTCTCTTTCTTCTGTTTGAGCAGTTGCTGGCGTGTACATATAATATGTAACGTTGTTATCTGCTTTAAAATCATACTGAACAATAATTCCGCTGTCTTTTGTGAGTATATCTTTTTCGTCAAAAACAACATTTCCTTCCATTTCAAGTTTCATATCCATGGCTTGCAAATCCCACTTTCCAACTAACTGGTTTGTAGGTTGAGGTTCTGGTGTTGCTGTATGATCGTCGCTAGAACATGCCGTTAAACCAAATACGCTTATTGTGGCAATTGATAAAAAAGTATAAATTTTTTTTATAATTTATTTTTTAAGTCTTAGATTAAAATAATGGATGCAAAACTATCAAAAAATACCTAGATAAAAAAATCCACCTTTAGCGGGTGGATTTTACATATCTGTGTCAGTTAATTAAAACTGTTCTCTTCCTGCAAAGTGGAAAGCAGCTTCAATTTCTGCATTTTCGTCAGAATCTGAACCGTGAACTGCGTTTTCACCGATTGATTTTGCATATTTTTTACGGATTGTTCCTTCCGCAGCATCAGCCGGATTGGTAGCGCCGATTAATGTACGGAAATCTTCCACTGCGTTTTCTTTTTCTAAAATTGCTGCAACAATCGGTCCTCTCGACATGAATTCTACTAATTCACCATAAAATGGGCGCTCTGCATGCACTTCGTAAAACTTCTTAGCATCAGCAACTGTTAATTGCGTTAATTTCATTGCAACGATTCTAAAACCGCCTTCAGCAATCATGTTTAATATTCCACCAATACTTCCAGCTTCTACAGCGTCTGGTTTAATCATTGTAAATGTTCTTGTACCTGCCATTTTTTTCTTTGTTTAATTTGGATGCAAAAATAAGTATTTTATAAAATTATAAGCAATTTTATTGTAAATAGTTTGTAATTTTATACAAAGAAAATAAAAATGAAGCACGATATTGAAAGCCGAGATGATTTAGAGCAATTGGTTCGAATTTTTTATGAAAAAGTGCGAAGTGATGCCGAATTGGCACCTATTTTTAATTCGATAATTACCGATTGGGAACCTCATTTACAAAAGATTACCGATTTCTGGGAACAACATCTTTTCGGAGCTCAAAAGTATAAAGGCAACCCAATTGAAACACACAATAAAGTTGATGCTAGAATGAAACATAATGTTACGGCACACAATTTTGGCACTTGGCTTTTTTATTGGATGCAAACTTTAGACGAGCTTTTTGAAGGACCTAATAAGGAAGTATTGAAATTTAAAGCCCGCAAAATGCAAACAGTTTTCTTTGTGAATATAGTGCAGGCACGATCGAAGACAATATAGATTTTTCGATTTTATTTGAAGTTATACATTAAGAGTCATGTTGCATTTGATTGAGTATCTTACTAGATTATTAATGTTATAATTCTTAGAAAAGTTCTTAATGATTGCATTTCTAAAATGATATTACATTATAAATAAATGCTCAAAGATATGTCTCCGAGCATTTTTCTATACTGAGCAAAAAAATAGATGCTGAATGTACTATAGATTTTTGTAACTGTATTTATTTTTTAACTTTTTTCAATGCGTCTGTATATTTTTTCTTAACACCATTGTCTGCTTCATTTTCGCAAAGAACTTTTACTTTTGGTACTAATATCCAGTTGTTTTCTGTTTTTAATTTTATGATTTCTGCTAGGGAATATGCTGTTGCCCAACGCACAACTGTGCCTTCGTTTTCCGCATTAAGCAAAAGATTGACTATAGCTTTCTCTAATTTTTCAGGATACAATTTTGCAGTGTTTCCTATCACTTTAGCACTTTCCCATTTCAAGCGTGGTTCTTCTTCTTTCAACAATTCAGTAACATATTCAAAAACAGCTTCGTTTGCAATACTGGGAGTTTTCTTAGTAGCCCATTCTATTGCTTCTATACAAGTTGCTTTGTCTGTGGATTTTTGTTGTTCTGCAAAAGCCAATAATTCTTCAATAGGCATTTCATCGCTTAGTAACCATTCACCCAAAATTTTGACTTTTGCTTTTGCTTTTATGGTTTTATCTTTAAACAAATCTTCTATATTCATTTATGCATTTTGATGTGATTCAAAATTAATCATCCAATTAATACCAAATTTATCGGTAAACATACCAAAATAAGCACCCCAAAAAAGTATCAGCCATGGGCATGGTAATTTGTCCACCTGCCGATAAACCATTGAATAATTGATCTGCTTCTTCTTTGCTTTCAGGATTAATCGAGATTGAAAAATTATTTCCTTGCAAAAATGCCGGTGCCCATTCACCACCTATATCGCTACCCATTAAAACTGTTGAACCAATTGGTAAACCAACATGCATAATTTTATTTTGATCGGCTTCACTCATTGGTGGCATTCCTTCTTGCGGAGGCATTTCATTAAATCTTCCAAGGTAAGTGAATTCTCCCCCAAAAACCTACTTGTAGAAATTGAACGCTTCTTCGCAATTTCCGTTGAAATTTAAGTAAGTGTGTACTGTTGCCATTTTATATATTTAAAATTTTAGATTATTTCTTTGTTCTAATAAAAATCATTGCAATTGCAGTAGTAACAATACCCATTGCTAGCGCTCCGATGACACTTTTTATGGCATAGTTATTATAATTAAAGTATGCTTCAGCCGCAGATGTGGATGGATAGGAACCCAACTCTACTGAGCGTTTTATTACGTTTGGAAAGTATTCAGGAGTTATGACATACGAAGTAATCCATTGTGTTATAGGGCTTAATATAGCGATGCATACAGATAGGATGACTCCGGAAATTAATCCTTGTTAATAAGTCATGATGCCATTGTAAAAATTTTTCTTTTTATCCTTTAAAGCCATAACCATAAACCAAATAGCAGGAATTGCAAACAAGTTGGTTATATACATGTGATAATCGATATACGTACTGTGTAAGCCGCTGAGTTTTTCTAGCCACATCCAAACTAAACTCATGATTGCAAAAAGTAGCGCCCATTTTACTTCAATTCTAATATTTTTCATTGTTAAATTTATCTGTGTTGATCAATTAATATTTGGTTACCATCTGGATCGATTAGTGTGATGTGAGCGGGGCCTGATGTGTTATGATCTGCTTCTGCAGTTAATGCAATTCCTTGCTTTTTTAAATGCTCTTGTATGGTTCTTACATCATCAAATGTTTCCAAATTTTGCGCATCATTGTCCCAACCCGGGTTAAATGTAATAATATTTCCCTCAAACATATCTTGAAAGAGTCCAATAACAGCATTATCATTTTTTAAAATGATCCAATTTTGGTCGATATTTCCACCTTTGTATTCAAATCCCAATTTTTCGTAAAAAGCTTTAGATTTTTGAATGTCTTTTACTGCCAAACTTATGGAGAATGCGCCTAATTTCATGATTTTTATTTTTAAGATGTTTATATATTGCTTGCTATTTTTTTGTTAAAAAATTAACATATCAAATATAATAAAAAAAAGTAGCTATAGTTTTTTAATTCACAATTTCTCGTAATCACAATTTTGTATATTTTTCTTGAGCAAAATATTTTATTGCTTTAGGTTTTATAGATGGTATAATTTAACGCACCAACTCCATCAAAAAATCGGGTACAGCAATCGGGCGTTTTGTCTGCATGTCCACAAAGACCAAAACAGTGTGGGCAGTTGTTAATAAGTCATGGTTTTGATTGTAAATTTCATAGGTAAATTCAATCTTCACGCCACCAATAAACACCATCTTGGTAACCACAGTTAAAACATCATCGAAAAGGCAGGTTTTTTATAATTCATACTCAAAGAAACCACCGGTAGCATCACACCGCTTTTTTCAAGTTCTTTGTATGAAATCCCTTTGTTTCTAAGCCATTCCACGCGCCCCATCTCAAAGTATTGGGCATAATTTCCATGGTAAACCACCCCCATTTGGTCGGTCTCGGCGTATCGCACACGTATGCTAATTTTGTGTTCTTGCATAAAAAAATGTTTCAAAAATTTTATAATTCCAATAAAAAATCCACTTACAATATTATTTCTAAAAATCAAATAGTAAAATCATTTTTTTTGATGATTTTTATTCACATATTTGTAAACGTAAATGTGTTTTATGTAACTCTCTAAAACACTATTATTAAACACTATTATCTTTAATAAAA